>NZ_CP089291.1:4189390-4523038 GCF_022818495.1 Fodinisporobacter ferrooxydans | reverse complement strand
AAAGTCAATTGCAGCAATGGATTGCAGGTTTACCAAGTTATATCAAGATTTACCTGCCTGATTTATACTGCGAAAGTTGAGTATTTGAGAAATTCAATGCTAACACCTCTCGAATAAATTTTCGTTTTTTTTTATTTGTTTCTTTTTAGTATAAGTATTCGTTATGACTGTAAATTTGTCAAGGAATTTATAGCTGAATACTACTGATTTTTTCAATAAAATTTTTGAAAGTACAATTTTTAATTTAATAGTAAAAATAATAATCCATCTAAATTAATAGCGTTTTCCACCTTTTTGAATCAGCATATACGGATTTTGTAAAATTAAGAACCAAAAAATATTTTTAAAATTCATGAAATAGGTATTGACGAAAATGTGAAAGGGCAATTAAAATTAAAACTAACAAAACGAAAAAATATATCAAAAATAAACGATTAGAATCAGGGAAAATCCTCATTCAACGTTAATATTAAACGTTTAACAAGAAGTTGAGTAAACGTTTAGGAGATTGTATGATGGAATTAAAATTACCAACTGTCCACGATGTAGCGAAAGAAGCAAAAGTATCAATCGCCACAGTTTCGCATGTGTTGAATGGTAAAAAAGGGGTTAGTGAAAGAACAAGAGAATTAGTGTTAGATACTGTTAAACGTTTAGGCTATTCTCCGAATGAAGCTGCAAGGAGTTTAAAAGCCGGATCAAGTAAATTGATTGGGTTAGTGGTGCCGGATCAAAATCCCTTTTTTACAGAAGTGCTAAAAGGTATGCAAGAAGAATGCCAAAAATATGACTGTCAGGTTGTGGTAGCGAATTCTGAAGAAAATGAGGCAAAGCAAAAAGAGCTTCTCGATTTATTATTGGCACATCGTGTCAATGGAGTTATTGTAGCTCCGGTGAATACGAAATTAAGCAGTATGGATTTTTTCAATCGAATACCCGTCATATTGCTGGACCGAGAAATATCGAACCTAGATATACCATCTGTCCGTACAGATAATATTCAAGGGAGTCGATTGGCCACAAGTCATTTAATTCAACATGGTCATAGGCATATTGGAATTATTTTGGCTTCACCTGGTATAAGTACAACGCGTCAAAGGTTTTTTGGTTATATCAAATCTCTGGAGGAAAATGGAATTGAAATCGACGAAAGGCTCATTGTGTATGGAGGCAGCTATGCAGGGACGCAATCACAAATTAATGGTGGGTATGAATGTGTACACCAACTGATGTCACTAACACCAAGGCCAACTGCGATCATTGCCAGCAATTATTTGCTTACCGTTGGGGCGCTGAAAGCGCTAAAGGAGTTGTCTATTAAAATTCCAGATGAATGCGCTTTTATAGGTTTTGATGACCAACCTTGGCAAGAAATTTTAACTCCCGAATTAACGGTTATTTCTCAACCGACTTTTGAAATTGGTAAATCTGCCGTTCAATTACTTTTCTCTCAAAGAAAAGAAAAAACGATAACTTTACCTTTGGAATTAGTGATACGTAAATCATGTGGTTGTTAGCTTTTGTTATGCGCATTATCAGAAAGCGCATACTGCAAGCGTATACAACTATAGCGAGACTGGAGGTGTTTACTCATGGAAAACCAGGTGATTCTAGAAATGAATAGAATTACAAAGTCATTTCCAGGAGTACAGGCTTTAAAAGATGTTACGTTAAAAGTTCGTAAAGGAACTGTACATGCCTTGATGGGAGAAAATGGGGCAGGGAAATCAACTTTGATGAAGATTCTCGCTGGTATTTATCAACCCGATACTGGAGAAATTTTATTTAATGGAGAATCTATTAAACTCAAAGAGCCGAAGGATGCTTTGGTAAAAGGTATCAGTATGATTCACCAAGAATTAAGCCCTGTTTTAGAAATGACAATTGGTGAGAATATATTTTTGGGTCGTGAGCCAATAAACCCAGGAACGAGATTTGTAAATTATAAAAAAATGTATCAGAAAGCTTCGAAGTTATTAGAAAGTATTGGTTTATCTTTGAATCCTCGAATGAAAATGAATCAGCTTAGTGTAGCTGAAATGCAAATGGTGGAGATCGTAAAAGCGATTTCGTACGATTCACAAATCATCATTATGGATGAACCTACCTCCGCTATTACGGATCGTGAAGTAGATCGGTTATTTGAAATCATCAACATTTTAAAGAAGCAAGATAAAGCAATCATTTACATCTCTCATAAAATGGATGAAATTTTTAAAATATCCGATGAGATTACCGTCTTTCGGGATGGTAATCATATTGCTACCAAACCTGCAAAGGCATTAAATAATGAGATCTTAATTACAATGATGGTTGGAAGAAGCTTAACAGAAATGTATCCGAAAAAAGAAGCCTTTTATGTTAAAGAAACAGTATTTTCTGTTAAAGATCTTTCTGTTAATGGGAAATTTAGAAGTGTAAGTTTTGATTTAAAAAAAGGTGAAATTTTAGGGATTGCAGGTCTAATGGGCTCTGGTAGGACGGAAGTGTTTGAGGCAGTCTTTGGTCTTACAGCATTGGTTCAGGGAGAGATATATATTGAAGGGAAAAAAGTGAATATCAAGTCCCCGATCGATGCTATAAAGCAAGGATTAGCGTTTGTTACAGAAGATCGTAAAGGACAGGGATTGTTTCTCCCTATGTCAGTAAAGGCAAATATTACTATGGCTTCATTAGATCAAATCTCAAATTTGAGTTTTATTGATCAAAAGGAGGAAGGTTCTTTAGTCGATCAATTCATAGCAAAATTAAAGGTTAAGTCATTTTCACCAGAACAAATTGTTGAAACATTAAGCGGCGGCAATCAACAAAAGGTCGTTTTGGCAAAGTGGTTGCTCAGACAACCAAAGATTCTAATTTTGGATGAACCGACTCGGGGTATTGATGTAGGTGCAAAAAATGAGATCTATAAACTGATGACACAACTCGTCCAAGAAGGTATGTCGATCATCATGATTTCATCGGAAATGCCAGAGGTTCTTGGTATGAGCGACAGAATCATAGTCTTTCACGAAGGAACAGTTGCAGGCGAATTAACAAGGGATGACGCGACACAAGAAAAAATTCTTTCCTATGCAACTGGGCATTTAATGGAGGTGCTTTAAAGTGGAAGTAGTACAAGAAAAATCAAAAAATTTAAATACAAAGCTTGAAAGTGGAGTTCGTTTAAAGAATTTCTTTTTCAATTACGGGATTATCTTTGCTTTTATTTTTTTGTTTGTAATCTTATCAATCTTAAGTAATAGTTTTTTGACTTTTGAAAATATCATAAATGTGCTTCGTCAGATTTCCATTAACGCGATACTCGCAATCGGCGCAACATTTGTAATTCTAACAGCGGGAATTGATTTATCAGTTGGGTCGATTGTTGCACTGGCCGGTATTGTAACAGCTACATTCGCCCAAAGTGGACATTCCAATTTAATTATATCTATAGTCATGGGACTTGCGGTTGGGCTTTTTGTAGGTTTCATAAATGGATTTGTAACTGCTAAATGGAAGGTAGCACCTTTTATAACAACACTCGGAATGATGGCAGTAGCGAGAGGTGCAACATTTGTTTATACGGGTGGTCAGCCGGTAGCGAACCTTAGCCAAAGCTTTTTACAAATTGGCGGCGGAGATATTGCAAAAATTCCATTACCAGTAATTATCACCGTAGTTGTTTCCATTATCTTCATGGTTTTGCTATACAAAACGAAATTTGGACGATACGTTTATGCAATTGGCGGAAATGAAAACGCAGCCAAAATATCCGGAATTAAAGTTGATAAGGTTAAGATTTGGGTGTATTCCATCAGCGGTTTACTAGCCGGATTGGCCGGGATTATTTTAACATCTCGTGTATCTTCCGGTTTGCCACAAGCGGGTGACGGTTATGAATTGGACGCCATCGCAGCCGTAGTAATTGGTGGAACCAGCTTAATGGGTGGTAAAGGTAGACTTTGGGGGTCGCTAATTGGTGCGTTGTTAATCGGAGTCTTGAATAACGGATTGGATTTGTTGAACGTTTCCTCCTATTGGCAACAGATCGTCAAGGGATGCATTATCGTAGCTGCTGTTATGATTGAACGTAAAAAATAACTGATTGGGGGTGATTTGAATATAAACAAATTTCCTTATACCTAATGTGGAACTGGGATCTATCTATCTATTTAAAACAAAATTTGTCTTCATCTTTATCTAAATTAACAATTCGGGGGAATGAAAAATGAAAAAACATTTGGTTAAGAACATCGGGGTTACTATTGCTGTTACATCGATGATGGCAACACTATTAGTCGGCTGCGGATCGTCAGCAACTACTACACAAAACTCTTCTAATAAAAACTCAAATCAGCAGTCGGGTACAAGTTCAAAGAAACTAAAAATAGGTTTCTCAGTATATGGACTAAAAGCTGAATTTGCAAATTTGCTAAAAAATTCCATGGAAAAAGAAGCTAAAGCAAAAGGTGTAGACTTACTTGTTATGGATGGGAACTACAGCGCGAACACGGCAATTTCACAATTACAAAACTTAGCAACAGAGAAAGTGAATGCTATCATAGTTGATCCGATTGATGCAAATGCATTAAATAATACAGTTAATCAAATTGTAGATCAAGGAATACCGGTGATTGGTGTTAACGCCAAAATGACCGCTCAGAAGTTAACATCATATGTAGGTTCGCCCGATGTAAAAGCCGGTGAAATGGAAGCGGAACAAATGGCAAAAGCTTTGAATGGAAAAGGAAACATCGTTATTTTAGATGGGCCGATCGGACAGTCAGCACAAATTGAGCGCAAGCAAGGTATTTTTAATGTTTTGAAGAAGTATCCAGAAATCCATGTTTTGGCTGAAAAAACAGCGAACTGGTCTCGTGCAGAAGGATTGACTCTCATGGAAAACTGGTTACAAGCTTTTTCAGGAAAAATTAATGGTGTGATTGGTGAAAATGACGAAATGGCTCTAGGTGCAGAAAAGGCATTGCAAGAAAAGAATTTAAAATTACCGGTCGTAGGTGTTGATGGTGTAAAGGACGCATTAACTGCTGTTAAAGATGGAAAACAAATAGCAAGTATTTATCAGAATGCGATTGCACAAGGCAAAAAATCATTGGATGTTGCCGTTGAAGCAGCACAAGGAAAGAAAATTGATAAAAATTACGATATTCCTTTTGAATTAGTTACAAAAGATAATGTAGACAAATACTTAAATGGTACTAACTAGTTAAATCAATAACTAAAAATAAGAATAACAATTTCACAAAAAAACAGCCCCTAAATTTGTACCTTTTAGGGGCTTACTATCGCAAAACAATATTTTATTAAGTCTATTTTACAGCGTATTGTTAAAAAATATAAGAATACGTTGGATATGAGGTGAGACATATGCAAGGTCTGATGAAAGCAGCCATTCTTTTTGAACCAGGAACAATAAAAATATTAGAACGGGAAATTCCGACACCTGCTGATGATGAAGCATTAATCCGGGTAAAAGCTGTAGGCCTTTGTGGATCAGATGTTCACTATTATGAGCATGGCAAGATCGGGCCATATGTAGTCAGAAAACCTATAATCTTAGGTCACGAATCAGCCGGTGAAATTGTTGAATTAGGTAAAAACGTTAAGAATCTAAGCGTAGGACAAAGGGTAACGATTGAACCAGGTGTAACATGTGGCCGTTGTGAACATTGTAAATCCGGTCGGTATAATCTGTGCCCGGATGTGAATTTTTTAGCGACTCCTCCGTATGATGGAGCTTTTTGTGAATATATTACTATTCGTTCTGATTTCCTATTCCCAATACCTGATGCTATGTCGTTTGAGGAAGCGGCATTGGTTGAACCATTTTCTGTAGGACTTCATGCTGTTCGACGTGGGAAATTACAAGCTGGAGAAACTGTAGTTATTTTAGGTATGGGACCAATCGGTTTGCTTGCAGCTGCCGCAGCAAAAACTGCCGGTGCAACCAAGATTATCGGGGTAGATTTAGAAGAATTCCGCTTGGAAGCTGCTCTGAAACTAGGAGCAACCGATGTCATTAATTTACGAAAAGATGATTTTGGAACTCGTTTAAGTCAATTAACAGAAGGTAAACGTGCCGACCTGGCAATCGAAACTGCTGGAAATCCGAAAGCGCTGCAGTCTTGTTTAGTTGGTGTTCGCCGCGGAGGACGTGTTGTCATTGTAGGGCTTCCACCGCAAGAGGAAACAGGAGTAAATATTCCGCACATTGTTGATAACGAAATTGATATTTACGGAGTTTTCAGATATTCAAATACCTATAAAGCTGGAGTTGAAATCCTATCCAGTGGGGTTGTGAATCTGGAGGATATTATTACGGATCGCTTTACTTTGGATCAGGTTCCGGAAGCGTTTGAAAAGGCAATTAAGGAAAAAAGCTCGACATTAAAAATTGTCATTCATCCTTAATTCTTTTCTTTTAACATCTTTATACATGCGATAAGGGGGAATTGGGATGAAGGCCGTTTTATATGAAAAACCACTGGAATTTTCAGTGAAAGAAGTAGAAAATCCTGAAATTAAGGATCAACAGGTATTAATCGAAGTAAAAGCATGTGGTGTATGCAAAACCGATGTTCATATACATCATGGCGAATTTATTTCCGGTTTCCCTCTTGTTCCGGGGCATGAATTTGTTGGAGAAGTCGTGAAAGTTGGGGCCGCGGTAAAAGATTTTAAACCCGGAGATCGGGTAGCTGCCGATAATACCGTTTTATGCGGGCACTGCTATTATTGCAGAAGAAATCAACCTTTATTCTGTGAAAACTTTTACTCATTAGGATGCAATGGTTCCGGTGGGTTCGCTGAATACGTAGTTGTGAATCATGATAAAGTATTCCCGATTGGCGATCTATCATATGATGAAGCGGTCATGATCGAGCCAACGGCATGTGCGGTTCATGGCATTGATGTCATTGACGTAAAACCGGGCGATGATATTTTAATGTTCGGCGCTGGCCCGACGGGAATCGTCTTGGCGCAATTATTAAAACACGCGGGTGCAGCAAATTTGGTAGTGGTAGCTTCTGACAAGACGAAATTAGATTTAATAAAAAAGTTAGCTGCAGATAACGTAATCGTTATGGATCGATCCGACTATTCAAAACATGAAACTGAAATAAAAAGCCTCTTTCCGAAAGGATTTGACATAATCGTTGATGCGACTGGTGCCAAAGAGGTGATTGAACATTGCCCGCAATTTGCCAAATACGGTGCGAAAATTGTCATTTATGGTGTGGCGGAGGAAAATGACCGAATCAGTATAAGTCCCTATGAAATTTTTAGAAAAGAGCTAAAGATTATCGGATCATTTGCACAGACCCATTGTTTTGATCGAGCTATCAAGTTTATTCAGAATGGGATCGTGAAAGTAAAAGATATTGTAACAAATCGCTATAGTATTTCCGAATTTGACAAAGCCATATCGCAAGTTGAGACAGGTAAAGGACATATTAAGGTTATTATTGATATGCAAAACGAATAAACATAATGCTGTGAATTAAATGTTATGGATTCAATAATTTTCATTCGTATTTGTTTAGCTGGGGTCCTGATTTCAAATGAATTAGGATTCTGGCTATTTTAATAGAAGTCATTTTCGGTCAATTTCTGTTTATATCGGGATATAGACTTAAAATAAAAAATAATAAAAATTAAATAAAAAATAATTCCACGCATATATAAAAATATGAAAATAAATAAAAATAAACAATTGACATTATGTAGATAAAAAGTAAAATGGATAATATAGAGTCATCGATTTAAAGTAAATAAAATTCGGAGGGGAAAGTAACTTAATTATTTTCAATATCAAAAAATTTAGTTGATAGAAAGCAATGTCAAAACGAAAATAAAAAAATGAAATTGAAATGAAAATAAAATAAATAAAATAGAGTATTTTAAGGGTTGAAAGAAAGGAAGGTAAAGATGAAAATTGCAATCGGATGCGATGAAGCTGCATTCACTCTTAAAGAATTGATCAAGATTCATTTACAAGAATGTGGGCATGAAGCAGTTGATTATGGGTGTTATTCTCAAGATGCGATCGATTATCCTGATATTGCGTACAAGGTTTCCAAAGAAATCCAACAAAAAAAGTTTGAACGTGGTATTCTCTTATGCGGCACTGGACTTGGTGTGGCAATAACGGCGAATAAGGTAAAAGGTGTGCGAGCGGCAACCTGCCATGATTGTTATTCAGCGGAACGAGCGCGAAAGAGCAACGCAGCACAAATTTTAACCATGGGTGCAAGAGTGATCGGCCCGGAGCTGGCGAAGAAAATTGTTAGTACCTGGTTGGAAAGTGAATTTCAAGGAGGAAATTCCGGCCGGAAGGTTGAAAAGATCGAGATGTACGAAAATTTAGAGTGGGAGGCAAATGATAATGAAGAAGTTGATCAACAATCCAAATCATGTTGTTGATGATGCATTGTCTGGTTTCTTAAGAGCCAATCGCGAAATTGTCAGACGAAGTGAAAAAGATCCAAGAGCAGTTGTTCGCACTACAATAGAAGCCAATAAAGTTGGGATTGTCATTGGCGGAGGATCCGGACATAAGCCTGCTTTCATTGGCTACGTTGGTGAAGGAATGGCAGACGGTGTCGCGATCGGAAATATTTTTGCCTCACCTTCTCCTTATCCAATATTGTCGGCTATCCAAGAAGTTCATCAGGGTAATGGTGTTTTATTAATTTATGGAAATTACTCGGGCGATTGTATGAATTTTTCAATGGCTGCTGAATTAGCGGAATTGGAAGACATCAATGTGAAACAGATCATTGTTCGTGATGACGTTGCTTCAGCTACAAAAGAGGAAGCGAATCGTCGAAGAGGTATCGCCGGTGAATTTTTTGTATATAAAATTGCAGGAGCAAAGGCACAAGAAGGATGTACACTAGAGGAAGTTTTCCAAACAACAGAAAAAGCGAACAATTGGGTACGCTCCATGGGAGTTGGCTTGACACCTTGCTCCCTTCCGCAAACAGGGAAACCAAGTTTTATTTTAGGTGAGAATGAAATGGAATTTGGACTTGGCGTACATGGAGAACCAGGTGTACGAAAAGGACCGTTATTACCGGCAAGAGATGTAGCGAATGAATTGGTGAACACGATTTGTAACGATTTCGATTTCGAAGGTTCCGAGGTTGCAGTATTGGTTAATGGACTTGGATCCACTTCTCTGATGGAACTGTACATTATGTATGACAATATTGCGGAAGAGTTGGAAAAAAGAAATATACAAATTTATCGCTCTTTTGTTGGGGAATACATCACTTCAATGGAAATGGGAGGATGTTCTCTGACATTGTTAAAACTGGACGAAGAATTGAAAAAGTTGATAGATAAACCAGCAGTAACCGGTTGTTTTAAATTGTAGCTAATTTGTAAGACATGGAGGGAAAGTTATGATCAGAGCTATCGACTTACAGAACACATTTAAAGCGGTTGCAGCAGCTATTCGTGATAAGCGAGATTATTTATGCGAGCTGGATAGCTTTGCTGGAGATGGCGATCATGGAATTAGTATGGAATTAGGTTGGAACGCGGTAATTGAGATTCCGGTAACGGAACAAATGGATTGTGGCGATTATCTCAAACAATGTGCAAAAGCTTTTATAGCTGCAGTGGGCGCTTCGATCGGACCGCTTTATGGTACAGCATTTTTGCGTGCAAGCAGCAAATTCAGTGGTAAAACTAGTGTTGAAGCGGATGATGCAGTCGCGGCGTGGAAGGAAGCGATTCAAGGAATCGCTCAACGTGGGAATGCAAAACTTGGGGATAAAACACTTTTGGATACGTTGCTTCCTTGCACGGAAACTTTGGAATCATCATGGAAAAATGGGGACTCCTTAGTCTCAATACTTGATAAGGCAGCCGAAGCTGCTGAAGCTGGAATGCTTTCAACAAAAGACATGATTTCTAATATTGGGAGATCGAGTCGTCTGGGAATCCGTTCGAAAGGCGGGATTGATCCAGGGGCAGCTTCCGCTTATGTTGTCGTAAAAGCAATTCGTGATTCCATAGTTGAGCAATCAAATCTAGCAAAAAGTTGATAAATAGAGATCCAATTTCAACTGGATTTACTGTCCAATTTAATGAAAACACTTCCGTAGTTTAGGGATGGTATTTTTTATATTACTACCAAACTGGGTAGTGTTTTTACATGTTTATTTTGACAAATGGGAAGATAAATAGAATTAAGAATTATGGTTATTGGGTCGATCCAAAAAATGAAGATTTTAAAATTTGGAATAGAAAGAGGATTATTGTATGTCTTTATTTATTGGAATTGATTTAGGTACATCATCGGTAAAAAGTATAGTAGTAGATGAAACCGGTAGTATATGTGCAAATTCTTCTCGAGAATATCCTCTTCTAAATCCTCAACCCTTATGGTATGAACAGGATCCCGAGATATGGTGGAAAAAAACAAAAGAAACCATTCAAGAATTGATCCAACACCCTGAAGTTGATGCAAGTGACATTAAGGGAATCGGTTTGTCCGGTCAAATGCATGGAACTGTGTTTTTAGATAAGAATGGAAAACCTCTGTACAATGCAATTTTGTGGTGTGACCAACGAACCGAACAAGAGTGTGAATATATTGAGCAAAAGGTTGGTATTCAATCTCTCGTGGAAGAGAGCGGCAACCGAGCATTAACAGGGTTTAGCGCACCGAAAATTTTATGGGTAAAACAAAACAAACCTGAAATATACGAAAAAGTGGATAAGGTACTGTTGCCTAAGGATTACATTCGATACAGATTAACTGGAGAATTTGCAACAGAAGTTTCAGATGCTTCCGGAACTTTGTTGCTGCAAGTTAAAAAGAGAAATTGGTCGAATCATTTATTGGAAAGTCTAAATATCCCTAGGGAATGGTTACCTAATGTGTATGAATCCCAAGAAGTGACGGGATATACATTATCATATTTACAAAAGGAAATTGGGCTTCCGGCAGGAACACCCGTTGTTGGTGGCGGAGGAGATCAAGCTGCTGGAGCGGTCGGTTCTGGGGTCGTTGAAGGTGGTATTGCAACCGTTGCACTTGGAACATCTGGCGTGGTTTTTGTTGCCAGAGACGATACATTAAAAACATTTCAACATACCTTGCACTTTTTCTGCCATGCAGTACCGGATCAATGGCATACCATGGGTGTTATGTTATCTGCTGCAGCATCACTGAAGTGGTGGAAAGAAATCAGTGCAAACCAAGAGTCCTATGAAACAATTCTACAAGAAGCCGATCATGTAAGAGCAGGAAGTGAAGGTCTCTTGTTCCTGCCATACTTAGTAGGAGAACGGACACCACATCCTGATCCGCAAGCAAAGGGACAGTTGGTTGGTTTAACCTTGGCACATCAAAGGGCACATATTACAAGGGCGATTTTAGAAGGTGTAGGATTCGGTTTAAATGATTCACTGCAAATGATGAATGATGTGGAAATAAAGGAGATTCGAGTAACTGGTGGCGGTTCCAAAAATAAAATTTGGCGTCAGATATTGGCGGATATTTTTAATAAACCGATTGCAACAGTTAATACAAATGAAGGTCCGGCCTACGGTGCAGCCGTTTTGGCAGCTGTTGGAAGCGGGGGATTTGCTTCTGTAAAACAAGTAACCGATCAATGGATTCAAACACTCGAATGTCATGAACCTATCCAAACACACCATCAAGTTTATAGCGAAATCTATCAAATATATAAAGAACAATACTCTTTGTTAAAACATACGTTTCATCAATTAGATGCATTTCGTTAGGTTACTCTATCAAAATTGGTCGAAACAGTGCTTGTTTAGAATATAGAACTTCGATAACTATTTAGATCGTAACAAGGAGGGTAACATATGAGTACAGCTACGAAGATCCACGAAACTTTTGAGAAAGGAAAGGGAATTTTACGCTTAATTCCCAACTTTGTTCCACGACGGTTTGGGCAGCCGGGACGACGATTGCGGCTACATCCGGATGATTACTATGCTCTTGGCACAAAGCGCGGAGCAATCAAAGAACGTTGGTTTTCTTCAGCTATTCCGGCGCTGAACGGTGATCAGGCACCGGCGGATGAAGGAATGAGCTATGTTGCGCCAACAGAGGATATAAACGACAAGTTTTTATTTAAAGACGCAGTGGAGGAACTCGGAAAGAGTATCATTGGTGAAGAGTTATATCAAAAATACGGCACTTGGCCAATGTATTCTAAGTTTTTCGATTTTAAAACCCCCCTTTTTCATCATCTGCATCTGAGTGATGCTGCAGCCGAGTTTGTCGGAAAAATAGGCAAGCCGGAAGCTTATTATTTTCCATATCAATTAAACAATCATCCGGGTGAATTTCCGGTTACCTACTTTGGATTTGACCCGGATGTAACGATTGATCAAGTAAGAGAGCGCTTACTGAGCTTTGAAACATGTGATACACGGATTACAGAACTTTCACGAGCGTATCGGATCGAACTTGGTACAGGTTGGTACACTCCACCAGGGGTCGTACATGCACCTGGTTCCTACCTGACGTATGAACCACAATGGAATAGTGATGTTAACTCTGTTTACGAAAATATTGTTTCCGGTGAGGTTTATCCTTACGAATTTCTGGTTGAAAATTGCCCGGATGATAAGAAATTTGATGTTGAGTACGTTCTCCGTTTAATGGATTGGGAAAAAAATATAGATCCACATTACAAGAAAAATTACTTTAGACCTCCAATTTTATGTAATCATTCCGATGAGCGTCATATTGAGAAATGGATTACGTATGGAAATGAGTATTTTGCAGCGAAAGAATTAACCATTCTACCTGGGCAAACAGTTACGGTAAAAGACAGTGCCGCATACGGCTGTATTATGATTCAGGGACATGGGGAATTTGGCGTTTACGATGCTGAGTCTGCAATTATGCTTAGGTTTGGCCAGCTTAGCTCCGATGAATTTTTTGTAAGTGAAACAGCCGCCAAAGAAGGTGTGACGATTCGAAATCGGAGTCGGACGGAACCTATAGTCATACTTAAGCATTTTGGTCCAAATCATCCGGACATGCCTTGATCAATTTGATACGAATTCTGAGGTGAATCATAAGATGTCAAACGTTCATTTGAATATACGGGAAGAATTATGCTCGTATGCCACTCGTATTGTGAAAAAAGGATTGGTGGCGGGACCAGGTGGTAACATCAGTGCACGGAGTGGGGATATCATGTATATCTCACCGTCGGGGTTTGCATTGGATGAAATACCAGCAGATAAGTGGATTTCCGTTGATATTGCAACAGGTGAAGTTGAGGGAGAACTAAGGCCTTCCTCCGAAACTTTACTGCACCTTTTTATCTATCGTGTTCGACCGGATATCTATGCAGTTATACACGCACATCCGATCTATTCTATTGCGGTAAGTAGTGTAGATTTGACCGTTCCACCTATGTTTGCAGATTTTGTTGCAATTCTTGGGGATCTTCCATGCTTGGAGTATGTTATGCCTACGACTCGTCTACTTGCTGAGCGAGTGGTAGAAGACTTGGGACAAGCAAACGCGATGTTGCTTAGAAATCACGGTACGATTACTGTTGGCTCTAATTTAAAGGAAGCATACTATCGTACAGAAATTTTAGAGGATGCTGCCAAAATTTATATCTTAGCGAAGCAGTTAGGTTCTCCTAGAGTTTTAACAGAAGAAGAATGCCGCCAAATTAAGGAACTTGATTCAGAAGTTTATAGGGTGAATCTGCTTAAAGATATGAAGGTGTAATATGAAGCAATTATTGTTAGGAATCGACGTGGGAACACAAGGAGTTCGTATTATTATTTCGGATTCCGCTGGTACAGTTCTTGCCCAGTATTCGGCCACTTTCCCATTTAAGCTTTCGGCAAGGATTTCCCAAGACGCTGTTGAGCAGGATCCCAACACGTGGTGGGAGTGTGTGTGTGAATGTATCACCGGCGTTCTGCAAGCTTTATCAAAAAACGAAAGAAACTGTTCACCACAATCTATTATCTGCTTATCTGTGACTTCTACATCGGGGACAGTTGTCCTGCTGGATGACAAGGGTGATCCGATTCATCCGGCAATCATGTACAATGATCGCCGGTCAGCTAGTTACGCAGGTATTTGTAACGAATTGGGTGCGGATGTTGCGGATAGCCTTGGCTATTCATTTTCGGCTTCATTTGGTCTTCCCAAAATGATCTGGTTTGAGCGGGAGCATCCGGAATGGATGGGTGAAAACTTTCGCTGGATCCATGCAACTGACTTTATAATCGGAAAATTGGTAGGAGATTTTCAATATACAGATGAAACAAATGCTTTGAAGTCCGGATACGATTTGTTAACTGGGAAATGGCCTGGCTATATAGAAAAGTTAGGTTTGGAAGGACAATTGCCAAAGGTTATCCAGTCAGGCACGTGTATCGGAAATGTTTGTTCAATGGCAGCCGCCCGAACAGGACTTTCAACGAACACACAGGTTATAGCGGGGATGACAGATGGATGTGCTTCGCAAATTGCTGCTGGAGCTGTGCATCCGGGAGATTGGAATTCGACTATAGGGACGACGTTGGTTATTAAGGGCGTAACGGACAGACTCTATATTGATCTGCAAAAAAGGATCTATTCCCATAAACATCCAATGGGCTATTGGATGCCAGGTGGTGCGAGTAATACCGGTGGTGAAGCACTTGAAATTCAGTTTGGTCGAGATAAATATGAATCGTTAAACAATGCCGTGAATCCCAACGAACCATCGGGACTATTATGCTATCCACTCCAAAGGACGGGCGAAAGATTTCCTTTTCATCATTCGTTAGCCAAAGGGTTTGAGCAAGGCATGCAACGAGATGAAGCACATCGATATGCCGGTTTTTTAGAAGGAATTGGATATTTGGAGCGTCTTTCATTTGATTTGTTGGACGAGATGGGTGTGCCCAATAAACAAAAAATATATGTATCAGGTGGGGCAGCGAAAAGTTCTGTATGGTTGCAAATACGAGCAAATATATTAAACACGCCGCTATATAAACCTCGTGTTCCTGAGGCCGCCATGGGGATGTGCATCGTTGCCGCGAGTCAAACTATTTTTTCAAATATACAAGAGGCTGTTGATTCCATGGTAAAAATCGAAACGGTTGTTGAGCCGTCACAGGATAGTTATGTACGGTTTGATGAGCAGTATGCTGCATTTAAGACGCAGCTAGTCAAGAGAGGATATTTGAAAACAAAGGATGATCAAAAGTGACCACTATTTATCTGCTTCGACACGGACAGACTGTGTGGAATGAGCAAGGAGATCGTTTTTGTGGAACGGCGGATGTAGAATTGACAGCGAAAGGTATTCAGCAGGCGAAACGAGCGGCGAATCAGCTGAAAGATATTTCTTTAGATGCAATTTTTCATTCCGGACTCGTTCGTTCGAGACAAACGGCCCAAGAGATATTTCATGTACAGGAAGCAGCGGGCTATCATCCCTTGTTTGAACGATTTGACGCATTTCAAGAAGTTGGTTTTGGCGATTGGGAGGGCCTTACCAAGCCAGAAGTACATCAACAATATGGTGACTTGTATGAGGCATGGGTGCAGTCCCCCGCTGAAACAGCGATTCCAGGAGGAGAAGACTTGCAGGATTCCCAGTCCAGAGCCTTTCAAAAACTCCAAGAGCTTTCCATGAAATACAAGGGTGGAAAACTTGCAATTGTTGCACACAATACGATCAATCGCTTGATGTTTATGGCAATCCTCAAAGCGCCAATAAACAGCTATCGGACAATTATACAGTCAAACGCATGTCTCAATATACTTGAGTGGGTATCTGATGATACGTTTAAAATTCAAGGGGTCAACCTAACCTGATGGGGGGAGGAATATGATACATCATCTCGCAGCTGATTTTGGTGCAAGCAGCGGACGGATTTTACGTGGGGATTTTGATGGGACAAACATTCGAGTTTCGGAAATCCATCGCTTTCCCAACTATCCCGTGCGAATGAGAAATCGTTTATATTGGGATTTTCCTAGATTGTTTTATGAACTTCAGTGTGGCCTCCGGATAGCCGGAAATTCCGCAGTCGGGTCGATACAAACGCTCGGCATCGACACATGGGGACTTGATGGAGGATTCATTGGATCAGCTGGAGAGTTGTTGGTAGCTCCACGCAATTACCGAGACCCAATCAATAAAGATGGATTTGATTATGTTCGGAAGGTATTATCGGATGAGTACTTGTTTCGTAAAACAGGTATTCAGTTGTTACAAATTAATACAATTTATCAACTCGCAATCATGAAAAAGGAACATTCCTACGTTTTTGATTTTGCACAAGCGTTTCTTATGATGCCGGATTTATTTCATAGTTTTTTAACAGGGATAATAGGCAGTGAATATACCATTGCAACGACAACACAGCTTTTAAATGCGGACCAACAAAATTGGGATGTTGATATTCTGAAGGCTCTTCATTTAAACCGTGATCTATTCACAGATATTATTCATCCGGGGACAAGGCTAGGAAAATTACTTCCTTCCGTTGCAAAGGAAGTAAATCTGCCGGATTTGGAAGTGATAGCTGTCGCCACACACGATACAGCCTCAGCGGTCTTGAGTGTTCCTGTATTGGAGAATTCTTCTGCTTTTATGTTCATCTCATGTGGTACCTGGTCCTTAGTTGGTGCAGAAATTCCTCAGCCGATTATTAATGAAAAAACACTCGCGTACAACATGAGCAATGAAGGTGGAGTGTTTGGGACGATCCGATTATTGAAAAATGTCATGGGGTTGTGGTTGCTGCAGGAGACTAGAAGAGAATGGGTTGAGAGTGGACTCGATATCAATTTTAAGGATATGGTTGATATGGCAGAGCAAGCGAGCCCGTTTTTAACTATGTTTGATCCGGACGATCCTTGTTTTTTGGAACCGGGTCATATGATGAAAAGAATCCAGTCGTGGTGTCTGCAAAGAAAGCTCCCAGTGCCGCAGGAGAAAGGTGAAATTATTCGGTGTATTTTAGAAAGTTTAGCCTTTAAGTTCTGCACAGTATTGAAACAATTGGAAGATGTGTTAGGGAATAAGATGAATGCTGTATATATTGTTGGTGGTGGAGTGAATAATTCATTACTTTGTCAATTTACTGCGAACGCCACGGGTATACCAGTTATCGCAGGATCTTCTGAAGCTACTGGGATTGGAAATATCTTAATGCAATTATATGCCAAAGGTGAGTTAAAAGACCTGAGCGAAATTCGATTATTAGTACAACAATCGTTTCCTATACAAGTTTATGAACCACAAAATATTGAACTTTGGGAAGAAAACTACCAAAAATTTATTTCTTTGATAAGTGAGAGAATTTCATAATGGCGAAGCTTTATCCCATCTACAATCGTTCCTCAATCATATTTGATAAGGATCAACATTGTCTTTCTGGAAAAATGCAGTTATGAAATTGGTTCATTTCTATAGTATTTACACATTGTATAAAATTCATTCCTGGGAAAATTTCCAGGTTTTTTTGTTTCGCCATAGGTACAACCGTCGAACTTATTTTTGACCAGTATCAACCGAAATAGGTTCAATTGCATTCATCACAATATTGAACAATTCGTAAAACAAAAAGTGAAACAAAAGCAAATATAAAAATGTACCAGCATGCGCTATGATTAAATTACAGAGAGGGGGGATGAAGTGTTGGATGATCGAAGCAGTTCATTACTCAGGGAAATTTTAATGTCTCCAGGATTAAAAAGCTGTGTTTTAGAAAAAAAAGTTAAATTAACTCGTAGGCAAATTAACTACAGCATTGATAAGATCAATGATTGGTTGGTAAGAAACAATTTGCCCACCATTAAAAAGAACCGTCAAGGTATTTTCCTTGTAGATTCGGTCTTGTATGAGAGATTTCCGGAACTTAGTCCCGACTCATCTGTTTATGAGTACTATCCTACTGAAAAAGAAAGAAGCGATTTATTACTGCTTTATCTATTAAGTCGTACGGAGGAATTATCATTACTTCATCTTACGAGTGCACTGAGGGTAAGCAAAAATACAGTTCTCAATGATTTGAAGTTCGCACAACAAACCATTCTTTCCTATCAGTTGGAAATTAATTACACAAGGCAGAATGGTTATTATATAGGAGGTGAAGAATTTAATAAACGTTGTTTAATTATTGAAGTAGTGAATCGTATTGTTAAAATGCCATACGGAAAAAAATGGATTTTGAAGATTGGTAATATAACAGACGAAGAAATTGAAGATGTCAGTAGACGATTTGATAAGCTTGAAACCTACCTACAGGTGCAATTCACAGATGAGAAAATGCTTTCCATGCCCTATATCATGGTTTTGATCCTAAGGAGAATTAAAAAAAATAAAAAATTGGTTCACTTAAATATTTATGACCATGAATTGCAAAATACCATAGAGTTTCAAGCTGTAAAAAATTTTTTCTCAGATACTACCGATCTTGATGAATATGACGAATTATTTTTAACGGTGTTAATATTATCGACAAATGTTTCAAATACTAAAAATTTAGATGAAAAAGTAATGGAAAGTGTCATTCGTTCATTGGAAAATCTTCTCCTATCTTTTGAGAGGTTGGCATGTGTTCAGCTGCAAAAAAAAGATGATTTATTGATGGAATTGTATCAACACTTTAAGCCTGCTTTTTATCGAATTAAATTTGGGTTAATTATGGATAACCCATTACAGGAAATCATTCAAAATGATTATCGAGAATTACACCACCTTGTAAAAAAAGCAGCACAATCCATAATACATCTGATTGGCTGTGAAATTCCGGAAAGTGAATGTGCTTATTTAACGATGTTACTAGGTGGTTGGTTAAGAAAACAAGGGCAAGAAATAAAAAATAGAATACGGGTAGTTGTTGTTTGCCAGAATGGGGTATCTGTATCAAAGCTATTATTTGAAACACTAAGGGAGATATTTCCGGAATTTCTTTTTCTTGATAGCCTCTCAATCCGAGAATTTAATCAGTATACGTTTGATTATGATCTCATATTTTCAACACAGGTGATTCATTCTGATAAAGAATTGTTTATTGTGAGTCCGCTTTTAAATGATGAAGAAAAACATGGGTTAAGAGTTAGGGTTATGCAAGAGCTATATGGATATACTCCAATAAATTTTGATACAGACAGTTTAATTACAGTAATTAAAGAATATGCAACGATTCTAAATGAAGATGAACTTAAAAAGTCTTTGCAAGATTATTTTAAAAAGGAACATATCCATTATGCTCCGAAAGAGAAACGTGCCGTGAAACCATCGCTAGACGAACTTATTACGGAAGAAACAATTGTACTCGAAAAATACGTGGTGTCCTGGGAGAAAGCGATTCGTACAGCTGCTGAGCCTCTATTGAGAAACAACTCAATTCACCCCGGCTACGTTGACGCCATGATACAAATGTATCAGCCGAGCGATCCATATATAGTAATTGCTCCGCGATGTGCGATTCCTCATGCAGATCCGGAAGCTGGTGTCAGTAAACTGTCGATGAGTCTTTTAAGATTGGAGCAAGGTGTAGAGTTTTCAAAAGACAAGCAGGTAAATATCGTTGTAGTAATAGCGGCAACCGATAAAAAGAGCCATTTCAAAGCCTTGATGCAGCTCACTAATTTATTTGGTGCGGAACAAGATGTCACAACTATTATTGAGTCGAAACAAAAAAAGGAGATTGTTAAAATTATCAAAAAATACTCTGAGGGCGTTGTCATCTGATATTTCACTAAACGAAAGGCGAAAATATGATATGGGCAATACCGTCCCGGGACGCATTTACATGAGGAGAGAGAAAGGTGCCTACAGTAAAAAATTTTACTAAGTTTGATGAAAATCTAATTTTGGTAAATATGAAGTGCAATACGAAACAAGAGGTTCTAAGAACTTTAGGAGAACTGCTTGAAAACAAGGGATATGCTAAAACAGGCTATACAGAAGCACTTCAGCAAAGAGAAAATGATTTTCCAACCGGAATACGAACAGAAATAATAGGGGTCGCAATTCCGCATACAGATTCAAAGTATGTGAATGAAACTACAATTGCCGTAGGAGTATTGGAAAATAATGTCCAGTTCGAGGAAATGGGTTCTGATGGAGGAAACGTCGAAGTTGAGATTGTTTTCGTACTCGCAGTCAAGGATCCTAATTTACATTTAGAATTTTTGCAAAACTTAATGTCGATATTTCAAAAGTATTATTTACTAAATCATATTAAAGGTTTGGGTGATGCTCATGAAATAGCAAATTTGTTAAATAATGAACTATTTGATGGTAATAGCATTAACGGAAAAATGGGAGGAGTTTAAAAAATGAAAAAACGTATTCTAGTAGTGTGCGGTACTGGTGTCGCTACATCCACTGTTGTAAACAAAAAATTATCTGTTTTTCTAAAAGAAAAAGGAATTGAAGCTGAAATTCTGCAGGGTAAGGTTATGGAGGTTAAAAGTTTAAGTGCGCAAGTGAATTTGATAGTTGCCACGACAAAAGTAACTGCTGATGTATCAGTTCCGGTTGTGAATGCACTGCCACTGTTAACGGGGATAGGCCAAGAAAAAGTATTTTCGGAGATTCTTCAACATTTAAGTTAACCATGTAGTTAGAGCAGATTCATTATCGGCACATTGGGTATTAAATTGGCAACAATGAATCTTCTCTGCAATCGCAGACAGAATTATTTATCTTTAAAAGGGGTGTTGCACTGTGTCAGTCATTAACTGGATCGTAAATTTGGGTCCTTCCGTAGTTGTTCCTGTCCTGATATTTATTCTTGCATTGATACTTGGAGAAAAGCCAGGGCGTGCATTTCGGTCAGGTCTGACTGTAGGTATCGGTTTTATTGGAATCAATTTGGTTATTGGCCTATTAGTAAACAATCTAGGTCCCGCAGCACAAGATATGGTACACCGCATAGGGATTCATCTTGACATCATTGATGTCGGATGGCCAGCTACGTCAGCGATAGCTTTTGGTTCACATGTCGGATCTTTGGCAATCCCAATTGGACTTGTTGTCAATATTTTAATGTTGGTTTTTGGCTTAACAAAAACGTTTGATATTGATTTGTGGAATTATTGGCACATAGCATTTACGGGCGCTTTGGTGTCCATTTTAACAAACAGTTTTTTAAATGGTGTAATTACCGCTGGTGTGCATATGATTATTCTGCTTGTAATTGCAGATAAATCGGCGATTTGGGTTGAAAAATACTATGGTTATCCCAATATAACTTTTCCACACGGTACTTCAATCCCGTATTATTTAATCGGACTTCCTTTAAAATGGCTTTTTGATCGAATCCCAGGAGTCCGTTCGTGGAAAGCGGATTCAGAAACGTTACAAAAGAAGTTAGGGTTGTTAGGGGATAGTAATATACTTGCATTGATTCTCGGTATCATCATAGGAATACTCGCCGGCTATGATGTCACAAAAACGCTTCAATTGGGTGTCTCTCTGGCAGCTGTTATGATGCTATTGCCACGTACCGTCTCTATATTGATGGAAGGACTCATACCTGTTTCTGAAGTAGCCGGTGAATTTGTGCGCAAGAGATTTCCGGGTCGCGATTTTTATATTGGGATGGATTCAGCTATTGCCGTTGGTGATCAAGCCAATATTTCTAGCTCTTTGATACTTGTTCCAATTACCCTGATATTGGCTGTAATCCTTCCGGGAAACCGTGTGTTGCCTTTCGGGGACTTAGCAACCATACCGTTTATTGTCGCATTGCTGGTTCCAATTTTCCGCGGTAACGTCATCCAAACAGTACTAGCTGGTGCGATATCAATTGGAATTGGTTTGTATATCGCGACTTGGGTATCCCCGTTGTTTACAATAGCGGCGAAACAATCCGGCTTTAAATTTCCTGATGGTGCATCCAGCATTTCTTCTCTGGTGGATGGAGCGAATCCGATGACACTGATCCTGTTGTTATTAGCGAAAATTGGAATAATCGGGATCGTGCTTCTCGGAATTTTCACTCTTGTCATTGCATGGCTTAGCAAAAGAAAACAACAGAAAACAAATGGATTAAACGGATCTATTCCGAGCTAAGTAATATACTGGTAAGAATACATCTTTTATTCCAACATTTAAAAATCCGGTTGCGATTTATCCAAGTAAGTCCATAAAAATTTTATGTCATAAATTTGTATGGTAACGATTTCAAATTCGAGGATCGTTACCATTCATTATGTAAGCAATTTCACTTTTGTTCAGAATTGTAACACTTGTAATTGACGGTAAATGCAGCACTTGTTATACTTATAACAAATGTTATATAATAGAACAAATGATAAATATGTTGATTTGTATAGAGGAGGAGTTAACATGATAGATTCTGTCCTTCAGAATGATAAAAAAATCACTGAGGAAAAACTTCAGGAATTACTTCATCAAATGTGGCTCATTCGATTTTTTGATGAAAAAGTAGATGAGTTTTTTGCGAAAGGTTTAATTCATGGAACCACGCACCTTTGTGTTGGACAAGAAGCAACAGCTGCTGGTGCCATTGCAGTTTTAGAAGAACGGGATAAAATTACAAGCACGCATCGCGGACATGGCCATTGTATAGCCAAGGGGGCCGATGTGAAGCGGATGATGGCAGAATTGTTCGGTCGTGTAACCGGTTACTGCAAGGGTAAAGGCGGTTCCATGCACATTGCGGATCTCGACAAAGGCAATCTCGGTGCCAATGGGATCGTAGGTGGCGGTATTCCCATTGCAGTTGGGGCAGCTTTGACGTCCCAAATGAAAAAACTCGGCTATGTGACTATTTCCTTTTTCGGAGACGGGGCAACAAACGAAGGAAGTTTTCATGAGGCGATTAATATGGCGTCCATTTGGAAACTTCCGGTTATCTTTTTCTGTGAAAACAATCAATACGGCATGTCTGGCCCGGTAAAAGAAATGGTTAATATTGTGAATATTGCAGATCGTGCAAAATCGTATGGAATTCCGGGTGTGGTCGTTGATGGAAACGATATCTTTACTGTCATGAAAGTTACAGCAGAAGCAGTCGAACGTGCAAGAAACGGTGAAGGTCCAACGTTGATTGAGGCAAAAACATATCGTTGGAAAGGACACTCCAAAAGTGACGGGAAAAAGTACCGGACGCGTGAAGAAGAAATGGAGTGGAGAACCCGCCGTGACCCGATTGCCCGTATGGAAAAAGTCTTGATTGAAGAAGGAATTTTAAACGAAGAACAAGCAAGATCGATTGAGCAACGTGCCAAACAAGATATCGAAGATGCGGTTAAATTTGCAGAAAACAGTCCAATGCCGTCATTAGATTCGCTTTTGGAAGACGTATACGCTTAAAAGGGAGTGGAAATATTATGAGAGAAATTACCTACTTAGAAGCGGTTCGGGAAGCAATGCAAGAAGAAATGCGCGCCAATCCGGATGTATTTTTAATGGGGGAAGATATAGGAGTATATGGAGGAGCTTTTGGTGTTTCGCGCGGAATGATTGAGGAGTTTGGACCGGAACGGATCCGGAACACCCCTATCTCGGAAGCAGCGATTGCCGGTGCTGCCGTGGGTGCAGCGATGACCGGCATGCGCCCGATTATCGAATTGCAGTTTTCGGATTTTATTACGATCGCAGCGGATCAATTGATTAACCAAGCAGCAAAAAACCGCTACATGTTCGGTGGAAAAGGAAAAGTTCCGTTTGTTCTGCGTACACCTGCAGGTTCTGGAACGGGAGCGGCAGCTCAACATTCCCAAAGTTTGGAAGCCTGGATGGCTCATATTCCAGGACTTAAAGTGGTTCAACCCTCCACCGCCTATGATGCAAAAGGATTATTAAAAGCGGCGATAGATGATGACAATCCGGTGATTTTTTATGAGCATAAATTGTGTTATCGAACGAAAGATCATGTACCGGAAGGCTCCTATTCGATTCCTCTTGGCAAAGCGGATATCAAACGCGAAGGTACGGATGTGACCATCGTTGCGACCGCGATTATGGTCCATAAAGCTTTACAGGCAGCCGTGGAACTCGAAAAAGAAGGGATCAGTGTGGAGATTGTCGATCCTCGTACAATCGTTCCGCTTGATGAGGAAACCATTGTGAATTCTGTAAAGAAAACCGGTCGCCTGGTTGTGGTTCATGAAGCTGTCAAACGTGGCGGTTTTGGCGGGGAAATCGCCAGCATGATTGCGGAAAGTGAAGCGTTTGATTACTTGGATGCTCCAATCAAACGGTTAGGGGGATTACCGATTCCGATTCCCTATAATCCGATTCTGGAAAAAGCAGCCATTCCACAAGAAGAGGACATCATTCTGGCGGTTAAAGAAACACTGAACCGCGTTTAAGGGGGAATCGAACATGGCTACTGAAATATTCATGCCCAAATTGAGCATGACCATGAAAACGGGCACGATTTTAAAATGGTTCAAACAAGTTGGCGACGATGTCCAGGTAAACGACGTGTTGCTTGAGGTAGAAACGGATAAAATCAGCATCGAAGTGGAAGCCTATGGATCTGGTAAACTATTAAAAATTTACTATGACGAAGATGCGGTTGTTCCTGTGAATCAAGTAATCGGATACATCGGTGCAGAAGATGAAGCCATACCCGATACTCCTCCTATTCTCGGAGAATCCGTCGATACGGAAGAGCAAGTACAAGCAAAGGAACCACCAAAGGAAGAAATGAAAGTCGAGGAACCGGAAAAAGTCCGTGCGACACCTGCTGCAAGGCGAGCAGCAAAAGAAACAGGTGTTTCCTTGCTTGACGTAACAGGAACAGGCCCAAACGGCCGGATTCACGAAGCGGATGTAAAGACATTTGCAGCTACTATCCAAGAATCGGACGTAAAAGCAACGCCATTAGCAAGAAAAGTGGCGCAAGCCGAAAGCATCCCGCTTGCTTCCGTTACGGGTACAGGCGTACAAGGGAAAATTCGCAAAGATGACGTATTGAACAACATACCAAGTACCCCAGTTGTTCAAACTTCGATAGTTACTCAAGACAAACAAATCAAAGTTGAAGGGGTGCGGAAAATCATTGCGCAACGAATGGCCCAAAGCGCATTTACCGCGCCTCATGTCACGCTTGTCAGCGAAGTGGATATGAGTCGTTCGATCGAAATGCGGACATCTCTGTTGCCTGTGATTGAAAAACAAACAGGGTTCCGGTTGTCGTATACGGAAATTATCATGAAGGCTGTTTCGCATGCCCTGGTGTTGCATCCAAGTGTCAATGCGTCCCTGGAAGGGGATTACATCGTGCAACATAGCAACGTCAACATTGGTCTAGCGGTATCCATTCCAAACGGTTTGATTGTTCCGGTTGTGAAGGATACGCAACGGAAGGGTCTGTCAGAACTCACATCTGATTGCAAGAACCTTGCAAACTTATCGAGAACCGGGAAACTCTTGCCGGATCATATGACCGGTGGAACCTTTACCATTAGCAACCTTGGCATGTATGCCATTGATGCATTTACACCGATCATCAATCAACCGGAATCTGCGATTCTTGGGGTCGGCCGGATTCAGGAGAAACCGGTAGGTGTGAATGGAACGATCGTACTTCGTCCGATGATGACACTTAGCCTTTCCTTTGATCATCGGGTGATTGATGGAGCTCCCGCTGCGGAATTTTTGCAAACGGTCAAAGACATCCTGGAAAATCCGTATCGGATGATTGTGTAGGAGGTCAAACCGGATGAAAACATATAACGTTGCGATCGTTGGCGGTGGTCCAGGAGGGTATGTGGCGGCGATTCGGGCAGCCAAAGAAGGGCAAACGGTCGCATTGATCGAAGCGGATCAATTGGGAGGAACGTGTCTCAACCGCGGCTGTATTCCATCGAAGACCCTTTTGCGTCATGCTGAAGTGATTGAAGATATTCGATCGGCCAAAAAATGGGGAATTGAAACAGGGGAACTTACGTTTTCTCTTGAGAAAATGATGGCTCGGAAAGATCAAGTGATTCAAACATTGCGTACGGGAATTGCTTCACTTCTAAAGGCCGGAAAAGTCGATGTGTTCCAAGGATGGGGTACGGTACAAGCGGACAAAACCATTCGAATTGAAGGGAAAGAATCCACGGTCATACAGGCGGATTCGATTATTCTGGCAACCGGTTCGGTTCCGTTTGTGCCTCCGATTTCGGGAACTGATGCTGTTTCCTACTATACCAGTGATACGATTTTTGGGATCTCTGAAATTCCGGAATCCATTGCAATCATTGGAGGTGGTGTTATCGGTGTCGAGTTTGCCTGTATATTCGAAAGCTTGGGGACCAAAGTAACGGTTGTGGAAATGGCAAACCGGTTGGTGCCAAACGAAGATCCAGATGCCTCTACTGTACTTCTCAAAACATTGAAGAAAAAAGGAATCCGGGTGTTCACGGACACGAAAGTCGAAGCGGTTGGAACAAGACCTAACGGAAAAGCGGTACAGATCACCGATGCAAACGGTGTGATGCAAGAGCTTGCAATAAGCGAACTGTTGATTGCGGTGGGGCGCAGACCGAACCTAGCGGCTATTGCAGAATTGAATTTGACCATGAATGGACCGTTTGTTGCGGTCAATGAATACATGGAGACAAGCAGCAAAGGCATTTACGCTGTAGGGGATCTCATTGGTGGTTGGCAACTGGCACACGTTGCAAGTGCGGAAGGCATAGTGGCGGCACTCAACGCTTCTGGACACCGCACAGCGATGGATTACAAAGTGGTTCCTCGTTGCATCTATACGCTCCCGGAAATTGCGAGTGTAGGACTGACAGAAGAAGAAGCAAGAAAACAAGGATACCGAGTCAAAGTAGATGTGTATCGTCATTCCGCAAACGGAAAATCTATTGCAATGGATCAAAAAGATGGCTTTGTGAAGCTGATTGCGGATGAAACATACGGAGAAATCTTAGGGGTCGTATTGGTCGGTCCCCACGTAACAGAAATGATATCGACGCCATCGGCATTTATCCATTTAGAAGGAACCGTGGAGGAAATGGCAAATATGATTTTCCCACACCCAACTGTATCGGAAACAATGTTCGAAATGGCAGCGAAATGGCTAGGTACCGGTATCCATTCTTAAATAAAAAAACCTGAGTGAGTTTCTTGCACTCAGGTTTTTTGTTAAATCGTCATACAACCTATTTTATAATTGCTTCAAAAAGGTTATAGTTAAGGATAGAAGATGTTTCTGAGGTAAGACAAACGTTTTAAAACGAAGGGAGGAAGCCTAGATTCGTATGGATCGTAGGCGATTCGATGTACAAAAGAGAAGTAGAGACCGAATTGTTTTGTGTTCAATGTGCGAAAGATTCCCTCCATACGGTTGTGTATATCAACGGAATCATCTATAAAATTACATGTGAAACATGTGGGAAAATTGTGGTTAACGGAACACTCTCAAAAGAAGTATATGGCAGGCTGGTTGAACGGGCATTAACCAAACCCAAACGAATGAAACAAGAAATCGAACAAGAAATCAAATTGGGTGAATTAAGAAAAATGATGCGATTGCCTTTACGCATGGTAAGCAAACCGTTTCGATTGTATCATGAAGTAGAGGGAATCAAAAAGCTGGAGAAAGAAAAACCAATGACCTAGATCAAATACTGATTTGATTTTAAAAAAACGCCCGCAAATTGGGCGTTTTTTAATCTTGTATTAATTGTTGCGCCGTTGGTTCATCGGTCACCAGTACATTGACCAAGCCTCCTGTAAGGGCTGCGCGAATGGATTGTACTTTTTCCTCGCCGTGGGCAACTCCAATCACAAGGGGAATGGCTTTTAATGTTTCAAGAGGCAGCGATAAAACACGTTCATTCCAGGAGATGGAGCTAGCTTCCCCTTTTTGGTTAATAAAATTGTAACAAATATCTCCGATCACATCTGATTCTGTAAATTCCTTTTGAAAATTGGGACCGAAATAGTTTTTGACCATAGTGGAATGTTCCGGAGCTCCTCCGATTCCAACAATGGCAATGTCACAATGACTGGCCAAGTTGAAAACTTCAGCAATCGAAGATTGCTCCAAAAACAGAGTTTTTGCCTCCGGAGAATCGACAACAACAGGTGCATGCAAAAGTTTGTAGTCTGCCTGCAACCGTTCTGCGATTTGAACAGCCAATTGGTTCGCGTGAATGTCTAAACGCTCATCTCCCATCCCGCCCACAAGCGGTACAACTATTACATTTGGAAGATTGCCTCCAGGCATTGCCGTTGCTACTTCTACCAGTGTGGTTCCGGAAGAGACACCGATGGTGTGATTTTTTTTGACTACGCGCAACAGGTAATTTCCAGCTGCTGCTCCCAGATTATGTTTTCCGGCAGGACTGTTAATTTCATCAATCACAATTGCTTCCCGGAGATTGAACTTTTTTTCCAAAGTTGATTCCAAAGAGCTATACGTATGTGCCATTTCATCATGAATCCGAATTTCGACTAGTCTTGATTCTTTTGCTTTGGTTAAATATTTAGAGATTAATGGACGAGAGACTCCGAGTACTTCTGCGATTTCCGCTTGGGTTGCGCCTTCTTCATAGTACATGCGAGCAATTTTAATCAGAATTCTCGTATCGTCAGAATATGCCATAGTCCTTTCACCTCGCTTTCATGGTATCCCATGAAAATCATGTGCGTAATTTGTAAAACAATTATGTTATTTGTCCTTATGCACATCTTAAGACATAAAAGGACTTTACTCCAATTGTAAAAAATTCAAGTAACAAAGCCGCCGTTTCCTCAAAGGAGAGAAAAGTTACTTTGTATATTCTACAAGAATCCACTATGTTTTTCTATACTAGAACTTCAATCAACACGAAAAGTTCAAATTAGCTTCACCTCAAGGGGGGAAGGGGATTGAAACCAAATTTTATTTTGTAAAACCTCATTTTAATAAAAAGGCGGATCTCAATTGAGATCCGAATCGAATTTACAAAAATTTAATTTCATCTCCGGGTGTTAAGCGTGGGAATATATGAGGTGTTACGTAAATCGAACCCGGAAGCACTTCTGCAGGTGCATCGGTAAAATACACTGAGATATGCCCCAATTCTGTTAAGTTATTATAGGCTTCTGTTCCTATTTTTTCGATTGTGTATTCATGTGTTCCAAGTACTAGGCGGGTTCCTACTTTAAGTGGTTGGTAATCATATTCTTTGGTTTCATGAATAATGGAAACGTCTTTTAATTCATTGGGTGCTTTGGGACCAAACAAAATGATGACTTTTTCATCTTCAAACGCAAGGGCCATTGGGCCAATTGATGAAACAACCGATGTTTTCATTATTGCAATTCCTCCTGATGTCGTCGAAACAAGTTCAGTTAATCCAGTTAATTGAATAACAAAGAATGGGAAATATTAGTTTTTAATACAATCCAAAACTTGCAAAATATGCAATGACAACGGCAGCAACCCCAGTGATCAACCGGCTGTATAGAACAGCAGGAACTCCATATTCAATCGTTTCCGGGCTTGCTTCTCCAAGAGACAAACCGACCGGAACAAAGTCACAACCGACTTGCCCATCAATCGCAAACAAGGCAGGCAATGCATAAGCTGGGTTGATCGCTTTTTGGGCTATCTGCGAACCCACTAATACGCCGATGATTTGTGCGATAACGGCACCAGGTCCAAGAATTGGTGATAGAAATGGCAACGTACAAATGATAACCAACACGATCAATCCACCTAAGGAGCCGGCAAGAGGTACAAGCCCGTGTGCCAATATTTTTCCAAGACCTGTATACGTGATAATACCCATCAGCATACTGACGAATGCCATGAACGGGATGATGTTTTTCAGCAGCATATCCACCGAATCACGTCCGGATTGATAAAGCACACCGATCACATACCCGATCGATTGTGAGAGTCTCAACAACCAACCGGAAGAAGGTTTCACTCTTTCCACGTTTTGTTTTGCATCTTGCACTTTTTGTTTTGCATCTGCAGATGACACAGATTCTGGTTCTGCTTTAGCAACGGACGGAACCGGTGCACCATCTGCTAAAACAATATCCTGAACCGCAACTCCGGATACAAAGATATCTTCTTTAATGAATTTTGACAAGGGTCCGGACGGAGAAGATGGCAACACATCGACTGTTGGAATCCGTTTCATGGGATATACTCCAATCCGAGCCGTTCCGCCACAATTGATGACGACACACAGCATTTCGTCTTCCGGATACGATTTCGAAAATCCGTCGACGGCTTCCACACCAGCGAGTTCAGCGATCCGTTGTGCAACCGGATGGATGCCACCGCCTGTTACAGAAACAACTTTATTACGTTTTTCATCAGGTATCAAGGTTAAACCTGTTCCCCAACCACCAGATCCTTTTTTTACAAATACAGCTTGTGCCATGTTTTTTCCCTCCCAATATTAAGCCGATTTTGAAACCAAATTGTTCGATTTATGTTCCATACGTGCTGCCAGGTATTTTGTGATGTACTCGGTTACAACACCACGAATAAAGATCACGACGATACCAATCAAAAAGTAACGAACAGCAAGTGGAGCGATTGAATATCCAGCTTTTTGAATACCATCTGCAATACCTAGCCAAACAAAGAGTTCACCGGCATTGGCATATGGGAAGAAAGCGGTTACCGGGTGAACAAACGAAACAGCGGAATCATAGAATGCAGGCTTTTGTTTTTCCGGCAAAAATTTCCCGAATGTGTAGGCCATAGGATTTGTCAAAATCAAAACCGCCAACACTGGCATCACAGTATACCGCAAAATTAAATACTTCGATGCAAAGCGAATCGCACGATTGGTTCGTTCTTCTCCGATGAGTTTGACGATGGTATTTGTAAAGGTTAGCAACACAACCAAGGTAGGAATAATTCCTGAAACCAAACCGACAAACGTTTGTCCACCAGCGTTAAACATTCCAATAAAGTGAGAACCGATCCATTCAATCCAGCCCATGTGTAATTCCTCCTATACTAAAATTCAGATAGTTTAACTTACAATCAATAGATTGTTTTTTTGGCGTTCCGAAATGCTTCGGATGGCATTTTCTACTGCCATATGAAATGCTTTTGCTAAAGACTTTTGTTTTGCGGAAACCTTTCGTTTCGCGTGGATCGTGCTTTCTGTTTCCTTTAGTATTTCTTGGATGTGTTTTCCTTCATATTTTGTGAAGGGTTGAAACCGCGCAAATACAGACATTCCGGATAAAATTTGGCATTTGCGAATTTGATACTCTTCGTCGACGATTAATAAGACAATAGCGCCACTACCTAATGCTTTTCTTGAAATGCCTGAGAATAGATGAAATCCATTCACCCCCCTAAATTCGTCAATTAATGCTTTCATAGCAGCTCGATAATGGCGAATTTGAACCATTGTAAATGCGTATTGTACTAGCCAAGCCAATGCGACAATGGAAATAAGCGAAAACGCATTCACTGTAATCTCTCCTTTTCTGTATTGAATGGAGACGGCTTGTTAAAACAAGCCGTCTTGCAATTTTCGCAAGTGCCAAACGGTAGTGGTTGAATCAAGTTCGATGTCATCTGTTGTCAAAAACCGGCCTTCTGGAATGTTACGTTTTGCAACGGCGTGGCCTGCGATCAAACCAATGGGAATGTGACCATTTGCTATCGTGTCATTGTGTGTTTCAATGACTCCGCGAACGGAGTATCCTCCGATACCATCCACACGTTCGCCTGCATTGATGTTACGTTTTGCAACGGCAACGGTTTCAGAAATGGGACCACCAATTGGCGCGATGGTAGGATCGTTTAAAAGAATTGCTCTCGCCACAGAGATCGGTGTTTCCAAACTTGCCAAGTGATATGGACGGTATAAGGTGTAGTATGGCCCTTTTCCGACAGATAGATACCGCAATTCATCATCAACAGGTTTTAATGGGCTGTGAACGATTACAAATACGCCAGGTGCCAATCCGTGCACATACTCGACGACTCCATATTTGTCAAGAACGCCACCCTCGGATGTAAGCTTAAGCTTGTCTCCTACGGTTTTTACGTCTGCTGAAACACCATGCATTCCTACTTTGTCTGGAATAAATCCTGTTGCGTTACTAAGCAAGTTCATTTCTGCCATTGTTTTCGTTCCATCTTGAAACGCTGCCAACATGTGCGAACTCATGTGTTTGCGTTTTGCTTCTTCCGCACAGGTATCCGGATTTGCAGTCGGAATAAACGGATTGTTTTTTCCTTTACCAGCAACCACCACATCTAAGCCCATGGTTTTTGCAAATTCGAACAGCTCTAACGTTGCAGCCGGTTCATCACCCGCAGAACCTGTATATACCAAATTTGCAGAAGTAAACATTTTCGCTAGAATAGACCCAATCGTAACATCGACTTCGACATTCAACAAGACCAGATGTTTCCTGGCAAGCAACGCTTGCAGAGCAACTTTTGCACCGACTTCCGGGACGCCTGTTGCGTCAACCACGACATCGACAGAATCCTGCTGAATCACCTGACGAAAATCATCGCTAACGGCAACCGGATGTTTTTGTTCGAGTTGTGACAAGTAAAAGTCAACAGCATTTTCTGCAGCTTGTTTATTGATATCCGCAACTCCCCGAACTTGCATCCCAGGAACTCTTGAAATTTGGGAAATCATTCCGAATCCCATTTGTCCTGCACCGATTACGGCAACTCCTATCGATTGTCCTTCTTTCTCACGCAATTGCAATAGGCGATAAATAGACATTTCTGTACCACTCCTTGTTGTTCTTCTATCTTACATATGAAAGCCATTACAGTAACGATTGAAAAGTGTATTTTTCATATGTTACTATCCGTAACATATGTTATGTATATAATAACAACGACAAATTTGTCTGTCAATCTTGTTTTTTGGGTTTGATCCTTTTGAACAAATTTTCAAATCTCTTAGAATAACCATAATGATAAAATTAGGGAACAACCCGTTTGATTCGGAAGCGTTTTTTACCCAAATCCCACATTCCGTACAATGCAAATGCCAAGTATTGACACGATAGAATCGAGTGGTACGATCAAATCTGGGGATTTCAACAATCTGGAATGCAAAGAGAGGGGAAAGCCTGATGAAACCATTCAAAGTGGTGTGCACAGGTACTCAATTGCCTGCAGCGTTGCAAATGCTTGAGCAGGAGTGTGAATTGAAAATCTGGGAACATGCGTATCCTATCCCGCGGGATCTTGTGCTTGAGTGGGTCGCGGATGCGGACGGATTGTTTGCTACGGGGAGTGTCCGGGTCGATGATGAATTGCTGGACAAAGCGCCCAAACTGAAGGTAGTTTCGCAAGCATCTGTAGGCTATGACAATGTGGATATTGCAGCATGCACCAGCCGCGGAATACCTTTCAGCAATACACCGGGAGTATTGGAAGAGACGACGGCAGATCTGACTTTCGGGCTGCTTTTGTCTGCTGTGCGAAGAATTCACGAAGGCTGGGAGCAAGTTCGCTCAGGCAACTGGAAAAATAATTTCGATGTTCCCTTTGGCATGGATTTGTTCGGGAAAACGTTGGGGATTATCGGCATGGGGAAAATCGGAGTCGCGGTGGCAAAACGGGCGCAGGCGTTCGGGATGCAGGTGATCTATTCCAATCGATCCCGTCGCGGAGACGAAGAGCAGCTGCAAGTGACTTATGCGTCGCTGGATGACCTATTGCGTCAGGCTGACATTGTTGTCGTGCTTGTACCTTTACATGAACAAACACGGGGGCTTATGGGAACCGAACAATTTCGCAAAATGAAGCCATCAGCATATTTTATCAATGTAGCAAGGGGTGCTGTTGTCGACACGGATGCGTTGTACCATGCATTAACGAAGCGGGAGATTGCGTATGCGGCGCTGGATGTTACAGACCCGGAACCCCTTCCTGCCGATCATCCGCTATTGGGTCTTCGCAATGTCATCATTACGCCGCATGTCGGCAGTGCTACATATGAAACCCGCAGCCGGATGGCCCGATTGGCGGCTCGGAATCTCATGGCAGGACTGCATCAAAAAGCGCTTCCGACCTGTGTGAATCAAGCAGTCAATTATCCGGAATAATTAAAACTTTTTCATTTTGACCCCCTTTTATATAGAACAACATTTGGCGCATTCGATTGGATGCGTCCTTTTTGCACTCTGTTACTGTCGTAACGAAAACTTTATTGCAGGATTCGGTATGAAAATTTTTTGACGAAAATTAGTTGTTTGGCATATAATAAGCGTAACAACTAATTTAAACGGATATTATTTTTTGAAACGAGGGGTTTTATGGATGGAACATAATTCATTAGAGCGGTCGATTGGATTTCAGTTGGGCCAAACCTATCGAAAAATCAATTATTTGATGACAGTTATGTTTAAACCCTTTGATCTAACGCCGGAACAATGGGTCGTATTATGCTGCATCAATGGGACAGATGGCATCCATCCGACAGAATTGGCCCAGCGTGCTCATAAAGACAAAACGACCATTACGCGGATCTTGGATCATTTGGAACGAAAAGGGGCGATCCAAAAGCAGGCAAATACGGAAGATCGACGGTCTTTTTTTGTTTTTTTGACCGAACATGGGAAATCTTGCATTCAATCACTTGCAGCGATTGAAAAAGCCACGTTGGGGACGATTTTGCAAACCGTATCCGATGAAAAATTGAGCTTGCTAAGGGAAATGTTTGATGTTTTGCAAGCCAATGTAAACAAAGAACTGGAACGGCTGCAGGCAGATGTGAAACAGAAAAACTAAAAGCAAAAAAATCACCAATCGAAAGCTGGCGGCCGCAAAATGATATGCTGGTCGTATAACAAGGCTGATCGACAACAAAATGGTGAAATTGCAATGGAGCAGGAGAGAAACGATTGATGCAAAGACTTTGGACACGAGATTTTATACTTGTTACACTTTCCACGTTTTTTGTTTTTATGAATTTGCAAATGATTACACCGGCCTTGTCTTCCTATATTCATTCGTCGATTGGCGGCAACAGCCTGATTGGATTATCGATCGCCGCCTGGGCGGTTACTGCGGTGCTGACCCGTTTTGCAGCGGGAAAGGCGCTGTTGGCAGTAGATAAGCGGATCCTAATCTGGTTGGGAATATTGGTCTACGGAGTTGCGACGGCCGGTTATTATTTAGCCACATCGGTTGGTTCCTTATTGATTGTACGAATCTTGTATGGCATCGGATTCGGGTTGACGACGACAACATACGGAACGTTGGCAGCAGATCTGATACCGGCAACACGATTAGGGGAAGGCATGGGGTATTTTGGATTGTCAACGAGCTTGGCCATGGCAATTGCTCCTGTGATTGGAATCGGCATGTACAATACAATGGGATTTCATCCACTTGTTTATACCAGCTTTGGACTCGTACTGCTGACGATTGCGATCCTGCCTTTGATCCGCACGCTAAAAATGAAACAATCCGTGAAACGGCAGCACAAGCCCCAATCCTGGATCCATGATTTTTATGATCCGAGCATTATTCTACCCTGTATCTTGCTGCTGCTGATGTCGATTACGTATGGCGGATTGGTAAGTTTTATCACGCTGTTTGGGAAAGAGGTGCATATTGCAAATGTAGGCTGGTATTTCCTGGTGAATGCCGGAGCGGTCGTACTCGTTCGCCCGGTGTCGGGAAAATTGTACGATAAAAAAGGGCATCGCGTTGTTTTGCCGATCGGTGCCGTGTGTTTGACAGCTGGTTTGTTGCTGTTGTCCTATGCGGCGAATATGGGAATATTCCTGTTTTCAGCCATCTGTTACGGCATGGGCTATGGAATCTTGCAGCCGGCGTTGCAAGCCTGGATGTTTGAACGGCTAAGTCCGGAGAGAAGAGGAATTGGCAGCGGGGCGTTTTATAGCTCCGTCGATTTTGGCATCGCAGTCGGATCGATGCTGCTGGGAACTGTGGCGACTGCCATCGGCTATGCGGCCATGTATCGCGTTTCTGCCATTTGTATGGCCATGTTCATGGCCTTGTATCTCGTATTTGGACTGAGAGAAAAGAATAAAGAAGAATATCTCAAATCTTTCACCATAAACTAAATAGTAGATACGTTACTATTTTGAAGAGAATGTGGAAAAAGTCCGGCTTGCACAGCTTTTATGCATCTCTTCAATACGTTGGGGTGAGGAGATTGAAAATCATACTAGGTATTCTCAACATCATCGTTGCCATATGCATCGGACTGCAAGCGGCTGTAATCGCCCGAGTCGGAGCGGTCAACCAAATTCCTCAATTGGAAGGCGATGGCGGCGCAGGTTTGCTGTTTTCCCTGCTTATCCTGGTTGCTGTTATATTCTATTTTGTGAAACCGATCTTCTCGATTCCGCTATTTATTCTGGCGGCATTGACAGGCATACTGGCAAGTCTTATTTATAGCGATCCTGTCATGATTGCATGGAGCATCGCACCGTTGTTCATGGTTGCGTTTCTTTTGCTTAACCGTCGGATCCGTTTTTTAAAACAAGCAAAAATGGCGCATTTGGCCAAAAAATAATGGTGGAATCCTGTTAGACGTAATCCTGTTAAATGAAAAGCAATTGTAAAACTGCAATTGTAAAGCCGGAATCATAAACTACTGATATCCTTTGTCAGTAGTTTTTTGCTCCGCCAAGCATATAAAGGATATCGGCAGAATCATAGAATGAAACGTGATAGAATAGTTACAGGATCTTGCAAAATGAGAAACGTTTTAAGGAGGAGACTATGGTACCGATACGCATGGCTTCTACAGTGGTTTTGCTGAAATGTTTACAAGCGGATGATGTGCATGCATATGACATATATACGATGAAACGCCCGGATACGATGAAGTTTCTGCCGGGCTATACAGTGTTTCCGGGCGGTGGGTTGGAACCGGGTGATTACGCAGAGGAATGGCTGGAATATGTCTGCAATTTTGCCAACCAATACGAAATACTGCCGGAAAGGGAAGACTGCAGAACGTTTTATGGGCAGCAAAAAGGCGGGAAAGAATTGGATCGCGTCTTTGTTGTTGCTGCCATTCGCGAAGTGTTCGAAGAGACGGGAATGCTGATCTGTCTGTCCGATTCTCTATCTGAAAAAATTTTACAGCCGGCGTTTCAGATGACAGTACAAGCTTGCCAACAGAAACTGCTGAACAAAGAACTCACGTTTTTGGAAGCGGTAAAAACGTTGCAGCTCCGTTTTGATGCCGGGCAGATGTCGTATATCGGAAGCCGTTTGACGCCGCCTGGGGGAGTTGCCCGTTTTTACACAAAATTTTTCATCACACGCGTATCGGATGGGATGACAAGTACACCTTCCCGTGACGAAATGACTGCCGAAGCTTGGCTCAAACCTGCGGATGCCCTGGATATGTACGGACGGAAAGAGATTGTTTGTGCGCCGCCAACCTTGGAATGTTTGAAAGGCTTGCAGCAGCTTGCAGACATAGCCGCACTATTCTAAGCCGCTTTTTGTAAGCAGTTTTTTCTGAGATTCCGCGACAGTCATGTGCATGATTTTTGTAGGATAGCTTCACGTCAGTCTGTTATTTTTCCATGTGGGATCCTGGGAGAATGGCAAATCGGCGATTCGCGTCCGGAACTTCATTACGTTTTTTCGGAATCGCTTGTTCCAAATCTTTCCCAGTGTGTGTCGACAGTTGTTGCGGGATTGTCTCGGCAATCTCTTGGGCAAGCCCGTCTTCTTCCAGTTTAATCAGATGTGCAAGGGCCGTTTTTTCAGCGACCCAGATCATATCGGCAGGAAGCTGATCTTTGTACAATCGTTCGACAATCACACTTACGCGAACGGATTTGTTTTGCCGGAGAATGTCCAAGATTTGCTGTTCCCTGTCCAGTCTCCTTGTTATAAACCATTGGATCGCTTTGTGTGGATCGTGAATGAGCGGGCCATGACCTGGTCCGATGCATGCTGCCGGAATTGTTTTTAAATATTCCAGTGTTTGCAAATATGTCCGCATATGCCCATCCGGCGGGCCGATCCAGGTGGAACCTTGGCTGATGACACTATCGCCTGTCAAAAGTATCGCATCTTCAGGGATATGGAAGGCCAGATGCCCTGGCGTATGTCCTGGCGTGTGATGGACATCTACAGAGAGCTTTCCGACTGGAATGCGGTCGCCTTGTTCTACTACGCTAGTATGTTTGCAAGGAGCAATCAAGCGATCGACTTGCTTCGCCTCAAGCTCATGGCAATAGATGGGGCAGGATAGATGCTGCATCAATCCGCGAACGCCGGGTGTATGGTCTTTATGGTAATGTGAAAATAGAATTCCAGTAACCGTCGGGTTGCCGAGTTCCTGAATCGTCTGTAAAATAATCTGTGTGTTCGCAGGGGCATCAAACCCCGGGTCGACAATGATCACTTCTTCCTTGTCATGGATCAAGTAGGTGTTTGTTGTTGTAGCAGGCTTTAATGTAGGGGATGCCAATGACAATTGCCATACATGATCCGTGCAGCGGGTTACCATATGAGCACGTCCTTTCTACATACTATTGGATGGATCCCCAAACTGTGTTGCAAAAGGCTGAGATTTACTTCGCCCTTCCCATATACTTTGAGAGGGAGTTCAAAACTTATGTGGCCTTTCAGCCACCGCATCACATGAAAATGTTATTTTCGTACAAAAAGTAGTCATAACTACACTCGAACACGCACTTTGAGCATTTTGTTCGGGATGTTTTGTTTTTGCCAATGCTTGTGCCAGTTCAGAGAATGCAGAACGGTAAAGGAGTTTTCCAATTGAACTATAGGCTGATTGTATTTGATCTCGATGGAACGTTATACAGAGGCGATCGCGTGATTCCGGACGCCCCGGAATTTGTTCAAATGATCAAAGAGTACGGGTGTTCCTGCATTTTTTTGACAAACAATTCTTCGAAAACTCCTGCGCAAGTAACGGTCAAATTAAACAAAATGGGAATTCCGGCAACTGCCGCGGAAGTCTATACGTCCAGCATGGCAACGGCGGCCTTTATAGAGGAGCAAACGCAAAAACAAAAGTGTGCTCCTACCGTGTACGCCATTGGCGAAGAAGGATTGTTGCAAGCTCTCACAGATATTCACGCAGAGTTGACTTCTGAACATCCGCAATTTGTGGTGATTGGCATTGACCGTCAATTTAACTATGACAAATTGCGCATTGCGAGTCAATACGTACAGGATGGAGCGCTATTGATCGGTACGAATGCGGACCGGGCGCTGCCGTCAGAAGACCGTTTGTTGCCCGGAGCCGGATCGTTGATGCAAAGTGTGAGTGCGGCAACCGGCAGGCAGCCGATCTGGATCGGGAAGCCGTCATTGACGATTGTGGAGTACGCGCTTAAGGCTTGGCGAATGCATCGTCCAACGCTAACGATTGAAAAGTCGGAAATTTTGATGATCGGGGACAATATCGAGACAGATATTGCTGCGGCGCATGCGTATGGCGTCGATTCGGCGCTTGTGCTCAGCGGATTTTCAAACGTTTCCGATCTTTCCTCTTGCAAACAAAAACCCAAGTTTGTAGCCAAGACATTAATGGAATTGCAGCGGCAACTGTTTTCATGAGTCAATCCTGAAATTTGCCAGACTTTGGTCAATCTATGGAAAGGATATGCATTAGAGGGACGTTTTGATTCCTAACTCCCGTTTTTTGCGTTTTTCTTCCCTATTCTGCTCCTTGACCAAAACTATATCTAGTGTGATAATCTGTTTGACTAATCAGTTTCCACTCTATATATAGGGTTGTGATAAGGAACCATACATGCCACGGGCGAGAAAGCAGGGAGGATAAAAATGCGGTGTCCGTTTTGTCAGCATGAATCATCTCGTGTATTAGAATCCCGAACCAGCGAAGATCTTACCATTGTGCGGAGACGTCGGGAATGTTTCAACGAAGCGTGCATGCGGCGATTTACTACATATGAAAAAGTGGAAATGTCACCGCTGATGGTGGTGAAAAAAGACCGGAAGCGGGAAGAGTTTTCCAGGGACAAGCTGTATACCGGCATTCGCAAGGCGTGTGAAAAACGTCCGATTCCCATGAGCACGATTGATCAACTGACTGACCAAGTGGAACGGGAAATTCGATTGGAGTTTGAACGGGAAGTCCCTTCCGATGCAATCGGTGAAAAAATCATGAACGGCCTGCGGGACATTGATGGTGTGGCGTATGTGCGATTTGCAAGTGTGTACCGGCAATTTCGGGATATTGAGACATTTGCCAAAGAAATTTTAACGTTTCTGAATTCGGAACAGGGTCGCGGCCAGGCAACGGAATCAAACGGTGCGGAATTTTGGAGAAGAGAAGGGAAAGAATAGATAGATGATCGATCAATTACAGAAAAACAGCTATATGCTGCCATTTACGAATGAAGATTATTTGGCGCCAACAGGTGAGCGGATCGTTGCGGACCGCTATTTATTAAAAGACGCCAAAAAAGAGACATTGCAAGTCGGAAGTCTTGTTGTGGCGGTATTGGACAAAAAACGCGCCTATCACGAATTGGCAAAAGTGGTTCAGTTGCAACCGGAGAAGCGTATGGTAAAGGTGCAATTGCGGGACGGATTTGAAACGGAACTTTCCTATGATCATATCGATGTCTTGAAAGAAACATCTCCGCGGGAAATGTGGCGCCGGATTGCGAAAGGTGCGGCAACTGTTACGAAAGATCCGGCTTTCTGGGAGGAACAATTCTATCAATTGCAAAGCGGCTGGAAATACGTTCCGGGCGGGCGCATTAACGCGTCGATGGGGACAGGGATTCAAACAACCAGCTACAATTGTTTTGTCATTCCGAATGTGGGAGCATCTCCCCGTGATTATGCCCGTTCTTTCGGGCAAACATTAGAAATCCAGGCCCGGTCCGGCGGTGTCGGGATGAATTTGTCGCAAGTGCCGCCGCAAGGATCCCTTGTGCCGATTTCCGATCAGCCACGCCAAGGGGAACTGCAATTGGTTCTGGATGTGTGGCATGGAGATCTTCTGGATTTTCTTGCGGAAACGTATCCCAACAGCACCAAAATCGTACGGATCAATCGCCAGTTTTTGCGCGCTGTGGAAGAAAAAAGCGACTGGACATTCGTATTCCCGGATACGAGCGTGGAAGGGTATGACGAATATTGGAACGGCGATATCGACGCATGGGTCGAGCAAGGCCATCCGGTCGTATACGGAGAATCCTTGCCTGCGGAAGATTTGTATGAAACGATCATTCAATCGGGCGTCATGTGTATCCAAGATTTAGTTGGCATGACAATTTATCCCGGGGATCGCCGCGCACGCATCGCAGAAGCGCTTGCCGACATGTGGGAAGCGATGATGGAAGGAAAACGCGTGTCGATGGTGCTTTCTTCGTTGCGGCCGCGCTACAGTTATGTGCGTGGCGTCAATGGACGCAGTTCCGGGGCATATTCCTGGGGATTGCTGTACGACAAAGGAAACCAGGTGTTTGGCAATGGATTTGGCCCGGTTGGCGTCGGCGAGATCATGAGCGTCGGCTGCCAATTGACGCTTCAGGGCGGATCCCGCCGCGGTGCGTTGATGCTGATTTTGAACGACAAACATGCGGATATCCTGAAATTTATTCGCTGCAAACAAGTGGACGGTGTGATCACAGGCGCCAACATTTCCGTGGGTGTATCGGAAGAATTTATGCAGGCCAAAGCGGACGAAGCGGTATGGGAACTCGGCTATCCAAGTCTTGCAGATATGTCGGAATTCCATGGGGATTTTTATGAATGGCTGGCAAATGGCGGCTCATTTGAAGTGGCGGAGCGTCTTCCGGCGCTGCAAATGTGGGAAATGATGATGGAATCCGCCTGGAAAAGCGCGGAACCTGGTGTCGTCTTTATGGGACGCTACAATCGCATGAGCAATTCCCACTATTTCAATCCGATTATAGCGACTAATCCGTGTGGCGAGCAAGGGCTTCCGGCTTATGGGATTTGCAACCTGGGAGCTGTCGTATTGAGCCAATTTACAATGGGATTCAAGGATACATCAGAAACCTATGCGTTTAAAAATACAGAATTGGAGACGCATATTCGTACAGAACTTCGCAAACTGTTCGATGCGGACAAGGCGGAATTTTTCTTGCATCACATCAAATGGGAAGAGCTTGAATACGCCACACGCACGGGCTTGCGCTTTCAGGACGCAATCATCGATGCGACGTATTATCCGTTTGATGAAAATCGTGAAAACCAGATGAAAGAACGTCGGGTCGGCCTTGGGATCATGGGATTGCATGACTTGATGATTCATTGTGGCGTTCGCTATGGCAGCGAAGAATCCACCAAGTTGATCGATGTGCTGATCGGCATGATGGCAGAATGGTGTTACCTCGAATCGGTCGAGCTTGCCAAAGAAAACGGCCCATTCCCTGCTTTTGATGCGGACTTGTATTTGCAAAGCGGCTTCATGCAGGCAATGGCCGCACATAAACCACATGTGGCGGAGGCTATTCGGGCGCATGGTGTCCGCAATGTCACGACAATGACGATTGCGCCGACAGGCACGACAGGTACGATGGTCGGCTGCAGTACCGGCTGTGAGCCTTACTATGCATGGTCGTATTACCGCAACTCCCGACTTGGAATGTTTGAAGAAAACGCGAAGATTTTGGACGATTTCAAACATGTCCAACCAGAAGCGGATACATTGCCGGAGTATTTTGTGACATCCATGGATCTCACGCCGGAAGAGCATGTGCGTGTACAGGCAGCGCTGCAAAAATGGATTGACAGCTCGATTTCCAAAACATGCAATGCACCGAACTCGTATACGGTGGAAGATACGAAGAAGCTCTACGATCTTGCCTATGAACTTGGCTGCAAGGGTGTCACCATTTACCGCGACGGATCCCGCTCCGAGCAAGTCTTATCCTTGAAGGAAGAGGACAAGCAAAAGGAAGATACGGAGATAGATTCCACGGAGACGATGAAGCAATCGCAATCGGCATCTGTGGAAGCGGACTTGGCGCAAACGGGGAAGAATGAATCGCAAGTGCTGCCGGCCCCGCTCGCGGGCTATCGGAAAAAAAGCCGTCCGGATGTTTTATATGGGGCAACCTATAAGAAAGAAACGCCCCTTGGCACTGCATATATCACAATCAACGACGATCCGGAAGATCACCTGGCGAGAGAAGTGTTCGTCAATATCGGGAAAGCCGGAAGCGACGTATATGCTTCCAATGAAGCGTTAGGCCGTGCAATTACACTGTATTTGATGGATTCCCAGAATCCTCATAAGGAAGCGGTGCTCGTCCAGCATTTTTCCGGAATCGGCGGTTCCAATTCCGTTGGCTTTGGCGACAGAAGAATTACATCTGTTCCTGACGCCATCGCAAAAGCGTTAATCGACCATTCGGAAACATTCCCGCTTCGCCATGTGAAATGGAATGAGATCTCCTGTTCCATCGAATTGCAGGCACAGGAAGCGGAACGATTGAGCCTGCGGGAGTTTAATACAGCAAAGGATCTATGCCCGCAATGCCATCAGCACACGTTGGTGCGCCATGGCGGCTGCAACGAATGCGAGGCTTGCGGCTTCAGCAAGTGTTAGTTAGGGTACCGCCAACAAAATGACGTTTATCTATACTCGAACGTGAAAAACCCTTGAAATTTAAGGCTCTGCACATTGTTTACATGTATTCAATGTATTTTTGAGGGAGTATCACAAAAAGCAGGCCAAAACTTGAACAATACTGTTTTGGCCTGCTTATTTCTGTTATTCAACTATCGTTCCCGTTAGCGCAGCGGGATAAACGATTCATACGGCATGGCTCGCTATTTGTTTATTAACCAGGAGAAATTCTTTGAAAAAGTCGGGAACCTCCATGCCTGAAATGGTATTTCGCATAGATGCTATTCAACCTCAGGGTTAGCCAGCAGAATTTCCTCAGCCACTTCACAAAGATCGGGAAGAAAATCGCAGACATCTTTGGCACGCTGACGAATGTCGTCCCGTGATCGAATGCCGAGATCGGCAACCATTTTTTCGAAGGAAGGCGCGTACAAGGGCTGTAGCTCCGGGGCATCCGTAGCGAGAATTTTGTGGCACCTTGCGAAGGTCGCCACCATCCAGAAGACTGCTTCGCGGTGACAGCCTAATCGTATCAGCTCCCGGCTCCCGTCAATAACGATCTGCTTTGCTGCGGCCGTAATGTCGGAGCTGAAGAAAAACGGCGTTCTTGCAACGGCTGACGCTGCATCGAAGGTACTGGCAAGCTCATTCAGATGCATTTCGACACGCTGAGGACTTAAGTCGGCGCATCCAAGCAGCCTCAGCAGGTGCGGATAATCGACCATGCGCCCGTACGCCTGAAGAACTTGTTGTGCAGCTAGATAACGTAATCGAACCGTCGGATTACGAAGTGCAGCAACAAGGAGGAGGTGAGTCGTTACGCCTGTCGGAAAAAGCCATGACGTAACCTGATCGTGCCACGGTGCGGAGGGGTCGATGGATCCCAGTCCCCTCTCGATCGACTTCAGCACGTTTCCGCAGCGACGGCGTACCCATGCCCGTTTCGCAAAATGGCGGGATACCTCCCGTTGCACACTGCGCAGATGTCCCGTGGGATCATCAATGATGGTGTCCGTCCGGAAACTGCCGGCAAGATGATAAAATGTCAGAACGTCCTCAGCGGACGAAAGCTGATGCCAGGACAGATAGGAGATCTCAACAAGCACTCCCAAATGGATCAATTTCCCTGGTTTGAGCGGAAGGTCCTTTAGGTCCAACACGACCATGACATCGATATCGGAGCAGGCGGACATCTCCGTGTCGTCCGGCAGCCCTACCGTCGAGCCGCTGAAGTACGCTCCCATGTATCCTGCTTCTCTGCTGGCGCGGCTTGCCACCCAATCGACTGCCGCTACGCGTGCATCCCTAACCTTCATGGTATCCCCCCCTAAAAACTTCCTTTTTGTTCAACTCTTCTGCCCGTTAGCTTAACGATCCAAGAGCATTCTTTTACTTACGGCAGATCAGCCTTTAATCCGTATTGTTGCTTAGCTTCCTCAGCGGTGAGGAATTCTTGTTTATTAACTGGAAGAGCTTGTACGAGTTCATCCAAGGTTTCAACAATACCTTGAATTTCATCCTGAATCTCCACTATATGAAGAAATTGAGCATTTGTTATTTGAACAGGAATTCATTCACCAAATCATGAAAGACCCTATGAAAATTATTGACCGACTATGTGTGAGATTATAGCTTACACTTGAATAGGAAATCATTGGTTCAACTTATATAATATCGCCTTTAAATACTTTTCTCCAGCTTGCTGTGAGTGAAAACAAACCGTGTCAAACAAATCGGCGGAAAGAATAAGTTCTGCAACTTTCAGATCGTCATTCGCTTTTCGAAGCCATTCCTTGACATTATCGTTCATACACAACAACTCCTTCAGCGGCAATTTCTTTTTGCATAATAAACCCGTTTGCCATTTCTTCTGGAGTTCTTACTAAAAAATCCATTGGATACCCTTTTACACGACCAACTTTTCGAATTTCCACATTCCGTTTCAAAGGACTTAAATCCGTATCCATGATAACCAAAAAGTCGAAATCACTATCTTGTTTTGCTTCCCCGCGGGCACGAGAACCGAACAAAATGATTTTTTCGATGGGAAGTGCAGAGACAAGACGTTGAACGACTTCGTTTACTACTTGTTCGTCAGGATGGGTCATTTGTTTCACCTTCTTCGTCCGATTTATAACCTAACAAATCACTCGGAATGAATATATCAGACATCTGAATTTTCTGTTTTAACATGTCTCACAACATCTTCAATTTCGTACCTTAAATAATCACAAATCCGATCAATCACCTGAAGCGCAATGTATTCGTTCTTATCAATTTTAACATCGGTAGCTGGAGACAGGCTTAAATCACGTTTTAAGTCTGTTTTTGTTTTGTTTTTATCATGCTATTAAACCACGATCTCTACAAAAAAGGCCGCTACACCCAATCCGAATCCTTAAAACTCGCCTGGCAAATCGCAAAGAATCCGTTACGGGTAAATATTGCCTGAGTATCGTCAATGATCGACAGCTTCAATTGCAGAATTTGGCTAGGGTTCCAATATTCCAGTGTTTTCTAAATTTGTACGTTAAATCAAATGAATTTTTTCATGAAAAAAAGTTAGAGTTTGGCCATGAATCTTTTAAATAAAATCCAGGTTGACAAATACTTGATTGGTGATAAACTTAATCCATAAGGTAACTTAGTATACAAGTAGACAACAAAAATGCTGGGAGGATTTTAGTTTAAATCTAAAAACTTCAAGTCATTATTTAATGAGGTGACTGGTATGAACGATATAAGCGTTGAAGAATTAAAGCAAAAAGCGATTGAGCTTAGAAAAACAGCTCTCACGATGATTCATGAAGCAAAATCAGGACATCCGGGAGGTTCTCTTTCCGCAGCTGATGTAGTAGCTGCACTTTATTTTAGGGAAATGAACATTGATTCTGCAAATCCTAAATGGGAAGACCGTGATCGGTTTGTTTTATCAAAAGGACATGTTTGTCCAATACAATATGCAGCATTAGCTTTACGAGGGTATGTACCGTATGAAACCATTTATACTTTAAGAAAGTATGGATCTCCTTTTCAGGGACATCCTGATATGAAAAAGTGTCCGGGTGTTGATATTTCTACTGGGTCTCTAGGACAGGGACTTTCTTGTGCAGTTGGAATGGCACTAGCAGGCAAAAGAGATTCAAAAGATTACAGAGTTTTCGCTATTGTAGGAGATGGAGAATGCCAAGAAGGACAAATATGGGAAGCTGCGCAAAGTGCGATTAAGTATCAACTAGATAATTTAGTTGTCTTTGTTGATGATAATGGTTTGCAAATTGACGGTACAACAGAAGAAGTTATGCCGAATCAGGATTTAGAAAAGAAGTTTCATGCATTTGGTTTTGAAACAAAAAGAATAAATGGCCATTCAATGGAAGAGATTGTTGAAACATTAGATTATATTAGAAATTCAAAAAATGGAAAACCGAAGTGTGTCGTATTGAACACTGTAAAGGGTAAGGGCGTATCTTTTATGGAAAATGTAGTAGGATGGCATGGTATTGCTCCTAATCAAGCGGAGTATCTTCAAGCAATTGAAGAAATAGCCGGGGGGTTAAAATAATGAGTGTAGTGGAAAAAGATAGTTTGCCGAAAAAAGCAACCAGAGAAGCCTTCGGTGATGAAATTGTCAAATTGGGAAAAAAGAATAAGAATATTTATGTAGTTGATATCGATATCGGCAAGTCATGTAAGACCACAGAATTCGCAAAGCAATTACCTAATCAGCATGTTAATGTTGGTATAGCTGAGCAAAATGGTGCTGGATTAGCTGCAGGGCTTGCGACAACTGGAAAAATTCCTTTTGTAAGCACGTACGCAGTATTTGGATCGTTAAGAATGGCGGAGCAGATTCGACAGGAGATTTGCTATCCAAATTTAAATGTAAAAATTGCTTGTTCGCATGGGGGACTTACTCCAGCGAATGATGGGGGAAGCCATCAAAGTATAGAGGACATGGGAGTGCTAAGAACGATTCCGAATATGACTGTTATTATGGGTGCTGACTATTATTCTACCAGAAAATTAGTAGAACAAGCAGCGGAAATTTATGGACCGGTGTACCTGCGTTTTACCAGGGATGCAGTTCCGATTATATATGATGAAAATGAAGAATTTACTATTGGGAAAGCAAAGAAGATCAAGGACGGTAAAGATATAGCGATTGTTGCGAATGGTGATACCGTGTATCTCGCAATAGAAGCAGCAAAACAATTGGAGAAAGACGGTATTTCTGTAAAGCTGTTAGACATGCATACGATTAAACCTCTGGATCGGGAAGCAGTTGTTGAATGTCTAAATATTGGAAAAATCATTACGGTTGAAGATCATAATATTTTAAATGGTCTTGGAAGTGCAGTCTGTGAAGTAATTGCAGAAGAAGGAAGGGGTATTGTAAGAAGAATAGGAGTGCAAGATCAATTCGGACAGTCCGCTCCATATGAAATGCTGTTAGAGCTTAATGGAATTACAATCGAAAATATCGTAAAAACGGCGAAGGAAATGCTTAAATAAGGAATGAATAAATCAGGAGGAGTGAATCCAAAGTGTTTAAATTAGATAATAAAGTAGCGATCGTTACTGGCAGCGGTTCCAAAAAAGGGATTGGGCGTACTATTGCTTTAACACTTGCAAAACAGGGGGCAGCAGTTGTTGTCGCTGATATTAATATGGACGGGGTTCAAGATACGGTTAATGCTATCACAGAAGCTGGCGGAAAAGTTTTAGGGGTAGAATTAAATGTAACCAGCAAAGAATCTGTTGATGCCATGGTGGAGAAGGTACTTGAAACATATGGACGGATCGATATCCTTGTAAATAACGCAGGAATTTCACAAAAAGTTACTATTCAAGATATGACACTTGAGGATATAACAAGAATATTTAATGTGAATATGTTTGGATTATTCTTATGCACCCAAGCAGTACTAGAAACAATGAAAAAGCAAAAGTATGGTAGGATTGTAAGTCTTTCCTCGGTATCAGCAAAACGAGGAGGAGGAGTATTTGGCGGGGCACACTATTCCGCTTCAAAGGCAGCGGTGTTAGGGTTTTCCAAGAATCTTGCCCGCGAGGTTGCACTTGATGGAATAACAGTAAACTGTGTTGCACCAGGACTTGTGAATACGGACATATGGAAGTCTCTTCCTGAGAATCAGGCAAAGGAAGTTATAGCAGGCATACCTATGGGAAGACCTGGTGAAACGGAAGAAGTTGCGGCAACCATCGCATTCTTAGCTTCAGAAGAAGCATCCTATATTACTGGTGAAGAAATAGATATTAATGGTGGTTCACACATGGATTAGTTTCATATCACTTTACTGAACAGGCATTCCGATCTGGATGCCTGTATTTTATAGGAATAAGAAAGATCCGATGAATAAATTGAGGCTTATTCCTTTGAGAAGACCTGGTGGAGCGAAAGATGTTGCAGCAAGCATCGTATTCTTAATTCTGATGAAAAAATAATCTGTTCAGAGAATTTTGATGAAAATTTTTTGTCAACAAGGTTTGAATCCTTCAAAATATTCGTTAATTGCTCTTTTAAATAATTTTTTATATAATTATTTATGACTAATTATTTAAAACAAATAAACATAATAGTTCATTTATGTAAATTTTTGGATGAAAAAATAATCATGTATTTAAACTTGGCCTTTTAAAAATGAGTTGGGCCATGACGCGTGGCATGGAGCTTCAGTGGGTATGACTCCCTGCTGAGAAACCGGATGTTCCAACATTGGCATCATCAGACGAGGCTATCATGCCCGCTACTCCAAATAAAAGGACGCATCTGTTCGTTTTTATTTTGGAAAAATATAGAGAAAATCAGCGAAGATGTGTCCGTGAAAATATACAAGCATCAATATGGAGAGAAGTGGTTATTATTAATTTTAATCCAGTATCCAGCAAAAAATTATATATGCAAATTTATAATCAAATTCTTTCAGAAATCCAATCTGGTTCATTTAAAATAGGTGATAAACTGCCAACTGAAAAAGAGCTATGCGAACAGTTTGGTGTAAGCCGTGCACCTATTCGACAGGCTCTTAGTGCATTGGAGTTGAATGGTATTATTTATTCCCGTCAAGGCGAAGGAGTTTATGTTAAAAGCAATCAGATCGCATCCGAAAGTTCTAAAACAGCCATTTTATTTGAATCGATATCCCCTGAGGATATTGTAGAAGCAAGGATGAATATAGAGCCTCTGATTGTGAAATTTGCTGCACAAAGGGCTACTGATGAAGACATAGCAGATCTTCGTTCAACCATAAAAAAGATGGAAGAAGAAACCAAGGCAGGCGTATACGTACCAGAAACAGATGAAAAACTACATACTGGTATTGCAAAGGCCTCTCACAATGATTTATTTATTAACATCATGGCGGCTATCAGTAATGCAATGAAACAACAAGAAATGTGGAAATTTATTCGAGATCGAACCGTAACTCGACCAGACTATAGAGATGTTAATTTTAAAGAGCATCAATTACTTATTAAAACGATTGAAGATCACAACGAAAAAGAAGCAGTGGAAATCATGACGAAACATATGCAAAACTTATATGATCGATATTGGAAAGATTAGTCCAAGTAAATTCGCTCCTAAATTCCCCATCTTAAATAATGAAGGGGAATTTTTTATTTTTTATCGGCCTGCCGCTACGATGTGATTCCAATTTAAGAATCATACAATTATCATGAGATTTAGAACAATTTCATATCGCATTGACAAACGCAACTAAGGAAATTATACTAATTATACAAGGTAACTTAGTATACAAGTAATCAAGTATACAGGAGCACAAAGAGAATGGTTGGAGAGATTTTAATTGTTCAAAAAAAGGAGGGATAGTATGAGAGTGGGGTAGTCATTGCTAAACCATTCCCGATTAGAATTGCAAAATGAAATTTTAATATTTTTACATTCCATATTATGTAATACTATGCTGTATCTACTTCTAGTCATTTACTTTGTTGCATAGTAAGATACCAAAAAGACACTAATTATAGTGTGCTGATTCACAATTATAGAATAACAATCGTTGAAGCAATCTGACATAACATGTCTTTTGGTTCGCCGAATCGAGTATTTCTTGAAAGCGCTGCATGTAAGGGATTACAATATTGAGTTTTTACTTCTCAGGAAGAAAGGCAGTTTTATTGTCAAAAACAATTCGATAATTGTGACGATCAACTTCTAATTGAATTAAAAACTTGCAAAAAAAGATATGTTAACTTAAGGAGGAAATGATGTTGGACCAACTTCAATTAGAGCATTCAACTACTAAAAAGATTACGTTACGATTAATTCCGTTTCTATTTTTATGTTTTACAGTATCTATTTTAGATAGGGTAAACATTGGCTTTGCAGCACTGCAGATGAACAAACAATTAGGTTTTTCTGATGCGGTTTTTGGATTTGGGGCAGGGATCTTTTTCTTTGGTTATTTCCTATTGGAGGTACCAGGCAGCGCCATTATGATGAAAGTAGGAGCTAGAAAATGGATTAGCAGAATAATGGTTACATGGGCTGTAATAGCTGTTTTAACAGCTTTCGTAAAAACTCCAATGCAATTTTATACAGTACGATTTCTCTTAGGGATTGCTGAAGCAAGTTTTTATCCATGTATGGTGTTTTATTTAAGCAATTTTTATCAAACGAAACATCATGCAAAAGCGATCGCAGGATTCATGGTGGCTATACCAGGTGCTAATGCATTAGGTGCTCCACTCTCCACTTTCTTATTAGGTGTCCACTGGTTAGGTTTGGGTGGATGGCAATGGATGTTTATCATGGAAGCGATTCCAGCTGTAATCTTAGGTGTTGTATGCTATTTCTATCTTGACGATACAATTGAATCTGTAAAATGGTTAAACAAAGATGAGAAAAAATGGTTAATTGACATTACAACAAAAGAGAAACTCGAAAAACAGGAAGTAAAACATTACACTTTTTTGCAAGCTTTAAAAGATCGTGACGTTCTAATCTTATCTTTAGGATATTTCTGCTGGTTGGTTGGTTATTATGGAATCATCATGTTTTTACCAACAATCTCTAAAGGTTTAACTAAGGCAACATCCCTTAGTACTCAATCTATGGGATGGATTTTAGGGCTAATGTATGTTTGTGCCATGGTGGCAATGATTCTGGTTGGGAATCATTCCGACAAGAAGAACGAGAGACGTTGGCATGTTGCGGCATGTTTAACAATAAGTGCCATTGCGATGATTGCTAGTAGCTATGTTGCAAATGCCAGTATTATAGTATCATTTGTACTTCTAACCATCGCCCTATGTGGTGCGTTTGGTGCATTCTCTCCATTTTGGTCGATTCCGCCATCATTCTTAACTGAAGCAGCAGCTGCAGGGGCTATTGCACTCGTCAACAGTATAGGAAATCTCGGTGGCTTCTTTGGACCATACATCGTAGGATATATCAAGGATACGACAGGATCCTTTAATGCAAGTATGGTTTTCTTAGGTACCCTTATGATCATAAGTTCTTGTATTGTTGTTTTCTTGGTAAAACAGTCAGGAAAGAATCTAAATAAGAATGTTGTGCAAAAACTGGAAAAATCTTGTTAGAATACTATCGCCTGCGCTCGGGTTTGAAAGGTCTGCATATACCCAACCTTCTTTGGTCGGAACATATGTGATATCAGCTCAAATTAAATGAGTCTCATTCATTATGACAAATCACATTTGTAATTTGCCATAATAATAAGCATTTAACAGTAATTTAATAGAAGAAACAAGCGCAAAAACAGGAGTACCTTCAATTAAGAAGGCTTCTGTTTATTTTTCTTTTTGTAGAGGTTGTTCAAAAAGTGGTCAAAACTCCACGGCGGATTGCTTTGTCGAATCCCAAAAAGACTTACTCATGTACCAAACACGTACACTCCGTCGTCTTTTCGTGCTTCGACTTCGCACTCCTTGTGTCTTACTTAACCACTTTTTGAACACGCACTTGTAATCAAATCGACGTTGATTGCTTTTGTAACTTGGCCGAGAGTGTAAGCTGACGTTTTTAGTTCGTATTCAAAAAGACTTTAATATCTTGGTATAATGTGAATAAAGACAGCAGGGTTTTTCATTGTATGATTTGAATAATTGTATGGTTTTGTGCGTTGGATTAGAGTGTTAAAATTTGGAGGATATTTATGAAACGCAAGAAATTTCAGCTAACAGAGAACATCCAATTATTGAGTTCAGGACACATTCTTTATGTATATGAGGATTTAGATGCATATGTTGATAACGCAGTGGCTTATATCGTTGCAGGAGTTGAGCAGAACAACATGATTTTGTTGATAGAAACAGAGGAAATACGCCGTCGCATCTACGGCAAAATAGGCTCCATTCTGCCAAGTGATAAACTCGAATGGGTTCATTATGTGGACAACGATGAGTTCTACGGTACATATGGAAATTTCTACTGCGACAAGATTGTAGATTATTTTGGTCAACTGCTAGAACCGCTGCTAAGACAGACAAAAGCCATACGTTCATGGGCCGGCGTGAAGTGGACAGAACAGGACGATATCGTGAACATGCTTGAAACATTTGAATGCAGGGCAAACGCTGCTGTCTTAGATATTGGGGTTATGGCTGTCTGTGCTTATAACGGTAATACGGTTCCCGCCATACTTCAGAACAAACTAATGAGACATCATGAATACTTTATGACTGATGAAGAATTCGCTCGCTCGCCGTTGTACAGCAACGAAGAGGATGTGATTTTTCCTTCTTTATCGACACATATGAAAATAAAATCTGAGATAGATCTCTATAAACAAAAGCTTGATTTTGCACATGTCGTTTCACATGAAGTACGTAACCCATTAACCGTCATAAAGGGATACGTCTTCATGCTCTTGGAGCAAGGAACCATTTCTCGAGCAGAAGACCGAAAAAGACTTCGGGAAATTGCTGACTACGTGGATGCCATCGACCAAGAAATGCAACATATTATACACACGGAACAAATGCTATCGAATAAGGAACTATGGCAAATAGAATCACTCCATCCATCATCAGTTATCCGGGAAATATTAGATATTATGAGTGTGAAGTCTCGAATTCAGGGCGTTCAATTGATTTATACACTATGCTTGCATGGTAGTGAAATGATGAGTTCAAACCGAATTGGGCTGCGTCTCATCGTGTCGAATATTGTCGGAAATGCGATTAAGTATAGTGAAGAAGGATCCGCGGTAAAGGTTAATGTGGAACTTGACGGTGATTTTATACGGTTGTCGGTAAAGGACCAAGGAAGTGGTATGAGTTCTCACCAGATCAAGAGATTATTCCGTAAATACGGAAAACTGAATAATCAAAAAGAAGGTCAAGGGATCGGGCTATACATGGTAAAACAATTAGTCGAATACTTTAAAGGCACGATTGAGGTCGAAAGTAAGGTCGGTCGAGGAACGGAAGTAATCATACGGCTACCGATGTATGCTGCTGATCCGTTACCCCCAGAGGAGACAGGGCCGAATTCCATTCATACAGCAGCACACATCAATTAATAGGTATTGCCCCTGATGACAATCGCCCAGAACGAGGAATCCGACTTATTGCTACATGAAACGGCTTTGTCGCAAACGATGCGAACAGAGCCGTTTTATTGTAGTATTTCACGTAAGCAAATCAATTGCAGCAGCGGTGCTAAAATTTACTGTTGGCCCTCTGTGTAAATTTGGAAAGTTACACCGAACTTGTCCGTTACAATGCCGTAAGCAGGGCTAAAGAAAGTTTCTTGGAGCGGCATGATCACTTGACCGTCTTGCTGCAAGGCTGCATAAATTTGTTTGGATTTTTCCTTGTCGCCAGTTGAAATACAGATTGTAACCTGATTGCCCTTTTGATGGGGTTGACCTGGAAACGTATCAGAAAACATAAGATCCGTTTCGCCAACTTTTAACATGGCGTGTGCCACGCGCTCCTTTGCATCTTCCGGCAGAGGAAATTCAGGATTTTCAGGCATCTCTCCGAACGTTTGGTTAAAGAGGACTTTGGCATCTAATGCTTTTTCGTAAAATTGGATCGCTTCCTTTGCATTTCCGTCCATCACTAAATAGGGGTTTAATCGCAATGTCATAATACATCAGCTCCTTGGGTCCCAATTCATTTTTTATTCGTTTCTATAATGCTCCAATTTTGATAAATCGTTCAGGCCATGTCTCGTTTGATACTTGGCAATGAAATCAATCCCACATTCCATTATTACCTATATTTAGATTATAAAACAATGAACGTATGTTTGGAATCGGAATTTTAGGCGAATCGTTCCTGCAATTAGCGCCGGCAATGTCAAACCAAGAAAAGGGAAATTATGAAGATGACTAAAGGAATCAGATTGATTGCCTAAAAAATTTAGCAATTTACCCGTTGCTTCTGCAAGAAGTGGTTTATGAGTTTAGTAAAAATGCATGAAATTCGAATCCCAATGAAGAGATTCTATATTAAAACTTTTGAACGATTGACACTTCCGTCTATAAAACTTAGTCTTGTTAAAAGGGCGAAATTCACAATAATTTTTGTGACAGAGATCGTAATAACGCATGCATTTGAGGTATAATAGGAAAAGCTGTAGAAAAAGCAGTTTTTCATATTTATAATTTTTTGTAGTTGAAAGAGAGTGAAATATCGTGGGTCGCAAGTGGAACAATATTAAAGAAAATAAAGCGTCAAAAGATGCCAATAACGCTCGCATATATGGAAAGTTTGGAATCGAGATTTATGTAGCAGCTAAACGGGGTGAACCCAATCCGGAAGCAAATCCGGCTTTAAAAGCAGTACTCGATCGTGCCAAAACGTACAATGTGCCGAAAGCGATTATTGACCGTGCAATTGAAAAAGCCAAAGGCGGCTCAGAAGAAAATTACGATGAACTTCGTTATGAAGGCTTCGGACCAAATGGATCAATGGTTATCATAGACGCATTGACAAATAACGTAAATCGTACGGTATCCGATGTACGCGCTGCATTTAAAAAATACGGCGGCAACTTGGGAGTAAACGGATCTGTAGCCTATATGTTCGATGCAACGGCTGTCATCGGTATTGAAGGTAAAACTGCCGATGAAGTTCTTGAACTATTAATGGAAGCAGATGTAGACGTACGCGACATTCAAGAAGAGGACGGAGCAGTTATCGTATATGCCGAGCCTGACCAATTCAACGCAGTACAAGAAGCATTCCGGATTGCGGGTATAACGGAATTTACGGTCGCGGAACTCACAATGCTTCCGCAAAATGAAATCACGCTTCCTGAAGACGCAATCGTACCATTTAAAAAGTTGATTGATGTTTTAGAAGATTTGGAAGATGTTCAAAATGTGTTCCACAATGTGGATTTAGGCGAATAATACGGGTTGATTTTTGTCCTTGCTAAAGCAAGGGCTTTATTTTTGATAAAATTTTCGAGGCGTGGATTATAAAAATGAAAAACAACATATAAATTTATTTAAGTTATGACGATCGGTTCTCCCGAATTGATAGGATAAAGCCTTCCGCGCATCGCAAAAAACGGCTACCAAAAGCAAGGCAGCCGTTTTTGGTTTTGTCGGATAAATGATTGGCGTACGGAATGTAATTCGGTATACAAAATACAATACATTTTTATGCAGCCTTGTGAAAAGATTGATAAAATAAACGGAATTTTAGTTAAGATACATTATTATATTATAATAATTTCATGAATTTATGAGATATACATAGATTACGATATAATTTCGAACAAATTTTGTCCATTTTCAGATAATACGGAATTTTACAATAGCTCATTTGTACTATATAGTCTGATTTAAGAACCATTTTTGGTATACAAAATACAATTTGACATTTTACAATGGCTCTCCCAATCCCATCAGATTCACCGCAAGGAGGTAGATTGCTTTCGCAGCATCACTCACCTGATTTCCCGACATCAATCACTGATTGAACTCTTACTTCAGCATTGGGAGGAATGTATGTTGGCATGGAAACCATCAAAGAAAGTTGGAGTCGGACTTTTCACAACAGGCATGGCAGTATCTCTCATTCTTGCAGGTTGTGGAACATCAACTGCCGGGGGATCGAAATCAGCATCAGCATCTGCAGATAACGGCAGCGGAAATGGCAATGGCAAACTCACCGTTGTGAAAGTTGCCATGGATAACGCTCCGGCGGAAGCTGGACTCATTCTTGGAATGAAACTCGGATATTTTCAAAAACAGGGGATCAAAGTCGATTACGAGAAATTCGCTTCTGGAGCGGATATGCTGACTTCATTGGCTTCCGGTCAAATCGATGTGGCCAGAACGGTCATCAGTGCAGGCCTGTTCAACGCTGCCGCCAGAGGTGTACCAATCCGGCTCGCTGCTGATGGTGGGCAGAATCTGCCTGACAAACCGTATTTTGCGCTTGTTGTCAGCAAAAAACTTGCAAACAAAGTAAAAGATTACAAAGATCTGAAAGGTTTGAAAGTAGGAATTGCCTCCAAAGGTTCCATCAATGAAATGTTTCTGAGCAAAGCGCTTGAAAAAGGTGGACTAACCACAAAAGACGTCAAGGAAGTCATCGTCGATTCGTTTCCGGATTTGTTAACGGGTGTGAAAACGGGCGCGATGGATGCGGCAGTGCAAATTGAACCTCTCATTACCAGCGGTGTCGATCAAGGTGTTTATTCCTGGTGGAAAAATCCAAAAGATTATGCGCCTGATGAAGAGATTTCTACCATTGCATATGGTAAAAAACTCGTAGATAACAAAGATCTTGGCAATCGATTCATGGTCGCATATCTTCAAGGCGTACGTGCTTATGACGATGCCATCATTTATGGAAACAAAGATAGAGATAAGATTATCAAAATTCTCACCAAAGAAACGTTTGTCAATGACCCCAAGACGTACCAAAAAATGAATCCTCCTTTTCTTGATCCGAACGGTCAGATTCCGAAAGATGGCGTAGTCAACGATCAAAACTGGTATGCCGCACAAGGCATGGTGAAGAAGAAAACCAATGTTGATAATCTGGTCGATCCATCCTATGCCGATTATGCCTTGAAAAAACTTGGAAAATACCAAAAACCTCAGAAATAAATTAAGAAGAAAAAAAAGGAAGGGGGGAGCATCCCCTTTCCTTTTCGAGGATTGTAAAGGAGGATGTTGTGTGTCGACCATTCAGGCGTCAAGAATTGTTACTGTCACGGGTACCGAAATCGAAACAGTGAAAGCAACTATGACTGAAAAGCAGCGCAAACGGTTGATGATGGTCATTTCCCCCATCGTCCTTTTGGTGATCTGGGAGCTTCTCGTTCGAATCGGTGTTCTGAATGCCATGTTCTTCCCCGCCCCCAGTACCATTGTTCAAGCGTATATAAAGGCAATTGCCACGGGACAAATCGCCATCGATTTAAAATCAAGCATGTTGCGTGTCATTCTCGGTTTCTTTGCCGGAGCAGTCCCTGGTGTTATTCTCGGACTCAGCATGGGCCTTTTTCCGATTGTGCGAGCGATTTTTGAACCCATCGTCGCAACCCTTTATCCGATTCCAAAACTGGCATTGATGCCGCTGATCATGCTGATTTTCGGACTTGGGGAAAAAGAAAAGGTCATCGTCATTATGCTCGGTGTAATCTTCCCTGTTGTCATCAATACAGCCGCGGGTGTTTTGAATCTGGATAAACGATATATGGATGTTGCAAAGAACTTTGGCGCTTCCAAGTTCAATTATTACTGCACAGTGGCGATTCCCGGATCACTCAGCATGATCTTTACAGGACTTCGCCTCGGCATTGGCATGGCAGTCCTGCTGTTGGTTGCTGCCGAAATGCATGGAGCTTCTGCCGGAATCGGATATCGAATTTGGACTTCCTATGACCTTTTTGATATTACGACGATGTTTGTATCTTTCGGGTTATTGGCACTACTTGGATATATTGCGACTGTACTTGTAGATGAAGTGGAAGTGCGGCTGATTCCTTGGAAACAGCGGTGAGGAGGCGATAAAACATGTCAACACTTCAAGTCACAAAGGTTGTTACCGTGAACGGTACACAGATCGAAAACCTGAAACTCGGATTAAACCCCGTCCAGCGCAGACGTCTTCTTGCTGTCGGATCGCCAATTTTGCTCCTCCTCATCTGGCAGATCCTTGGCATTCTTCATTGGATCAATGTAAAAGACTTTCCGACGCCAACCACCATTGTATCAACAATGATCAGTCATCTTGCTTCAGGAGTCCTCGTCGAAGATATCAAAACCAGTTTATACCGGATTGCATTAGGATTTGTATTCGGTGCGGTTCCCGGCGTGGTCCTTGGGCTCAGCGTGGGGTTGTTTCCATTCATGCGCGCTTTGATTGAGCCCATAGTCTACACCACATACCCCATTCCAAAACTGGCTATCATGCCTCTTTTAATGATTATTTTTGGACTTGGTGAAACGGAAAAGATCGTGCTTATCGCTCTTGGCGTCGTTTATCCTGTGCTCATAAACACAGCTGCGGGTGTTTTGGAACTGGATTCACGTTATCTGGATGTGGCGAAAAATTTCGGCGCATCAAAACTGGAGTATTACCGTACAGTGGCGATCCCCGGATCCATTCCCATGATTTTTACCGGTCTTAAAATCGGAGTCGCCGAAGCGCTGCTTCTGATCGTTGCAGCGGAGATGGTCGGTGCACAGTCTGGGATCGGATATCGCATTTGGATGTCGTATGAAGTGTACGACATGTCTACGATGTTCGTATCCTTCGTCCTCATGTCTGCACTCGGCTACATATTCAGCATACTCGTCGATGAGATAGAAATGCTGGTCGTTCCTTGGAAGAGAAAATGAATAAGGAGGATGTCCAATGAGTTTGCCGATGGAAAACCTGAATAGAATCGAGATACTGCAGCCCAAAGTCAACAAGATCGTTCTGCAAGGCATTGGAAAGCAATTCAAGGTGAAAAAAAATATCGTTACGGCCGTGGAACATGTGGATCTTGCGATAGCAGAAGGAGAGTTTGTATGTATCGTAGGGCCAAGCGGGTGTGGAAAAACAACACTTCTTCGCATTCTGGCACAACTGGAGCAGCCCTCCACAGGCAGCATGAACATGATTCATCACAATGTAAATAAACCGCTGAACTCGATGGTATTTCAGGAGCACGCCGTATTTCCATGGATGACTGTAAAGAAAAATATTGCGTACGGTCTCAATATGCGCAAGGTACCCAAAAGACAAGTAGAAGAAACTGTGAATCATTTTCTTGCCAAAACAGGCCTCACAAAATTCGCGAATTCCTATCCGCACCAATTGTCCGGGGGAATGAAACAGCGGGTCAGCGTCGCACGGGCGTTTGCCAACGATCCGGAGATTCTTCTCATGGATGAGCCATTTGCAGCGCTTGACGAACAAAACCGTATCATCCTTCAGCAAGAACTTGTACGTATTTGGGAAGAAAGCCGAAAAACAGTTGCCTTCATTACACATAGTATCGATGAAGCGATTTTTCTGGCCGATCGGATCGTGGTGATGACCGCACATCCGGGAACGATCAAATGCTCATTCAAGATTGATTTGCCCAGGCCCCGGCGCATCGAGGAAGTTCGAAACAGTCCCCGTTTCCAGGAGTTATTCAACGAAATATGGGGGATGCTCAAGCAAGAGGTGGAAAAGACAAAACGCAGCGAGGGGCTATAGCAGGCATAGGCAATTGCCAATAAATACTCGTGCCATCCCCTGCAATCGGTGCCTATCGCTACGGATCCTGGAAAAATTTTTATCCAGACGAAAACACCCTTCGAATGATCGGAGGGTGTTTTCGTCTATCCATGTGGCCAAAACAGATTTAAAAATGATACAAGCAGGATTACAGTCACAAGATAGAGAGCGCAAAAGGGAAGATTCCATTTCGCAAGTTCAAAGGGACTCCGTTTCATGATTCCGCTCATAATGGTCAATGTTGCATTGAAAGGACTCAGAAGAAAGGTTGTAACACCTCCTCCGAGAAAAGCGACAGCTACCCATTCCGGACGAATGCCGATCATTCTGGGATCCAGGGATTCGCCAAGCAATGCGATCGAAACAAGCGGATGCATGCCCACAAGAGAAAGGAATACAGGAATCAGCGGAATCAACATTAAAAACCAGGCAGTGCCAATTCGGTGACTCACATGCACCAAGAATTGATCGATGCTTGGAGCTACCCCGGACATCTGAAGTGCATCCACAAAAAATCCGGCACATAAAAAAACGGCAAACTGATCCTGCATGTTTGCCAATTGAGATAGTTGTTTTTTTCCGGATTGTATAAATTGCTTTTGTTTCCGTAAAAAAACTGCCCACACGAAGGAAAAGGGAAGAGCGAGAATTGATACAGCGGATACAATCGATAAAGATTCCATCTGCTGCAAACCGGTCATCAGGATGGCAAATAAGAGAATGCCAAGTCCCATTTGGCCTAATTTCAATACCGGGTTTGCAGCAGCCTCGGCGATTGGATCGGCTTTGACTGTCTCAACCGCATGACTGGTAGAGGCGGCAGACGCTTCCAGAGATGAGTTGGACTTCCTTGGTGAGAACAACAATCCGAGCGCAATACCGATGGCGCTAAGCAGCAAGCTAAAGGGCAAAATCCAAAACCAGCCGGCATGGGTGATCTGTACGACAGCCCCGACTATGGCGGCTACCGGACTCCAAACTAATGGCATGGCAAACCCCCGGGTAATGCTGGTCGACAAAAATCGGTCCTCATTTTGAATATAAAACTTTTTTAATGCCGGCTGAATGCTGTAATAGGTCATCGGCAGAGCGGCCAGATTCATGATGCTTGCCAATGCATACCCAATCAGAGTGATTGCATGATAAAACTTTTGCTCGTCTCCCGAATAGCGAGAAATCAATTGCAGAATGGACGGGGAGTAGTTCCCGATCTGAATCGGGATTGCCATACATGGAATGAGTGTAAAGAGTGTCAATAAATCGAGCATTTTTCCAAAAAGGAGGTACATGGAGGAAAAGGAGCCGCCATGAGAAAATACCAGAATACTTCCTCCCAGCAAAAAAAGAATACTGATCCATTTCACAAGCATGCTCGCAACGGGAATGGAAACGAGCAAACAGAGAATTGTCAGAATCGAAATCACGTTGTGAAACCAATTGGGGTTAGGCAAAAGGATCGTCAGCAAATAAAAGGAGATCGTGATGATGTAAATACGATTCAGCAGACGGGAATAAGAATCTTTCATTATCATACCTTCTTTTCTGGTATTGTCAGTCATAGATTCTTTGCCGTTTCCAAGAACAAGATAGATTCTATAACCCAATCATCAAAGGAGTGGAAAGATTTTTCAAGACCTTGGCAATGCTCATTGCCGTAATATAGCCAGTTTTGGGATTGGCTGACGGTATATTGCTCAATTCCAGTTGAATTTCTCCAAAACTTCCGGATGCGGAAATGTGATGCGTATTTTTGCTTACAGTCGGATCGATAAATACACGTACGCTCGTTTTATCAAAACCGATACCGGCTAGGCTCAAGGCAGCAGAAACGTTGATGCTTTCCGGGAAAAGAAGCGCCGATTCCCTTGCAGGACCTTCAAATACACAAACAGGCTCCGTGACTTGTTCCAAATCGATGCGCTGCTCAACAATCGTGCCATACCATGCCCGTGGGGGTTTTTTGGAAGTTAATGTAACGTGTTCGATCGTTCCCACGGCTGCGGCAGCAATTCGATCCAGCCCGCCGATGGAAGCGGAAGGAATAATTAAACGTTTTCCCGTCTCTGCGGCAATTTTAAGGGTTTTTTCATATAATTCGCGATCGGCAAACGCTCCGACACTTACTGCAATAAAATCACTTCCGCCGCGCAGCGAACGTTCTGCAAACTGTTTTACCGCATTATGACCGGCCGCTTCGACAACGATATCGAATCCGCGAGCAAAGAAGCGATCCGCTTGATCTTCAAAAAGAGGAGCGGGCAAATGGGAGGCTATTTGTTTCCTATCTCTTACCAATATTGCCTGCAATTCAACGTTTCCTGCACGATCCGTAACGATATAATTCGAAACATCTCTACCAATACTTCCATAGCCGATGATGCCAACTGTAAGCATGGTACTCCTCCTTTTATAATAGGTATATTGTATACCAAATTAAAGTCATTGTATCAAAGGTGGAACGTACGGTCAATTGAAAGAAATGAAGTATATGTGCGCAAATTTGTAGTAGGATTGGGAGGATGGTGAGTAAGATTCGGATGGTGGTGAGTATAACAAGTAACAAGGCAAAGATCTGGAAATGAAAGAAAGAATAGTATACAATATACTATAGACATTCTAACGTCATTTGAAAGAAATATTGCAGGCTTTATTTTTGGCACAGACATCAATCGGGCAAAGCATACAGAATTTCCTGATGTATCAGGGATTCTTTTTGCTCGTCATCGAGGACTGGAATTTGCGGACCAATCAGAGGAAGGAGTAAAAAAATGAATGATCAAAACCAATGGGACAAAGACGAATTAAGTCCCATCCGGGATAAGGTTTACCAATATATCAAACAGGCGATCATCGATGGCGAATTAAAAGCCGGAGAGCGGATAGTGGAGCGGGATTTGTCCGAAAAATTGAATATCAGCCGCACACCGATTCGCGAAGCGTTGTTTCGTCTCGAGTCACAAGGATTTGTTAAAACACTTCCCAGAAAAGGTGTAATCGTTTCCCAAATGTCCCCGGGTGAAATCATCGAGATTTTTACAATCCTGTCTGTTTTAGAGGGATTGGCTGTTAAATTAGCTGCACAAAGAATCAATGAGGGGCATGGATCTCGATTAGATTTGTTGATTTCGGAGATCAATCAAGTAGTATCCGGCGATAATCAGGCAGAAGACAACGAACAGTTTCATATTTACATCATTGACACGATTATCAAAGAGGCCGGCAGCCCTAAGTTGTATGAAATGATCAGCAGTTTATATGATTATATCCGAGCGTTTGCGAATGTCAGCCATGAATTGCCCGGGAGAAGACAACAGGTGCTTAAGGAACATCTCGAAATTGCCAAGGCTGTAAGAAATGGCGAAATCGAACTGGCGGAAAGCCTGATGAAGGTTCATATCGAAAATTCAAAAAAGTCATATTTGGAGACATATAAATAAAGGCTGGAATCTCCGCCTTTATTTTTTTATCTACGTGCGGCTTCCTGCAGTCAATTCGGCGTAAGGCGTAATATATGAAAAATTTATGAAAAAAGTGGTTGACTTATTATTTTAATATTTGTAATATTTAATCATCATATTTGGTATACAATATACCGATAAAAAATAGAGTAATACAAGAAAGAGAAATGAGCAAAGGGAAGGGTACTCGAAGTTTTAACAAGTATAATCGGTATACAATATACGATTGAAAGCGAGATGCCGGCCCTAAAAAAGGAGGAGATTAAAATGGCAGAATTATTATCCCGTGATGAATTTCGTAACCAGTTGGAAGAAGCGATCAAAGGCAAGCACAGTGCAGTAGCTCCATTTAGCCTTGCTTGGGCAAACGGACAATTAAAACGCGAACATTTTGCTCGTTGGGCAGAAAATCATTACCACTATGTAGGTCCATTTGCAGATTATCTCGCTTACATTTATGCGAATATACCAGATGCTAACACAGATGCCAAAGACTTTATCCTGCAAAATATGTATGAAGAAGAAATTGCCGAAACCCGTCACACCGATTTGTTGATTCGATTCGCAGAAGCATGCGGGACAACAGGTGAGCGGGTAACAGATCCTGCCAACATGTGTCCGACAACGTTAGGTCTGCAAAGTTGGTGCTATGCTATAGCGTTTCGTGAACACTTTGTGGTTGCGACTGCCGCATTGATTGTCGGCCTTGAATCACAGGTGCCGGATATTTATCGCAAACAATTGCCGCCGCTCAAAGAAACCTATCGTTTCACAGATGAGGAAGTGGAATTCTTCGATCTTCATATCGTGTCTGACGAGATCCACGGAGAGCGCGGATTCCAAATTGTACTCGATTATGCCAATACTCCTGAACTGCAACAACGTTGTCTGGAAGTTGTTCGTACTGGCGCCAAAATGAGATGGATGTATATGGACGGTCTATACCGTACGTACGTGCAGCCAGATTTGGAAAGTATTAACGCCTGATTGCAATTGCGGCTCGCAAGTACAACTACGCAATCATGCAACAGCAACGATTTGCAAAATGGGAATTGAAAAAACAAAAACCGGCAGTTTTTTGATGAAGGAAACTGCCGGTGTACGAAAGAACCGGCGTGTGAAAAGACAAGTGTGTGAATATACGGGAATGAACGCATAGAATCGAATCGTCGATACCACGTAAAGCAGGTGAAATTGTGATCGGAGTTCAAGTGACGGCGTACAAGAATTATATCGATGGGCAGTGGGTTGATTCTTCTGATGGGAACGTATTTCACAGCATGAATCCTGCTGATCGGGAAGATATTGTCGGGTGTTTTCAGGCGTCTACGGCAGAAGACGCGATTCGTGCCATCCGTGCTGCCGAGAAAACGTTTCCGGCCTGGGCAAAGACGTCTCCATCGAAACGTGCCGCTATTCTGAACCAAGCGGCAGATATTTTGGAAAGCCGATGCGAAGAAATTGCTCATGAGTTGACGAGGGAAGAAGGAAAAGTACTGTCGGCCAGCCGCCTGGAAGTGAAACGTTCCGCCGCGACGTTGCGGTATTATGCGGTAGAAGGTTTGAGCTTTAGCGGCGAAACATTTGCAAACGACGATCCTGCCTCTATGGTGTTCACAGTTCGGGAACCTTTAGGTGTGATAGCGGTGATCACCCCTTGGAATTTTCCTCTCTCCATACCGGCCAGAAAGATCGCTCCGGCACTGATGACAGGCAACACCGTCGTATTTAAACCGGCCTCGGAAACGCCGCTAATGGGATTGCGATTGACCGAAGCGCTTGCGGATGCCGGCATTCCGGCAGGTGTATTCAATTTTATTACCGGGTCTGCGGCAAAAGTCGGAACCCCGCTCGTTACAGATGCTGCCATCCGCGGAATTACATTTACCGGGTCTACGCAAGCGGGTGAAGCGATTCATCGGCAGGTTTCCCTTACGACAAGAATGCAAATGGAACTTGGGGGAAAAAATCCGATTCTTGTCATGGAGGATGCAGATTTGGACAAAGCGGTTGAATTGACGATCAAAGGCGGTTTCGAACTCACCGGGCAAGCGTGTACGGGAACCAGTCGTGTCATTGTCATGAGAAACGTCCATGATGAATTTGTTGCAAAGCTGGTTGATCAAACAAGCCGTCTGAAGATCGGGAACGGTTTTGCTGAAGGAGTTCAGGTGGGGCCCTTGGCTAACCAAAGTCAGTTGGATACGGTTCTGGAATATGTGGCGATTGGCCGGGAAGAAGGGGCAAATTTGGTCTATGGCGGTGATCGCCTAACCGAAAATGAATATGGCAAAGGATATTATGTCAAACCAGCCATCTTTACAGGCGTTGCTTCACATATGCGAATCGCCCAGGAAGAAATATTTGGCCCTGTCATTGCTGTGATTGCGGTTGACAGTTTCAACGACGCATTGCAAGTCGCCAATGGTGTGGCATATGGATTGTCTGCGTCGATCGTGACAAAGGATTTGGAAAAAGCGCAAACCTTTGTCAAGGAGATTCAATCCGGAACGGTGAAGGTCAATCGCACAACGACCGGAAATCTCATGCATGCGCCATTTGGCGGGTTGAAAAAGTCAAGCACATCAACATTTCGAGAGTCCGGGCGTGTGGGATTGGAATTTTTCACACAAACAAAAACGGTTTATTTTGGATATTGAGGATTGGGCGGTTGAAGATTTCGATATTTTGCGCCCAGGACGGATGAAAAATCGGAGGGGATAGGGATGAAACAAATCCTTAAACTGGAATTAAACGAAGCAAAAATCATGATTGAAGCAGCCAAGAAAAAATCGGCAGACATCCAAGTCAATGAAACGATTGCGATTGTGGATGACGGCGGACATTTGATTGCATTGGAACGGATGGATGGGGCGCGAATCACCGGTCCGGAAATTGCGATTGCCAAAGCTTTTACGGCAGCCGGGCACAAACGTTCCACACATTTGTTCAATACGGAACCCAAAGGGCCGGCATTGCCGGGAAATGAAGCATACGGGATTCAACTGATGTTTCCAGGCAAATTTGCGATTTTCGTCGGTGGATTTCCGGTAGTGGTCGATGGGGAAGTGATTGGCGGCATAGGAATCAGCGGCGGAAACGGCGAGCAGGATACGGCTGTAGGAACGGCTGCATTGGCAGCTCTGAAAGAAGCTCTGGCACCGGCAGGTTATACGGTCATGGCGGAAGCGGATTTAAAATTTTGATTCTACCGTGAAATGCAATTGTAAAAAGGAAGATCTGGAAATCATGTAAGGCATACTATGCCGAGGAGGTCGTCTGTCATGGCAAGGATTCATTTTTCCTGTTCGAACCGATCGATTGAGATTGAGGATGGGAAAGAAACCAATATCCTGCGGACATCCATTCGTTATGAAGGTGGGATCCCCTACCGGTGTGGCGGGGGTTTATGTGGAACTTGCAAAATTTATATCGAAGAAGGAGCAGAAAATCTTTCTGCGATTAAAAAAGCGGAAATCGCCCGATTGGGTGAGGATGTATATAACGGATATCGCTTGGCATGCCAGACGTTCGCAAAAGGGGATGTGGAAGTTTCCTGGGATTCCAATATTACAGTGAAATACTCGCAAAAACTGAAAGAGTATTGGGAAAGAAAAGCCGAATGAAGACGAAATATTCGAGGTGAATGGACAATGCCCAAAGTCAGGTTGCACCGAAACGGACAAATCTATGAACAAGAGGTGCCTGAGAATAGTAATTTGGTAGTTTTGGCAGGAACCAAGAAGTTTCCTCAGATTCGGTATGGATGCGGGATGGGGAGATGCACCCGCTGTGTTTCGCGCGTTCTGGCTGGCGGAGAACATTTGCCTGAGCCGAACTGGAAAGAAGTAAAACGATTAGGCGAAGAAAAACTGAAAAATGGCTATCGTTTAACATGCCAATTATGGATTACGCATGATATTGAACTTTTGCAGGAAAACTGAATTGGATAGCAAAAAAAGACATTAGAGAGTCGGAAGGGGTATTGAAGTGGCAATGTATCATCTTTCGGACATGACTTGGCCTGAAGTAAAACAAGCGTTGGAAACAGTAAAAATTGCCATCATTCCTGTCGGGGCACATGAGCAGCATGGTCCTCATTTGACAGAAAGCTGTGATGATGTTTTGGCTGATAAGTTCTCTCGCAAACTGGGAGAACGGTTATATCCGCATGTGTTAGTAACCCCGAGTATTTCAATTGGAGTATCGATTCATCATATCCATTTTCCCGGAACGTTAACATTCCGTCCTGAAACATTGATTGCAGTGATACGCGATATGGTTTGGTCGTTAAAGCAACATGGCATTCAAAAATTCTTGCTGGTCAATTCACACGGAGGCAACCAATCGACATTGAGTGTTGCCTGTACTACGTTAACACATGAGCTTGGCATAGAAATCTATCTAGCGAAAACAACCGCTTCGGCGAAAAAAGCGATACAAGAACATGTCAAATCTACTCTGTTTGGACATAGCTGTGAGCGAGAAGTATCGGAAGCTTACTATCTGGCCCCGCAGTTGATTCGAGAAGATCAATTGGCTCCCGGAGACATTCAGGAAGGAAAGTGGAAGCTTTTGCGACCCGGCAATGCTGTACAAGGCACTTATTTTTACGATGAGATGACAGCAAATGGATGCATCGGCGATGCCACAAAAGCGAGTTACGATGCCGGGCAGGCGATTGTGGAAGAAGCATTGGGGAACATCGTTGCAGCTGTCTCCCAACTGTTGAATTTCAATGAAAACTAATAGGCAAAAGATAGAGTAACGTGAAAGAAAGAGCAAAGTGAAAGATATAGTAAACAGATATAGTAAAGTGAAAGATTTTGTGAAAGAGTTGATAAAATTGTCGAGAACGATGAGCAATGTATTGCTGGTGCTGCTGACCATGACTTCCGGTTGTGTGGACGCTATTGGTTTTCTTGCCCTCGGGCAAGTGTTTACGGCGGCAATGACCGGAAATACAGTATTGTTCGGGTTAGCGGTTGTGAATACACACGGAATGTCTGTCTTTGGGTATGCGGTGGCATTGCTGGGGTTTATCGTGGGAGCGGCGGCAGGTGCCGTAATCTTACGTCGTATTCAGGATAGAACCGGATGGAACCGGACGATAACCGCTTCCCTCTGTGTGGAATTGGCCGCACTCGTTTTGTTTGCCGGTATTGTTCTAGCCATGTCAAATATCAAGGCGCAAGGAGCCATGGCGGATGTTTTGCTTTTCCTCCTGGCTTTTGCGATGGGGGTACAAGGGATTACGGCGAGAAGAATTGGAGTGAACGGTGTCACAACTACGGTTATTACAAGTACACTGACAGGATTGGTAGAAACATTGGTATGGAAATTTGAGGATTCGCGTTTATCCACTTCTTCTTCATCTCACAAGCGCGACCCAGTATTCGGAAAAAAAGGAAATGCAACGTCCATCGCATCGATTGTCATGTGGATTGCGGTGATCGTGTTTTACGGCATTGGAGCAGCGATTTGTGGAGTCTTCGTACATCATTGGTATTTACAAGCCATTTGGCTTCCTATTGCGATTGTGTGTATTGTTATCGCAACATCCGGCGCATATGAAATACGTTCCGCAATGGAGCGAAAAACGGAAATCAGTATGTGAACGAGTGGATCATAAACCCCCCCCTCACCCTGAATCTGACATTCGGTTGATGGGGGATTTTGTTTCTAAGAATTCTTAGATCCGCGAGGCGGAAAAGGGCCAAAATACTGATATAAGTTGCATTGTATACGACCATTGTAAAGTTTGCGCTTTTTATCTGAGCGTTTGCCAAACAATCGTTCAAATTCCGGATGAGAAGTCAAAATGAATACGGACCAGGTTGGATCCACCGATGTTTTTATAATACTGCCGAATTGCCGATATAATGCTTCTATCTCTCGCATCTCTCCAAGACGTTCACCATATGGAGGATTGCCGATTAAACAGCCGTATTTTTGATCCAACTGCAGATTGCTGACAGGTTGAACCTGCCAACGAATATCATGTTTCAAACCTGCGATATTTGCATGTGTCTGAGCCATTGCAATCGCATTCGAATCGATATCGGAACCAAAAATAGACAATTCTTGTTGGTTATTGGCCAAATCAAAAGCTTCGTCCTCTGCTTCTTGCCAAAGTTTTTCGTGAATCGTCGGCCAAAATTGCGCATCGAATTCTCTTTGCAATCCGGGTGCAATATTTTTTCCGATCATGGCTGCTTCAATTGGAATCGTACCGGAGCCGCAGAATGGATCATACAAGGGGCGGTCTGGCGTCCAACGACTGAGTAAAACAATCGCCGCTGCCAGTGTTTCTTTGAGTGGCGCTTCTGCGGATAATTTGCGATATCCGCGTTTATGCAAGCCGGCACCGCTCGTATCAATCGTAAGTGTAGCAACATCTTTATGAATGGAAACTTCAATGGAGTATTGCGGTCCGGTCTCATCGAACCATTCTCGTTTATACGTTTCCTTTAATTTTTCGACGATCGCTTTTTTAACAATTCCCTGGCATGCAGGTACGCTCGATAACATGGATTTTACGGATCGTCCCTCAACAGGAAATGCGGCATCTTCCGGCAACCAGTTTTCCCAAGCTAATGCTTTCGTTTGTTCAAACAGCTCTTCAAACGTTGTGGCTTGAAATTCCCCCATCTTGACCAGTACACGATCTGCCGTTCGCAACCACAAATTCGATCGGCAAATTGCCTTTTCGTCACCAGCAAATGTAACTTTTCCGATATCAACCGTGATCTCTTCATACCCTAACTGCTTGATTTCCCTTGCTACGACCGATTCTAATCCAAAGGGTGTTGTAGCAATTAATTCGATTTTGTTCAAATATAACACATCCATTTATCATCTGATTGGAAATTCGTATCTATTATAACCGAAACATGATTGAATTTCTGAATGAAAAAAACTGTCATTCGGATAGGAGCTAATCCCGGATGGGTGATTTTCGGGACATCCAAGCAAGATGCCTGGAAATATGGTTTGGAAAGCATGAAGCATTGAAAGATATTGACTTCGATGGATATAATATCAAGGAGGCTGGATTTTGCCCGCGGTCTTCACATGGATTCGGTTGCAAGACTTTCACTGGAGCATCTTAAGGGTCTGGAAAAACTATTAAAGTCAGAGGAGAAATCGAAATGATCGCTTTTACCGCAACTTTAACAGCAAAGCCGGGGAAAGAAAAGGAGCTGGAAGAAGCCCTGATTGATATGGTTTCAAAGGTGCAAAACGAGGAAGGAGCTTTAGCATATATACTTCATCGAGCGAAACATGATGCAGCAAAATTTACTGTCTATGAAAAGTATAAGGATCAGGCAGCATTGGATTACCATGACTCAACGCCGCATATGAAGGAATTGCTGGCGAAGCTTGATTTGCTTTTGGATGAAGAAATACAGCTGAATCATTATGAAGAAATTGCATCAATCCGCCGTTAAAACACATACCGGTGTTTTATATCAGTAAAAATATCTCATTAAGGTAGCAAGGACAGACGGATTGTCGGTTAAGTTGCTGTTTTGAAACGGAATATCCTTGGTGGAGGGGACAAAAGTCTTCTCCTTTATTTTGGTTTCATAAAAACATCTGGACATTTCAATTGTAATCGATTACAATTTGATCATCAGATATTAACTTGCAAGTATGAACTGACTGAAATAAAAAAATAATTTAAAATGATAGTTTTCAGCTTTTTATTCGCATCTTAATTATTCTTATTATTACTGAATGATTAGCATTTATTGCAATCGATTGCAAACAAATTAAAAGAAGTAAAGGAAAAGATAGCATGCTAAAAATGGAGGATGTTGCAAAAATTGCGAATGTATCCACGGCTACGGTTTCAAGGGTTTTATCAAATAATAAAAATGTTTCCAAGAAGACGAAAGAAAAAGTTTTAAAAGTAATCAATCAATTGGAATACAAACCGAATCGGCTTGCTTCAAACTTTCGGAAAAAAACATCTGAAACGATCGCCGTGATATTGCCGGATATAGCGAACCCTTTTTTTTCAGAAATAGTCAAAGGTTTCAGAGATGAAGCGCTAGAAAACGGATACCATCTTCTCTTGTGTGACACTGGCAATAGTGCCGCTCAGGAAAAAGAGTTTGTAGAGCTAGTGAAAGAAAGATTTGTCGATGGGATCATACTCGCAACAGCAAGAATGCCGAAAGATGAAATTTACAAGTTAAGTCAAGAGATACCGGTTGTATTAGCCTGTGAGTATGTAGAGAGCTATGAAATCCCTACTGTATCGATCGACAACGTTTCTGCAGCTCGCGAGGCTACTGAATATTTAATCGATCAGGGACATACGCGCATTGGGTTTATCACAGGTCCATTGGAAATCATTTTAAGCAGGGATCGGGTGAAAGGGTATCGTCAGGCTCTGTTGCTTCGAGAGATTCCGATTCATGATTTTTTAATACAGGAAGGTGATTTTTCAGTAAAGTCCGGGTACGATATCATGACGAAATTTCTCGCGAATGAACAGAAGCCGACTGCTATTTTTGCTTCAAATGACGAGATGGCAATAGGGGCAATGAAAGCATGTAAAAGTAAAGGGTTGCGTATACCCGACGACATTTCAATTATTGGATTTGATGATGTTCCGATCAGTACATTGGTTGAACCTGAATTAACAACAGTGTCCCAACCGAAATATGAAATCGGAAGCCAGGCAATGAAAATGTTGCTAAACATTATTGAAACAAATGATTTGAAACAAAAACAAATCGTTTTGCCACATAAATTGATGATTCGTCAAACAACGCATCCATGAGGGGGAGAATACATGAAAAAAATAAAAGTCGGAATTATCGGCACCGGTTTTATAGGGCCTACTCATATTGAAGCAATAAGACGGCTCGGGTTTGTTGAAGTGATCGGTTTAGCGGAGAATAGTAAGGAAGTTGCTGAAAAAAAGGCGGCTGAACTTGGGATTCCCAGAGCATATGGCGATTATCAAGAGATGCTGGGTGATAGCGAAGTGCAAGTTGTACACAATTGTACGCCAAATCACCTTCACTTTACGATTAATAAGGAAATTATCTTGGCGGGAAAGCATGTGTTGTCTGAGAAACCCTTAGCGATGTCGAGTAAAGAATCCGCAGAGTTGTTGGAGTTGGCCAAAAAACAAGGTGTAGTTCATGGCGTCAACTTTAATTATAGACAATTTCCAATCGTGCAGCAACTGAAAACGATGATACAAAATGAGGACTTAGGAAAAGTAAATCTGGTACACGGAAGTTATTTACAGGATTGGTTGTTGTTTGACACGGATTATAATTGGCGCTTGGCTCCCGAAGTGGGTGGGAACTCACGAGCTGTAGCAGATATCGGATCCCATTGGTGTGATACGGTTCAATTCGTAACAGGCAAAAGAATTGCAGAAGTATTTGCCGATTTGGCAACGGTTATACCTGTGAGGAAAAAACCAAAACATAATGGATCCACGTTTGGCACACAAAACGTGCAAGAGGAGGGTTTTGAAGATGTTCCAATAAAGACGGAAGATTATGCTTCAGTTCTTCTGCGTTTTCATGATGGAACGAAAGGCGTATTTACTGTTTCTCAAGTAAGTGCCGGGCGTAAAAATAGGCTTAGTTTTGAAATCGATTGCAGTCAGAAAACAGCTTACTGGAACCAAGAAGAACCAGAAAAATTGTGGATTGGGCATCGAGACAGACCCAATGAAATTCTATTGGCAGATCCTGCGCTGTTTTCTTCTGAAGCCAGATCATCGATCCATCACCCTGGAGGGCATAATGAAGGCTGGCCTGATGCATTAAAGAATATGATGGTAAATTATTACACATTTATTCTGGAAGGCAAAGATCCTCTACGTGATAAAACGAATTTTGCGACATTTGAAGATGGACATGTATCCATGTGTATTACCGATGCAATTTTAGAAAGTAATGGAACAGGGCGATGGGTGAAAGTAAACGTAACGAATCCATTGGAGGTGGAAGCGTGAAACTTGGCGTTTTAACCGTATTGTTTCAAAATAAGCCTTTAGATGCTACGCTTGAAATGATCAAGGATTTAGGGTTGGACGCTGTGGAATTAGGCACAGGAAACTACCCGGGCAATGCTCATTGCAATCCAGATGAATTGTTGTCGGATCAAGAAAAAATCAAAGAATTTAAAGACAAGATTGATAAAAAAGGACTTTTTATCAGTGCGCTCAGTTGCCACGGCAATCCGTTACACCCACAAAAAGATATCGCGCAAAAGTTTCACGAGACTTGGAGAAAAACCATCTTGTTAGCCGAAAAATTAGGGGTGGATTGCATTAATGTTTTTTCGGGATGCCCAGGAGATTCCGAACAATCACAGTATCCAAATTGGGTTACATGTGCATGGCCGCCTGATTATCAGGAAATATTACAGTGGCAATGGGAATCAAAATTGATACCGTACTGGAAAGAGGAAGTGGAATTTGCCCGCAAACATAACGTGAAGAAAATCGCTTTTGAAATGCACCCTGGTTTTATGGTGTACAATCCGGAAACTCTTATTAAATTAAGAGAAGCAGTCGGGGAGGAAATTGGAGCGAATTTTGACCCCAGCCATCTATTATGGCAAGGAATCGACCCGATTGAAGCCATTAAGTTCTTGGGGAAAAAGCAGGCGATATTTCATGTGCATGCAAAGGACATCTATTTGGATAAAAGCAATATAAACGTAAATGGTGTTTTGGATACGAAGCCTTATGGGCAGATCATCGATCGCTCATGGACGTTTAGAAGTGTAGGGTATGGAATGAACGAGGAAGTTTGGAAAAATATCATTAGCACGTTGAGAATTGTTGGTTATGATTATGTTTTAAGTGTTGAACATGAAGATTGTTTGGCATCTTCTTTTGAAGGATTTTCCAAGGCGGTTAACCTGCTTAAAAAATCGATGTTTTATGAACCGATGGAGGAAATGTGGTGGGTATAAAAAGTTCAAATTTTTCTTGTAGACAATTATCACGGAAATCGTTTACAATGCAATTAGGTTTTTGTAATCGATTGCAGTCAGTGTAATGATGATATTTGATGGGTATTAGCATCTTTTTTTAAAAATCAAATTGCAATCGATTACAATAAAACAATGGAGGCGAAATTCGATGAAATTTGGTTACCAAACAAATACTTGGGGCGGAGTCGTGGGACATCCAGCAGGTGTTACCTCAATAAAAGATCTTTTTTATCTCACGAACGGATCAAATGAAGCAGCTATCTCGGACATTAGCAGTGCTGGATATGAAGGGATTGAAATTTTCGATGGCAATCTCTATCAATATCGTAACGAAACAAACAAATGTAAGGAGCTGTTAGAAGAAAAAAACGTTTCACTCATTGCTGTATATAGCGGCGCGAACTTTATTTATGAGGATATTCTGGCAGATGAATTGTGGAGAATTGAGGAAGCGGCAAAGTTAGGTAAAGAGTTTGGGGCTGAGCATTTGGTTGTTGGAGGTGGGGCGATTCGTTCAACGGAAGTCTTAGCTGAAGATTACAAACGGTTGGCAAAAGGTCTCGATAAGGTTACAGAGATCGCCGACAACTACGGATTGAAGGCAAGTTACCACCCTCACTTAGGAACAATAGGGCAATCCCCAGAGCAGATTGACCGGATTTTTGAATACACATCCATCGATTTTTGCCCAGATACCGCACATCTCGTTGCTGGCGGAGCAAACATGGAAGCGATTGTTTCAAAATATATCGAAAGAATCAAATACGTTCATTTTAAAGATTATCAAGATGGTACATTCCTTCCATTGGGGAAAGGACAACTTCCTTTTGAAAGACTGGCTCAAATATTGTTGGAAAACAAATATGACGGGTGGGTAACGGTTGAGCTGGATTATTATGATGGACATCCCAAAGATGCTGCAATCATCAGCAAAAACTATTTGGATTCCATATTTAATTAAAATTGACAGGGGGCAAATTATTATGAAAAAGAACTTGCGTATGAAAAAAGTAGGCGTTTTAGCGGTAACGGCAGTGATGTCAATTTCTCTGTTCGGTTGTGGAACACAATCATCTACCAATCAGGCTTCCAGTAGTTCTGCTGGTTCAAAAACAGCTCATGTCGCACAACCTGCATGGTACAAAGAGCCGACTGCAAACCAGTTAAAGCAAGCGCAACAAGATACGATCGCGGGTGTGATTCTAAGCAGTGGTCCAAACGGAGAAAAAGCATTTCCTGCAAAGGATATTAAAATCACGAATGAAGAGTTGGCAAAAATTAAAGAAGGTCATTATACAGCTGCGATTGCCATGCACTATTCAGGAAATGATTGGTCACAACAACAAATTGCAGGATTGAAAGCTGAATTCGCAAAGTTGGGAATCAATGTAATCGCAGTAACAGATGCGAACTTCAAAAGTGCCCAACAGATTTCTGATCTAGAAGCGATTTCGGCAAAGAAACCTAATATTCTTGTGAGTATTCCAGTCGATGCGAAAACGGAATCAAGTGCGTATAAAAAGATTGCTGCTTCCGGAACGAAAATTGTTTTCATGGATCAACCGGCAAGTGCAATGACTGCCGGTAAAGATTATGTGTCAGTTGTATCTGCAGATAATTTTGGGAACGGTATGGTAGCAGCCGATGAATTAGCAAAAGCATTGGGTGGAAAGGGAAATGTCGCAGCTTTATATTATGCTTCGAATTTCTATGTGACAAACCAGCGTTATGAAGGTTTTGTAGCACGGCTCAAAGCGAAATATCCCAATATTCATCTCGTAGCGACCGAAGGATTCCAAGATCCGAATCAAACGCAAAGTGTCGCTTCAGCACTGCTTACAAAAAACCAAAATATTCAAGCGATGTGGGTAGCATGGGATGTACCTGCAATGGGAGCGGTTTCCGCTGCCAGGATTGCCGGCAAGAGTCCAAGCAACTTTACGATTGTTTGTGAAGATCTGGGAAATGAAGTTGCGCTAAATATGGCGCAAAACGGATTTGTTAAAGGGTTAGGAGCACAACGTCCATATGATCAAGGGGTTGCTGAGGCAGAAGAAGCAGCATTATCGCTGATTGGCGGCCAGACCCGTCCATATGTTGCAGTTCCTTCTCTTGCTGTAGATCGGTCGAATTTGGCTCAATCCTATCAGACGGTTTATCATGCCGCTCCACCTGCAGATGTTACAAATGCGCTTAAATAAACAAATAGGAAAATAATTTTGAATGAAAATAAATACTGCTGATAACTAGGAGGAACAGAAGTATGAAACACTTAAATGTAGGTTTAATTGGCGGGGGATTTATGGCTAAGGCGCATTCGCTGGCGTATGCTACGATGCCGATGTTTTTCTGGCCTGCGCCAGCAATACCGGTGCGTAAGGCGGTAGCAGATGTTAATTTGGAACTAGCCATAGACGCCAAAAATCGACTAGGTTATGAAAAAGCTTATGGAGATTGGCGTGAACTCGTCAACGACCCAGAGATCGATGTGATCGATATTGTTACACCGAATCATGTTCACGCGGAAATGGCGATAGCGGCAGCAAAAGCCGGCAAACATATTTTGTGTGAAAAACCATTAGCTCGTACTGCAAAAGAAGCAAAAATGATGTTGGATGCAGTCCAAGCAGCCGGGGTCGTTCATATGGTTGCATTTAACTACCGCCGTACGCCGGCAGTAGAACTAGCCAAGAAATTTATTCAAGAAGGCAGAATTGGTAAAATCTTAAGTTTCCGGGGAACATATTTACAAGATTGGTCAGCTGATCCGGCATCTCCCCTTTCCTGGCGCTTTAAAAAAGACGTTGCGGGATCTGGTGCTCTTGGCGATATAGCAGCACATGTGATCGATATGGCGCGGTATTTGGTTGGGGAGTTTGAAAGTGTGAATGCACTCGTGAAAACATGGATTCCGGAACGCCCGATACAGCAAAGTGGAGTGGACAAGTTAGGTACCGTCAAGTCATCTGATGATACCCCAAAAGGTGTTGTAGATGTTGATGACGAGGTTAATTTCATGATTCATTTTGAAAGCGGTGCGATTGGCAGCATTGAATCTACACGAAATGCTCATGGTCGCAATAATTATATTACGTTTGAGATTCATGGTGAAAAAGGTTCCATTTTCTTCAACTATGAAAGAAGAGACGAATTGCAGGTTTGCTTTGCTGATGATCCGGTTGATGCAAAAGGTTTCAGAACCATCTATACTGGTCCTGCGCATCCATACGGTGAAGGACTATGGCCGATCCCCGCATTAGGAATCGGATATAGTGAAACCAAAATAGTCGAGTGTTACGATTTTATGAAGGCCATTGTGGATGGAAATGGCGTTTCACCAGATTTTAACGATGGGTATCAAATTGCAAGAATTTGCGATGCGGTCTTGGAATCAGGCACACGACAAGAATGGGTTAAAATCAGTTGGATCGAGTAAAAAAAGGAATTGGAGCAAGGGAATTTGATATCCGTTTCTGCGATTTTCCTTGCTCCATTTCCAGCCTTAAAAGTAGGTGATCATATGAGTCAACGCTATGTATTACACATGAAAGAGATTGAAAAATCATTTAATGGAGTCTCTGTCTTAAAAAAGGCTTATTTTTCATTAGGCAAAGGAGAAGTTCATGCACTTGTCGGCGGTAACGGTGCGGGTAAATCTACCCTAATGAAAATATTAACGGGTGTGTATATGAAAGATACAGGGACAATACAAATCGATAACAACACGATTGAGATTCACTCGCCACAGGATGCTGAAAAAAGCGGTATTGCAATGATTTTTCAGGAGTTTAGTTTAATACCAACATTAACTGTTGCGCAAAATATTTTTTTAACGCGAGAACCTCGTTCGGCAAAAGCATTTATCAATGATAAAGAATGCATTCTGGCGGCAGAGGAGATATTAAATAAGTTAAATGTAGATATTGATCCAAATGCAACGGTGGACTCGTTAGGTGTAGGATATTGGCAGATGGTCGAAATCGCTAAGGCGTTATCCAAAAATGCAAAAATTTTGATCATGGATGAACCAACCGCCTCATTGTCAGAATCCGAAACGACTTCATTATTCAAGCTGGTAAAACAGCTGAAAGATAGCGGAATATCGATCGTATATATATCACACCGAATGGCAGAAATTTTTGAAATATGTGATAAATTAACAGTGCTAAAAGATGGGCAAACCATCCTGACTGACGATTGCAATAACCTTACAATGGAAAAAGTAGTAGAAAGTATGATGGGGGCTGAAGCTGGACAATCCTTCAAATGGATTGAACGAACGTATAATCGCCCGGCTGAGCCTGTTCTTGAAGTAAAAAACCTAGTATATGGCAACAGGGTTAAAGATGTAACGTTTCAACTCTATCCGGGGGAAATTGTTGGTTTAGCCGGGTTAATGGGAAGTGGCAGGACTGAAATTGCACAATGTATATTTGGCATGCAACGACCGGATTCAGGCGAAATCGTAATAGAGAATCAAAAAGTAAAACGAACGAAAGATGCAATACGAAACGGAATTGCCCTTGTGCCAGAAGATAGAAGGAAACAAGGGTTGGTTTTGGACCATACGGTACGAGAAAATATGATGTTACCAATGATCAAACGGCTTACAAAAGGTTTATTTGTGAATGATGGCAAAGGTAATTCACTTACGGAAGAGTATATTGAAAAATTAAATATTAAAACAGATGGCGTATCAAAAGTGGTGAAACTCCTTTCCGGTGGAAACCAACAAAAAATAGTGCTGGCAAAATGGCTTGCTCAACATCCAAAAGTATTAATTTTAGATGAACCCACGATCGGTGTAGATATTGGCGCAAAGTCTGAGATTGTTGAAATTATTCGTTCAATGGCAAATGACGGGATGGCTATTTTAGTTATATCGTCAGAACTAGAAGAACTGCTTGCCGTTAGCGATCGAATATTAGTTCTATATAACGGAACAATTACCAGAGAAATTCAAAGAAAGGAAATAGAATCCGAGGAGGCTCTCCATCATGCTATCCAGGGTTATTAATGAAAGGAACATTATGAATACGAAACTGAGTAGAAAAACTTTTGACTGGCGTAACTACATTGTATATATTGCCTTTGTTATTATTCTGATTTTCTTCGGTGTTACTTTAGGAAATCAAGGGTTTCTATTACCGTCGAATTTGTTGAACATTGTTCGGGAAACTACGATGATATCCATCATGGCAGTTGCGATGACATTTGTTATTGCATCTGGTGAAATTGATTTATCCATTGGCTCTACGACGGCTTTTGCTGCTTTAATATCTGCATTGGCAATTCAAGCAGGCTTCGGTTTTTTGGGAGGTGTTGTAGCCGGATTGCTTTCAGGTTTGCTTGTTGGAGCAGTAAATGGCTATTTAACAACGAAAATTGCGATTCCTTCGTTTCTAGTAACTTTAGGGATGATGCAGCTTGTACGCGGTGTTGATATGTGGATTACACATACCAACCCTGTTCCCATCCTAAATATGACATTTAATAATGTGTTTGGTTCCGGTAATGTGGGACCGATACCTTCACTTCTTATTTGGTCATTAGTCGTTTTGATTATTGGACATTTTACCCTGAAGAAGACACCTTTTGGCCGTCAAATTCTAGCAACCGGGGGGAATCGTCTATCGGCAGAATACTCGGGTGTTAATACACAGCGTATCAAGTTTACAGCGCTTTTGCTTACTAGTGTTGCGGCTGCTATTGCCGGCATGTTGTATAGCGGAATGATGCAAAGTGCTCGCTATAGCTTTGGAGACGGCGATGAATTGAGCGCGATTGCTGCTGTGATCTTAGGAGGAACGAGTTTATTCGGAGGCAATGGTTCTATTATTGGTACTGTCATAGGTTCATTAATGATTGGTACCATTAATAACGGTTTGATCATCATGGGCTTGGATGTCAGTCAGCAGATGGTAGTCAGCGGCGCAATTATCATCCTGGCTGTTGCATTCGGCAAGAAGTCTAGGTAATATAGCATCTTTTAAATCAAACAAATCATATATGGGGCAGTTGAATATATCCAAAAAAGTTGATGAGACCTTTTGGAACGATTCAACGCCCCTTTCATTTTTCGAAATATTTGTATCCAATAGGATTGCATAAAGATCCGCAACGATTTAAACTAATGGATATAATAGAGAAAGCGCTTTTTCTTTTTTTAAGATTCTATAATTCAGGTATTTCATGAACATTTTTGAAAATCACTGTAGTAAATTGACACACATGAAATCACTATAAAAAATGAAAGTATGATCAGAAATGAAGCCAACCATTTACGATGTTGCCAAAGAAGCCGGAGTGTCCATTTCCACTGTTTCCAGGGTGATTAATAATACCGGTCGAATTGGCGAGAAGACGAGGAAGAAAGTATTGGAAGTTGTTGAACAACTCAACTATCACCCTAGTGTCGTAGCCTCCGCTTTAACGGGAAAGCGTACTTGCACGATCGGACTCATTATCCCTGATGTTGCCAATCCCTTTTTTGCAGAATTATCCAGAAGTATAGAGGATCATGGAAGAGAATTGGGGTTTAATCTTTTAATGTGTAATACGGATAATAACCCGGATACGGAAGAAATGTACCTTTCTCTGCTGAAACAGAAAAGTGTAGACGGAATCATCATTGGAACAACAACAAAGAATTATAACCTGTTGAGGGAATTGCAGAAGGAACATTTCCCGATCGCGTTGATTGCACAAGATATCCCGGAATTAATGCTGGATGTAGTTACGGTCGATGATTTTTTGGGGGGATATATGGCTACGTCCCATTTAGTTTCTTTGGGACATGAAAAAATCGGATGCATATTGGGAACTTTGGCTCGAACAAGTGAAAAATACCGTTATCAAGCATATCGACAGGTGCTGGAAGAAAACGGGTTGGATTTTGATGAGGATTTCGTCATGCACACAGATTATTCAATGGAAGATAGCAAACGGGCGGCCCTTGAACTCCTTCGATCCCCCAAGCGGCCAACGGCTGTTTTTGCGAATTATGATTCCCTTGCCATTGGAGTATACCAGGCAGCCAAAGAATTAGGGCTAAAGATCCCGGAGGATATATCGGTGATCGGATTTGATAATACGATATTGGCATCCATTGTGGATCCTCCATTAACTACAATCGCTCAACCGATTCATGAAATGGGTCAACAAGTCATGGATTTGTTGGTACAAGAAATTGAGGGTAGAAAAAATACGAAAAGACGGCTTGTTTTACCGCCGGAATTAATCATTCGCAATTCAACGAAACAAATCAGATAGCAGCCTTTCTTGGAACTCGTTTAAACGGCAAGAAACATGTAAAGTTTGCCCTTATGAATAAAAGCACTTTGTAAAATATAAAATACAGGGTGCTTTTTCCTATTTTTAATGAATGTTTATCCCCACTCGCCATGTCTTTACATCCTGTATCTTTATATCCCGAAATATGGAATACGATGCTGCTGTTTCTTGTAAAGGTGATGACTTTGGTGAAAAGTATTGCAAAAAGAAAATGTAAGCTTTAGAATGATAGAAAGCAAGTTGGGGCAAGCGCTTGCATAAAAATAATGTCTTTAAACGTTACTAGAATTTCCGGATATTGCATGCTAAATATTGAATTGGATTGTTCCTTTCATCATTCGATAAGAAAGAAGAATTGAGCAATTTTTTAAATATTTTGGGCGAGCGCTTTCATCTATTGTGACATATCCGTATTGTTTAGAACACGAAGTAAAAGGAAGACATACGTTTTATTTTTATGAAATCGCTTGCAATAGAAAAATTATAAAGGAAAGGGAATTTGGCTTATATGAAATAGTTGGATGTATTCGTTTTCGCCAAAATTTATGGGACATGGGGATGTGATTGATGTTGAAGTTTACAATCGGAAAAAAGCTAGTCGCAGGGTTTGCCAGTGTTCTGATTCTTTTACTTGTAGTAAGTGTAATCGCTATTTGGAATATGTATCAAATGGGAAATGCAGCAAAAGCGATTCAGAAAAATTGGATGCCAAATGTAAAATCACTGGGTCAAATACAAGCAGATTTTCTGAATGTAGAGCGTGAAACGTTGCGATTTGTTTTGGAATCGGACCCAAATCAAATGCATCAGCTTGCACAAAAGCAGCAACAATTTTTGAATGATTTAAAAGCCGAACAAAAGCAATATGAACCTCTGATATCAAGTCAGGAAGAACGAAGCGTATATGAAGCTTTTAAAAATAAGGAAACGTATTATCTTTCACAGCTTCCTGTTATTATGAGTGCCGGTCAACATAAAGATTATACTGCAGCAAACATTCTTGCCGAACAAAGTTCCAATGATTTTGAACAAGCTCTTAACAACCTTCAAAAAGACATACAATTGAATACAAAGGAGTCCGATCAAGCGACGTCTCGGTCGGTTCAATTGTTTCAATCAGGATTCACTTACATCATCTTTGTTAGCTTATTCGCAATTATTCTAGGTATTGTAATTGTTATGTTGATGTCCCGCCTGATTTCCGTACCAATCGTCAAAGTGTCCGGAATTGCTGAGCAAATCGCATCAGGTAATTTAACTGTACATGAAATTAAAGTCAAAAACCGTGACGAAATCGGCGATTTGGCAAGAGTGTTTAATCATATGTCCCACAATCTGCGTGAATTAGTTCAAAAAGTAAGCATGAGTGCCGAACAGGTAGCTGCATCTTCCGAACAGTTGTTGGCAAGTTCGGAACAAACGACACAGGCAACACAGCAAATCGCGATTTCCGTTCAAGAAGTTGTAATAGGCAGCCAACAACAATCTTCCGATATAGAAAAAGCTGCTCAAACTGTCCACGAAATGGTAGAAGGTGTGCAACAAATCGCTGGAAGCATGCAAAATATGTCAAGGTTGGCTGCAAAGACATCGGATGTATCATCAGAGGGGAATCAAGTAATAGAAAAAACGATCCACCAGATGAATTTTATTCAAACAACCGTAGAGGAAGCACAACTATCGATTAAAGAATTAGGGGATCATGCGGGGTTTATTGGTGTGATCGTGGAAACGATTACATCCATTGCCAGTCAAACGAACTTGCTTGCTCTTAATGCTGCGATTGAAGCCGCGAGGGCTGGGGAACACGGGCGCGGTTTTGCAGTGGTAGCCGATGAAGTTCGAAAACTTAGTGAAGAATCTTCAAAAGCGGCAAGACAAATTACAGAATACATTACAATCATCAAAGAAGGAATTGATAAAGTCGTCGAATCAATGGAAGCAGGAACGAAAGAAGTAGGCGCTGGAATTCATATTGTGAATTTAGCAAAACAATCCTTTGAGGAAATCAACCAATCGGTAGAAGAAGTAGTAGGAAAAATTCAGGATGCTTCTTCAGCTACTCAATCACTATCTGACGGTGCGGAGGAAATTGTGCTTGTGATGGATCAAATTGCAGGAATTGCCGAGTCATCGATATCGATTACACAAAATGTGTCAGCTGCAAATGAAGAACAACTTGCATCGATGGAAGAGATTACGGCATCCACCGAATCGTTATCAATGATGGCATTGGAATTAAATGAGCAAGTGAGCATGTTCAAAATATAAAGTGAAACTTGAATGAGGCGGAGTTTCTATTCCATCTGGTTTTTAGTTGAGCGTATCCATGAGATGAGATACAAGAAACTCCCGCTTGCAAAGGCGGGAGTTTCTTGTTGCGGTAACTGTGATAATATTGTACCGGTTAAAAATCTATCATTTGGATAGAGAACCACCGAGTAAATGAATATAGAGGGGCAACAGTGGTACATATGTGTAGATTGAAAATCAATATAGCATCGTTACTATATAAAACAACGGAAGCTGATATATAAGCACTCCTTTTCGGACTTGATTCGAATAGATTTTCATTTCCAATAACCTTGTATTTATGGAAACTCCACGAAGATATTTAGGATTTCTTTTTATGCCTTTGTGAGTCAATAAATACGGCAAGAGCGATAATGACACCTTTTAAAATGGATTGCCAGTAAGAAGGTACGTTCAACAGATCCAATCCGTTGTTCATGACACCAATGATCAAAGCACCCACAATCGTTCCAGGGATCGTCCCGATTCCGCCTGTCAGGCTAGTGCCTCCGATGACTGCAGCTGTTATCGCATCCAACTCATAACCCAATCCGGCGTTCGGGTCGCCTGATCCGACACGTGACGTCAATATAACAGAAGCGACACCAGCTAATAATCCAGCAAGAGAATAGACGATAATTTTAATTCGGTCTACATTTAAACCGCCAATGATAGCTGCTTGTTCATTTCCTCCAATCGCATATATCCATTTTCCGATTTTGGTTTTCGTTAGAATAATATGGAATATGACCCCAATGATCAAAAAGATGATAATCGGAATGGGAATGCCTGCAAGATAACCGCCGCCAATTACGCCGAACGTTTGTGACAACGCTTGTATCGGCTCTCCTCCTGAAACCAATAGGGCTAATCCGCGTGCCGCCGTCATCATTGCCAATGTAACGATAAAAGGAGCCATCTTTCCCTTTGTGATGACAACACCGTTGATTATTCCGGCTAAGGCACCAACAACGATTCCTACGATAATCGGAAGAATGACAGGTTCATGGGATTGTGCAAAAAGTGCAGAGGAGACGGAAGCGACACCAATCACCGATCCGGGTGATAAATCGATGCCTGCTGTAATAATGACAATGGTTGCACCGATTGCGGTGATTCCGACAATACTGACCTGACGTACGATATCCAACAGATTGCCTACCGTAAAGAAAAAGGGCGTCAGAATCGACATGATTACAATCATTCCGATTAAAACCAGAAAAATTCCGAATTTGTCAAGAAAATGATAGATATTGATTTTTACATTTCTAGAAGTGGCTGCCTCCTGATTTAGCAACAATTTTTCTTCCATATGGTACACTCCTTTATTTAATGAATAAGACTGGTGGCAAACTCCATAATTCTTTCTTGTGTAGCCGATTGACCGTCCAGTTCTCCTGCCACTTGGCCGGCGCTCATCACTACTATCCGATCGCTGATTCCCAATACTTCCGGGAGTTCCGACGATACGACAATGACCGCCTTTCCCTTGCTCGTCAGCTCATTGATCAGCTTGTAAATCTCGAATTTTGAACCGATGTCAATTCCTCGAGTCGGCTCGTCAAGTATAAGAATATCCGGATCATTGAGAAGCCAACGCGCCAATAAAACTTTTTGCTGATTACCGCCGCTCAGTTTTCCTATAATCTGATTCAGGTTAGGGGTTTTTACCGAGAGCAACTTTCGCTGCTCATCACTCGATTGATCGATTCGCTTTTTATCGAGAAAGCCAAATCTGGCGAACTTGTCGATACTCACAAACATCATGTTGTCTTGTACGGAAAGCGGGAGAAAACACCCGGTTTCTTTGCGGTCTTCTGTCAACATACCTAAGCCGTAACGAATAGCATCCGAAGGTTTTTTTATTTTTGCCAAATTGCCATGTATCATGATTTCCCCTGATTCAGCTGGCCGAATTCCGAACAATGACTCCATGACTTCTGTTCTGCCCGAACCCATAAGGCCGGCAAAGCCAAGTACTTCTCCTCTGCGGACTTCAAAGCTCACGTTTTTAAACTTGCCTGGACAGGTTAAGTTGCGTACCGACAAAATCACTTCTTGAATGGAGGAAGGTTGTCTGTACGACGTTTGGTTGATTTCTCTTCCGACCATCAATTGTATCAGACGAGAATTCGTTAATTCCCGAGCCGGCTTTGACTCGACAAATTGTCCATCCCTAAAGACGGTAATGTCATCGGAAATCATGAATACTTCACTCATCTTGTGGGTGATATAAATGATGGAAACTCCATCCTTTTTCAAGGATGCAATAATCTGAAACAAATGCTCGACTTCCCGCTCGGTAATCGCGGATGTCGGTTCATCCATGATGATCAGATCCGATTTATAGGAGATAGCCTTGGCAATTTCAACAAGTTGACGGTTTGCAACACTAAGTTCTTTCATTTTAACAGTAGGTGCGATATTCATATTGAGTTTCGCAAATAATTCTTCACAATCACGATACAGCTTTTTAAAATCGATCCATCCGCTTTTGAGGGTCGGTTCCCGGCCAAGAAAAATGTTTTCGGCGACGGTCATATTCGGGATACTGCTCAATTCCTGATGAATCATGGAAATGCCTGCATGCAAACTGTCATGGATGCTGCGCAGATGAAGGTCCTTCCCTTTGAATCGAATGCTTCCGGCGTCCGGCTTGTAAATTCCGACGAGTATTTTCATCAAAGTGGATTTGCCGGCGCCATTTTCCCCCATTAATGCATGAACAGTGCCTTTTCTTACTTGAAGCCGTGCGTTTTTTAACGCTTGAACACCGGAGAAAGCCTTGCATATGCCGTCCATTTCCAAAACATATTGTTGTTCCATACGATCACATCCTTTTTAAACGGGCACCAACATGGATTGGTGCCCTGGAAATCAACATCCAACGACTTATTTAGCGCCTAATTGCTTCCAAACGGCCAAATACTTATCAGCATTGTCTTTTGTGACCAATTCGTAAGGGACATAATCTGTTTTTTGAACCTTTTCGCCCTTTGCAGCTTCATACGCGAGTTTTATGCCGTCCTGTCCTTGACCAAGGGCGCTTTGATAAACGGATACAGCCAGTTGGCCGTTCTTGACATATGAGAGCCCTTCCGGAGTAGCATCAGTACCGCCCACAATAATTTTCCCCTGCATACCGGCAGCGCTAACTGCCCGGATTGCGCCAATCGCCATTTCATCGTTGTTCGAGACAACGGCATTGATCTGTTTCCCGGAATGCAGCCAGTTTTCCATCAAACTCATGCCTTTGGCCCTGTCCCAACTAGCTGTGCCCTTTAATACTACATGGATATCCGGATATTTTTTGAGTACCTCATAGTATCCCTTGGTACGGTCCACTTCCGCTTCCTGTCCCAATTGACCCTCCATGATTGCGATGTTTCCTTTGCCGTGCAGCAATTTCGCGATTTGCGTCATTTCCAGAATGCCTGCCTGGATGGACTGGGAACCGACATAAGCAGTTGCTTGATCCATGTTCGGGAACTCGCGATTGACTGCGACTAAAGGAACCTTTGCATGATTGGCCGCATCCAGAATTGGCTGCATACTTTTGGGGTCTACAGGAACGACAACGATCGATTTCACTTTTTCCGCTATGAAATTGTCGACTTCCGACAATTGTTTGCTGGAGTCGTTATTTGCATCAGAGAAGATGAGTTTAATATTGGGATTTTTCGTTGCATATTGCTCCATTGCGTGTCGGAGATAATTCAACCAGACATCATCGAATGTGGGCATCGCAACGCCAATGGTAATCTTTCCGCCGGTATCTGCTTTCCCGCTGTTGTTAGGTGCTGGATTTGCAGCTGTTGTAGTGCTGCTCCCGCATCCAACGAGTGAAACGAACGCCAAAGATGAAACTAGTAAGGTAGTTGCAAGTCTTTTTTTCATGGAAATGTATCCTCCTTTAACGTGTTAAAAATCGTATAAGAAACATGTTTCATATTGCAACCGCTTTCTGCAAGCGCTTGCTCAAAAAGAAAAAAATAAAAGTGTTAAGTTTATTATTTGATTAGGATGAAGTAGATGAAACATTGTTTGCAATTCCCGTAAATTTTATCAGGGAGTTCTTAGCGGATGCTTTTTCGTATATCTTTTCTTATCGATGTAAAACGAGAAGCGCTTACATTTGTGATAATTCAGAAAATACGACAGACTTTCTTCTGTACTTCATAAAAATATCCACCGGCACGTATCCAAGGGATCCTTTTCTCATCATTCTATATGTCAATCCTTGGCAGCCCGACAAAGCAATTCAATCATGGATTTTTTATTTTTCCCCCTTTTGGAACAATTTGTGAAATCTGTGAAACAATGAATGAATCCCCCCTATTAAAACAGAACTGGTGTATCTGTGAATTTATTATTAAATGTTTAATTTGGATTGTCAATATGTTTTTTAAAAAGATTGTCAATATTTTTTCTCTAAAAATGAAACAGAATAATGCTTATACTATAACGATATATTGACACCATGGAGTCAAATAAATGATTTCTTGCATAATAAAATTCATGTACATGTAAATGAGGCGTTATGTGCTGGACGAATCATCCGCATTTGCTAAAAAGTATTGAAAAAAAATCTGACACGGTATAAAATAAAACAACAAAGAAAGCGCTTGCTCATATAAGGAAAGAATGGTATTAAATAAAATGTAGAAAATACAAGGGCTTATGTACGATGCAAATTATTTATCTCAATTTTTCAGGAAAGGGTTAGGGAGTAACCTTTTAATTTTTTGATTATGTGCAAGCGCTTGCCCGAAGTTGTGAAAATGTGTTATATAAAAGAAAGCGTATCCATTTATTCGCGGAACGAAAAATGATTTTAAAAGCAAAGTAGTATATTATTACTAAATTTGCAACATAACGGAATTCGAAATGAATGGGTAAGGAGACAATAAGGATGACACGAGTTAAAGTTGGTATTTTAGGAGCGGGTGCTATTGCCAAGATTCACACATCGATCTTAAAAAATGACGAGAGAGTAGAAATTGTCGGAGTTGCGGATATTTCCGAAGAAAGAGCAGTTGATTTGGCAAAATATGCAGGTAACGCTCAACCGGTAGAAAATTTAGAAGGCTTGTTTGGGCTTGGAGTCGATACCGTATATGTGACTACCCCAAATACATTGCACGTGGAGCCTGTTCTGAAATGTTTGGAAAATCACGTGCATGTATTTTCCGAAAAACCCATGGCTACCACTTTGGCTGGAGCTGAGCAAATTAAAGAAGCAGCAGGCAAGTCAAAGGCCGTATACAATTTGGGAATGAATCGGCGGTATGCTTCCGTTTATAAAAGAATGAAAGAATTGATCGATTCCGGTGAAGTCAAGCCATATTTGGCGAATATCAAGATGAATCGCGGCGAGTTGTTAAATCCTGCTTGGACTGCGAATCCGCAGGTCACAGGCGGCTACCTTTATGAGACACCTTTTCACCTCATGGATTTGAGTCGCTATTTCTTTGGCGAAGTGAAAACGGTTCAATGCGAAGCCAGGCAAAATATCTCTGATTCGGAGTTGGATACGTTTGCTGTTACGCTTACATTTGAATCGGGAACGATTGCAAACTTTGTTACGTATGCTCATGCCGGTTGGAGTTTCCCTTTCGAGAGTATTGAGGTGTATGGAAAATATTCCACAGTTGCCACACAAGAACTGGAGAAGGTCATGTATGCGCCAGGATTGAAGCAAGAAGCGCAAATCAGCGACTTTTTCCAAGTATCTTTAGAAGAAAAGTGGGGCTATATGGAGGAAGATCGTTTGTTTATCGACGCGATTGTAAATGGCACCAAGCCTCCTGTGACGGCTGATGACGGATACCTTTCCATTCGATTATTGAATGCGATTTATGAAAGTGGAAAAACGGGAAACAAGATTGATTTTCGTCAGACGGTTGAATAATCGGATCGTTTCCAGAATGACAATGAGGAGGGAATCGTAATGAGCAAATTGCTCAGAAAACCGAATAAAAACGAAAGTACACAAGGAGTAACAATTGTTCATGATGTGACGACAGAAAATTCACTATTAAAATATGTTGAATTTAAAATCGTAGATTTGGCTCCTGGTGCAACATATGCAGAAGAGTTGGCGAAGAAAGAATGCTGTATTGTGGCATTGACAGGAAAAATACATGTCACAGATAAAGAAGCGACATTTAAAAATTTGGGCACTCGTGAAAGCATTTTCGAAAAGAAACCAACAGATAGCGTATACGTATCGAATGATCGTTGCTTTGAAGTAGAGGCAGTGAGCCAAGCGCGTGTGGCACTATGCTATTCACCTTCTGAAAAACAACTTCCGACAAAACTGATTCGAGCTTCCGATAATGGTGTTGAACATAGAGGCAAATACAACAATAAACGCATGGTGCACAACATTTTGCCAGATTCGGATCCATCAGCGAATCGTTTGCTGGTTGTTGAAGTATATACAGAAAGCGGAAATTGGTCGAGTTATCCTCCGCATAAACATGATCAAGATCATTTGCCACAGGAGTCTTTATTGGAAGAAACATATTATCACGAAATGGATCCACCGCAAGGATTTGTATTCCAGCGGATTTACACGGATGATCGTTCAATTGATGAAACAATGACTGTTGAAAACGGCGATGTTGTCATCGTGCCGGGAGGGTATCATCCAGTAGGTGTGCCTGAAGGATATACATCTTATTATTTAAACGTAATGGCAGGGCCGACACGCATTTGGAAATTCCACAACGATCCGGATCACGCTTGGATATTGGAACGTTAACAAACGACATGAGGAGAGTAGGGCTTAGTATGGCACAACAAGAGATTGTATGGGGAATTGCTCCCATTGGCTGGCGTAATGACGATATTCCGGAAATAGGCGCAGGGAATACATTGCAACATTTATTAAGCGATATTGTAGTGGCTGGTTTTCAAGGGACGGAAGTTGGCGGTTTCTTTCCTGAGCCGAACGTGTTAAACAAAGAACTGAAACTTCGAAACTTAAAAATAGCGAGTCAATGGTTTAGTAGTTTTATCATTCGCGACGGGATCCAGGAGGTTACGAAAGCATTCCACAACTGTTGCGAATATTTAAAGGAAGTTCATGCGGACGCGGTAGTTGTATCAGAGCAAACATACAGTATCCAGGGCACGGAAAAAAATGTCTTCGCTGATAAACCTCACTTTACGGATGAGGAATGGAATACATTCTGCCAAGGACTAAATGAACTTGGGAAAATTGCCGAACAATATGATTTAAAGCTGGTTTACCACCACCACATGGGAACAGGCGTTCAAACATTGGAAGAAGTGGATCGTCTAATGGCAAACACCGATCCAAACTATGTCCATTTAGTGTATGATACGGGGCATATCTACGTTTCTGACGGTGATTTTATGACATTGTTAAACAAGCACATCGCTCGCATCAAACACGTCCATTTTAAAGACGTCAGACGCAATGTGATGGATGAATGCAAGAAACAAGGCCGATCGTTTTCACAATCATTTTTAAGCGGCATGTTTACAGTGCCTGGTGATGGTTGCATTGATTTCAGCAATGTATACAAGGCGTTGCTTGATTCCAATTATAAAGGGTGGATTGTGGTTGAAGCCGAACAAGATCCATCTGTCGCTCATCCATTGGAATATGCTTTAATCGCACGCAGATATATTAATGAAGAATTAATTCTAAAACAAGTTACAGTGAAGAGCTAGGGGGAACAGGATCATGACTTTAAAAATGGGTGTTATCGGAACTGGTGCGATTGGCAGGGAACATATCAAAAGAATTACAAAGAAATTATCTGGCGGAACAATTGTCGCTGTGACAGATGTGAATCAAGATGCCGCAAAAAAGGTTGTGGAGGAATTTTCATTAGATGCCATCGTATATCCGGATGATAAAGCGCTTATCGCTGCTGAAAACGTCGATGCCGTGCTTGTAACAAGCTGGGGACCGGCTCATGAACAAAGTGTATTGGCAGCGATAGAAGCCGGGAAATATGTATTTTGTGAAAAACCTTTGGCGACAACAGCAGCAGGGTGCATGCGCATCGTAGAAGCGGAAATGAAATACGGAAAGAAATTGGTGCAAGTAGGATTCATGCGACGTTATGACAGTGGTTATAAGCAATTGAAAGAAGCCATTGACAGCCATTTGATCGGTGAGCCGTTAATGATTCATTGCGCACACCGAAATCCGGAAGTCGGCGACAAATATACAACAGATATGGCAGTAACGGATACGTTGATTCACGAAATTGATGTGCTGCATTGGTTGGTCAACGATGATTATAAGTCAGTGCAAGTTGTTTACCCGAAGAAAACCAAACATGCATTGGCTCATTTGCAAGATCCGCAAGTTTTCATGATCGAAACGAACAGCGGCATTTCCATTACTGCCGAAGTGTTTGTGAACTGCAAATACGGTTACGATATTCAATGCGAAGTGATTGGTGAAGAAGGCATTGTAAAATTGCCGGAACCTTTAAGCATCGTAACACGTAAAGAAGCGAAACTGGGTGTCAATATACTAATGGATTGGAAAGACCGTTTTATCGATGCATACGATGTAGAATTGCAAGACTTTATCGATTCGATCAAAGAAACAGGTAAGCCGAATGGTCCAACATCATGGGATGGTTACATTGCGGCTGTAACAGCAGATGCATGTGTAAAAGCACAACAAACGGGAGAAAAAGAAAGGATTTCAATCCCGGAGAAGCCGGAATTTTATGAATGAAAGGAGTCATTGGGGAATCAAAACGAAACGTCCCGAGTAAAAGCCTTATTCTCGAAATACGCAATCTACCTTTAGATGGAGGGATAAAACGATGAAATTGGCATTGGATCCAACGATGTATATGAACCTATCATTAAAAGAAATGGTCGAAAAAACGGCAGAATTAGGGTACGAGTATATTGAATTGTCACCGCGTGAAGATTTTTGTCCATTCTACAAATATCCAAAAGTAGATAAAAGTCAAATAAAAAACTTGAAGAACTGGTTAAAAGACGCGGGTGTCAAGCTCTCATCCTTGCTGCCGTTATACTATTGGGCCGGTCCGGATGAAGATCGCCGTCAAGCAGCAGTGAGAAATTGGAAGCGTGCTATTGAAGTAGCTGTAGAATTAGAGATTGATCTGATGAACAGTGAGTTTAACGGCACAAAATATGACCCCGTTATTTGCGAAGAAAAATTTATCAAATCAATGGACGAGTTAATCCCGGTGTTTGAAAAAGAAGGGGTAAAGTTAAACCTGCAAGCACATCCGTATGATTTTATCGAAACAAATCAAGGGGCGGTCGATATGATCCGCGCACTTGACAGACCGTGGATCAATCTCGTGTATTCAACTGCGCACACATTCTACTATGACGATGGAATTGGCGATATCGCAACGATGTTTGACTACGCAGGGGATCGTTTAACACATGTCTTGTTTGCCGATACATTTAACCATAAAGCCGCTCAAGGATTGCGCTATATCGTAAACCCGCCAGGTGTGGAAGCAACGATTCACCAACACTTAAATATCGGCGAAGGGGAAGTAGACTTTGCTACGATCTTTAAGAAATTAAAAGAAATGGAATTTGACGGTATTGCAACAAATGCAGTATTTGCATGGATCGACAAAGCGGATGAATCGAGCAAATTTATGTTACAAAAAATGAGAGAAGGACTTGGTATTTAACAGAGGCAAGAGGCCCGAAGCCAGAGACCAGTGGTGATTCTAAACAGACTCTTGAAGCAAGATCAGGAAAACGGAGGCGTACTTATGAAACTATGCTTTAATGAAGCTACTACTTTAAAGAATTCTAACCTTGCGAAAGATTTGGAGTATTGTGACAAGCATGGCTACGACTATATTGAAATTCGTACAATGGACAAATTGCCCGAGTATTTAAACGATCATTCAATGGATGATTTGGCTGACTTCTTTCATGCGCATCAGATTAAACCGTTGGCGTTTAACGCGTTGGTATTTTTCAATAATCGTGATGAAGCCGGATACAAGGAAATAATAAATGAATACAAAGGGATGTTGGAAACTGCCAAACAAATAGGCGTTTCATATATCGTGGCTGTTCCGTTGGTAACGGATCAAAAAATATTGAAAAAAGATATTAAAAACAGTTGTGTAGATGTGTTAAAAGATTTGTCAGATCTGGCACAGCCATATGGGATTAAAATAGCAGTTGAATTTATCGGACATCCACAATGTACTGTCAATACATTCGCTCAAGCTTACGATATTGTCGAAGCCGTAAATCGCGAAAATGTAGGATTGGTACTGGATTGTTTCCACTTCCACGCCATGGGTTCAGACTTGGAGGACTTGAAAAAAGCAGACGGATCGAAAATCTTTATCTTGCATATCGATGATACGGAAGATTTCCCGATTGGTTTTCTAACGGATGAAGATCGGGTTTGGCCAGGCTTGGGTGCGATTGATTTACACGGTATTTTATCTACATTAAAGGAGATCGGCTTTTCCGATGTTGTATCTGTTGAATTATTCCGACCGGAATATTACCAATTGGATGCTGAGGAAGCAATCAAGACAGCCAAGGATACAACAATCAAAGTCGTATCAAAGCATTTCGATTTTGATTCAGATAAATGAATGACTGGCAGTTATCAGTGGAGGAGGTGCCAAATAAGTGGCTCTTGTATCGATGAAAGACATGCTTGTAAAAGCCAGGGAAGGCAACTACGCTGTCGGGCAATACAACATGAACAGCTTGCAGTGGGCACAAGCCACATTGCAGGCTGCCGAAGAAGAACGGGCACCTGTTATTTTGGCGGCTTCCGACAGACTTGTCGATTATTTGGGCGGTTTTAAAACAATTGCTGCAATGGTGAAAGGTCTTCTGGAAGAAATGTCGATCACCGTTCCGGTGGCGTTGCATTTGGATCACGGGATGAGTGTGGATCGCTGCAAAAAGGCGATTGATGCCGGATTTACCTCCGTTATGATCGATGGTTCCCATTATCCGATTGATGAAAATATCGCGATGACAAGGCAAGTTGTTGACTATGCACATCCTAGACAAGTATCTGTGGAAGCGGAAGTTGGCACAGTTGGCGGTATGGAAGATGGACTTATCGGCGGAATCCGATATGCAGATCCGAAGGAATGTTTGCGCATCGTAAAAGAAGCGGAAGTAGACGCTTTGGCTGCCGCTCTCGGTTCCGTTCATGGACCTTATCAAGGCGAACCGAAACTGGGCTATGATGAGATGAAGCAAATTTCCGAGTTGACAGGTGTGCCGCTTGTTCTGCACGGCGGTTCAGGCATACCTGGCTATCAAATCGAGAAGGCGATTGAATTGGGCCATGCCAAAATAAACGTGAATACGGAATGTCTGCAAGCATGGGCGCAAGCGGTTCGTCAAGTGTTGGCGAGCGACAGCCATGTTTACGATCCGCGGACAATCCTTGCGCCAGGCAAAGAAGCAATCCTTGCAACTGTCAAAGGCAAGATGAAAGAATTTAAAACAAGCCATAAGGCGTAAGAAAAGAGAATGTCCCGAAAAAGTCGTTTTAGCGACAATTGGGACATTCATACTATAGCGCTTTCCGAGAATGATTGCCGTCTATTTTTTATTTGGAGGTTATTTCTAGTGAGCATTAAACTTGCAGGAGCGCCTTGTTGCTGGGGCGTGGATGATCCCAAAAACCCATATCTTCCGCCATCGCCGCAGGAAAAAGGACAACACTTTCCGACCCCTTATCTGGTATTAATTGATTGGGGGCATGATGAAAGGGATTATAAAGCCGGCCACCCTAATGACGCAAAGCGCTTATCTGCACATGACTGGAACAACATAACGGTTCACATTCGGACACTTGCTGAGCGAGCGTGGACAAAATATGGAGTACGATCCGTCATCCATCCTCATGCAGGCGGCTATATCGAATTTGAAGACGAAATCAAGAAACTTTTGCAGGACATTCCATATGAAACTGCGGGACTTTGCCTTGATACGGGGCATCTGTATTACTCAAAAATGGATCCCGTTCAACTGCTTCGAGACTGCTCGGATCGGCTGGATTATATCCATTTCAAGGATATTAATCTGGAAATATATGAGCAGGTGATGTGTGAACATATTCGCTTTTTTGATGCATGCGGCAAGGGAGTCATGTGCCCGATCGGACAAGGCAGCATTGACTATCATTCGATTAACGGATTGCTGAAAGAAATCAATTATCATGGGTATATCACGATCGAGCAAGAGCGTGACCCTAGGAATTCTGATACGAGCCTGCGAGATGTCAGCCAGAGTATTGCCTTTTTAAAACGTGTTGGTTATGAATCAAACATAAAATATTAGAACAGGAGCAATACAATATGATTAATGGTGAAAAAAACATACGATATCCGATTCGTTGGGCAATGGTAGGCGGCGGGCGCGGAAGCCAGATCGGTTATATTCATCGCTCGTCTGCACTGCGAGATCATAATTTTCAATTGGTTGCAGGCGCATTTGATATCAACCCCGAACGCGGTCAGGAATTTGGAGTAAATGTACACGTGAATCCAGAGCGTTGTTATCCCGATTATAAAACAATGTTTGCTGAAGAGTCGAAACGTGAAGACGGCATTCAAGCTGTTACGATTGCAACTCCGAACAGCACGCATTATGAAATCTGCAAGGCGGCGTTAGACGCCTGCTTGCATGTAGTATGTGAAAAACCTTTGTGCTTTACCACCGAACAAGCCAAAGAGTTGGAGACGATTGCAAAGAAGAAGAATCGTGTTGTAGGGATTGCATATGGGTATTCTGGCCATCAGGCGGTTGAACAGGCACGCCGGATGATCGCAAACGGGGATTTAGGCGAAATACGAATGATTCATATGCAGTTTGCGCACGGTTTTCACTCCGAGGCTGTTGAACAGGAAAATCCTAGTGCGAAATGGCGGGTTGATCCCGAAATTGTAGGTCCGAGTTATGTGTTGGGAGATTTGGGAACACATACGTTATACTTGTCTGAGGTTATGGCGCCAAAATTGAAAATCAAAAAGCTTATGTGTACCCGCCAGAGCTTTGTCAAGAGTCGCGCTCCACTGGAGGACAATGCCTATACCATCATGGAATACGATAACGGCGCAATTGGGACTTTGTGGTGCTCTGCGGTAAATGCCGGTTCCATGCACGGGCAGAAAATCCGAGTCGTCGGTTCCAAAGCCAGTATTGAATGGTGGGATGAACAGCCGAATCAGCTTCGCTACGAAATACAAGGCAAACCGGCGCAAATATTAGAACGAGGAATGGGATATCTCTATCCGGAAGCTGTGGCAGATGACCGTATTGGCGCCGGTCATGCGGAAGGATTATTTGAATCCTGGTCAAATCTCTATCGGCGTTTTGCCATGGCGATGGAAGCATTGGACTGTGGGGAAACATGGAACGATATTTGGTTCCCTGGAATTGAGGCTGGCGTGGAGGGAGTTCGTTGGATCGAAAATTGCGTGCGCTCCGCTGACAACGGCGGCGTATGGGTGGAGTATCGATGACATCGGAAATGGTAGCATTGATGAATGGGATCGAAAAAGGATATAGTCCAAAGCCGAACTTTGAAGATGGAGTCCTAAATCAAGCGATATTAGAAGCAGTCGAGAAATCTGCAGAGAGCGGAAGATGGATTAAAGTTCCACAATTCATGGAAAATGGGCGGTTCTCTCGCGTTTAATGAAATCGCTTCAGCAAAAATGTATCTTTCCAAAATACCGGAAAATTAAAAGATGTATGTATAGGAATTATGAATAAAGTTCGTTGCTAGAGGGTGAATAAATGAAAACGGTTCGATTGACAACGGCCCAAGCGTTAATTAAGTTTTTAAACCAGCAGTATGTTGAATTTGATGGAAAAGTAGAGAAATTCGTCAAAGGGATCTTCGCTATTTTGGGCCATGGGAATGTGTTGGGGCTCGGCCAAGCGTTGGAAGAGGATCTCGGCGACCTGGAGTTTTATCAAGGAAGAAATGAGCAAGGAATGGCACAAGCGGCCGTAGCGTTTGCGAAACAAAAGCATCGCAAGCAAATCATGGCTTGCACTTCTTCGGTGGGTCCGGGAGCAGCCAATATGGTGACTGCCGCAGCGACGGCTTCCGCCAATAACATTCCGGTTTTATTGCTTCCGGGCGATACGTTTGCCACAAGGCAGCCGGACCCGGTCCTGCAGCAAGTGGAACATTATCATGATTTGAGCATTACAACCAATGATGCATTTCGGGCAGTCAGCAAATATTGGGATCGGATCCATCGCCCGGAACAATTGATGACAGCGATGATCCATGCCATGCGGGTGCTCACCGATCCGGCGGATACAGGGGCGGTCACTATCGCCCTGCCTCAGGATGTACAAGGGGAAGTGTATGAGTATCCCGAGTATTTCTTCAAAAAACGCATCCATCGGATTGAACGCCGCATTCCGACCGCGGCGGATCTGAAAGATGCGGTGGAACTGATCAAAAGCAAGAAAAAACCGATCATCATCTGTGGCGGCGGGGTTCGGTATTCGGAAGCGGCAGATACGTTAAAGCGCTTTGCGGAAACATTCAACATCCCTTATGGAGAAACGCAAGCCGGAAAAAGTGCGGTTGAAAGTTCCCATGCGTACAATCTGGGCGGGATCGGGATCACCGGCAACCTGGCTGCCAATGTGATCGCGAAAGAGGCAGATGTGGTGATTGGGATCGGTACCCGCTATTCCGACTTTACGACATCATCCAAGCTTTTGTTTCAACATCCTGAAGTGGATTTCTTGACGATCAACGTTTCTGAATATCATGCAAGCAAGCTGGATGCGGTCAAGATCGTGGCTGACGCAAAATTAGCCCTTGAGGCTTTGCAAAGAGAACTGGAGAAAATCCAATACGTTTCGGGCTACACGCATGAAATCGAAGACGCGAAAGTTGCGTGGAAGGCGGAGTTGAATCGCCTGCATAACATTCGCTATATCGAACAAGAGTTTACACCGGAGATCGCCGGGCAACTGGATGAAGTGCTGCCGGAATTTGCGGCAACCTATCAATCCTGCCTCACGCAAACGGAAGTGATCGGCCTGGTGAATCAGCAAATTGCCGAAGATGCGATCATCATCGGGGCGGCGGGCAGTCTTCCCGGCGATCTTCAGAGAATGTGGGAGTCACGCCGGCCGAACACTTACCATATGGAATACGGGTACTCTTGTATGGGATATGAGATATCCGGAGCGTTTGGCATCAAATTGGCGGAACCGGATAAAGAGGTCTATGCCATGGTGGGGGACGGCAGCTATCTGATGCTGCATTCCGAATTGGTGACAAGCATTCAGGAAGGCAAAAAAATCAATGTGCTCTTGTTTGATAATGCAGCGAATGGGTGCATCAACAATCTGCAAATGGAGAATGGCATCAGCAGCTTTGGGACGGAATTCCGCTATCGAAACCCGGAAACCGGCCGCTTGGATGGCGGTTTGCTCAAAATTGATTTTGCCCAATGTGCTGCCGGATATGGCGTAAAAACGTATAAGGTCACGACATTGGAAGAATTGCGGACAGCCATCGAAGACGCGAAAACGCAAACGGTGTCTACCTTGATTGATATCAAAGTGCTGCCGAAGACGATGACAAACGGATATGAATCCTGGTGGCATGTGGGGATTGCCGGCACTTCCAAAAGTGCAAGCGTTCATGAGGCTTATTTAAGCAAGGAAACCAATCTGAAAAAAGCCCGAAAATATTAATTGCAACTCTAATAAACGTATAACGGCTGGATCATTGTCGAAGCAGAACAGGATCCTGCAGTAGCCAATCCATATAAATATGCATAAGCCAAGAAGTACATGGCTCTATGTATCATTACAGCAAAGACTGTCAATCAGAGATAAGAATGGGGGGAGTGTAAAGATGAATCCTTTATATTTTATGTCCAATAAACCGTTGGATTTGATTGCTTTAGGGAGATTATGCATCGATTTGAATGCAAATGAATTCAATCGGCCGATGGAAGAAACAATGACATTCACCAAATACGTTGGTGGTTCTCCTGCAAATATTGCGATTGGGCTGGCCAGATTAGGACAGAAGTCCGGATTTATCGGCCGCATCGCGGATGATCAAATGGGCAGATTCATCAAAAGTTATCTGGAAAAAAACCAAATTGATACATCCAATGTCATCACAGATCAATCCGGATCTGTTACGGGACTTGCATTTACAGAAATCAAAAGCCCAACGGAGTGCAGTATTCTCATGTATCGCGATAATGTGGCGGATCTTAAACTGGAGCCGAGGGATGTATCGGAAGAATACATCAAACATTCGAAGGCGTTGCTTATTTCCGGCACTGCCTTGGCGAAAAGCCCATCTCGGGAAGCCGTTTTTGTCGCATTGGATTATGCTCGAAAGCATGATGTAACAATCTTTTTCGATCTTGATTACCGCCCGTATACATGGAACTCACCGGAGGAAACCGCGGTTTACTATAACCTTGCCGCTGAAAAATGCGATGTGATTATCGGAACCAGAGAAGAATTCGATTTTATGGAATGTTTCGCAAAGAATACTGACCACGATGATCATGTGACTGCGCAAAAGTGGTTTGATTTTCACGCCAAAATCGTCGTGATCAAACATGGCAAAGATGGCTCGATTGCCTACACCAAAACGGGAGAGAGTTTTACAGGAACGATTTTTCCGGCAAAAGTCTTGAAAACGTTTGGGGCCGGCGACTCGTATGCGGCAGGATTTATTTACGGTCTTCTGCAAGGCTGGGATATTCCGAAAGCGATGGAGTACGGTGCAGCGGCCGCCTCGATTGTCATTTCGTCACATAGTTCTTCCGATTCCATGCCTACGGTAGAGCAAGTGGAAGAGTATATTGCAAAGTGTAGAAATGGAGAAATTGCCACAGCGCAGTAAATATCAATCAAAAGAAAAGAGGATTATGAATATGACAACGACGACGACAACAGCAACTGCTCAAACATTGAAAAACTTTATCGGCGGGCAATGGATTGCCTCCACATCCGAGAAAACAGAAGCGGTTCCAAACCCGGCAACGGAAGAAATTCTGGCTTATGTTCCGTTATCCAATCGCGAGGACTTGGATCGTGCGGTCGCAATTGCAAAAGAAACGTTCAAAACCTGGAGCACGACACCGGTTCCGAAGCGTGCGCGGATTCTCTTTAAATATCAACAGTTGTTGGTGGATCACTGGGAGGAGCTTGCGCGCCTGGTTACGATGGAAAACGGCAAAAGCTACAATGAAGCATACGGGGAAGTGCTGCGCGGGATTGAATGCGTGGAGTTTGCGGCCGGCGCTCCTACGCTGATGATGGGAAAACAGCTTCCGGATATTGCCACAAACATCGAATCCGGCATGTATCGTTATCCGGTTGGTGTTGTCGGCGGGATTACGCCATTCAACTTCCCGATGATGGTTCCTTGCTGGATGTTCCCATTAGCGATTGCATGCGGCAACACATTTGTATTGAAACCTTCCGAGCGGACACCGTTATTGGCCAATCGCCTGGCTGAATTGTTTCAGGAAGCAGGACTTCCGGATGGCGTATTAAGTATCGTGCACGGAGCACATGATGTGGTCAACGGATTGTTGGAGCATCCGGATGTAAAAGCGATTTCCTTTGTCGGTTCCCAACCGGTCGCGGAGTATGTGTACAAAACAGGTGCCGCACACGGCAAACGGGTACAGGCATTGGCGGGTGCAAAAAACCATACGATCGTGATGCCGGATGCCGATCTGGATCTGGCGGTGAACCAGATCATCAACGCGGCATTCGGTTCCGCCGGTGAACGCTGTATGGCAGCTTCCGTCATTGTGGCTGTCGGTGATGTCGCGGAACCCTTGGTACAAAAGCTGGTGGAAGCTGCAGATACCATCAAAATCGGAAACGGACTTGAGGAAGGTGTATTCCTCGGGCCGGTCATTCGCGAGTCCCATAAGGAAAAAACAGTGAAGTACATTGAGATCGGGGAAAAGGAAGGCGCATTGTTGGCACGTGACGGACGGAAAGATTCCGCTTGTGATGCAAATGGATACTTTGTCGGACCGACCATTTTCGAAAACGTGACAACCGATATGCAAATCTGGACAGATGAAATTTTCGCCCCTGTCCTGTCGATTATCCGTGTGGACAACTTGGATGAAGCTATTGAATTGACAAACCAGTCCAAATTCGCTAATGGCGCATGTCTGTTTACAAAGGATGGCAGCCATGTCCGCCAATTCCGTGAAACCATAGATGCAGGCATGTTGGGGATCAACTTGGGAGTTCCCGCTCCAATGGCCTTCTTCCCATTCTCCGGCTGGAAAAACTCTTTCTATGGAGATCTGCATGCCAACGGTCCGGACGGTGTGGAGTTCTATACCAGAAAGAAAATGGTTACGGCACGCTGGTAATGTGATCAATTTCGCTTATTCGGTTCGCCCGTGAAAGCATAATAGAAAACTTCCAATTTTAAAAAAGACCCGTTATCCGTATAATAACGGGTCTTTTTTGTATTCTGGCGGGCAGTATTCCGCAAGCTCATGTTGCTTCATGGGCGGGAATGATCTGATATTGCTAATCAACGGCGAAATGCATATACTAAGCCTAAATGAAACCGCTATCTTTTTAATTTCCGAATTTATTGCAAAAAAACGAAAGACAATAATAAAATTGGAGACTGAGAGAATATGAAAACACGTGTAACTGAAATGTTTGGCATTCAATATCCGATCGTTCAGGGGGGGCTTGCTTACCTCGCGTATGCCGAACTGGCTGCAGCTGTCTCGAATGCGGGAGGGCTAGGGCAAATTACTGCAATGACACTGGGAACATCGGAAAAAGTCCGCGAGGAAATCCGCAAAGTTCGAGCGTTGACAGATCAGCCCTTCGGCGTCAATTTTGCTATCGGAAAGCACGATGGATCATACAAGGAGTTACTCGAAGTTGCAGTTGAGGAGAAAGTCCCGGTAATTTCCATAACCGGAGCGAATCCGCAACCGATTTTCGAACGATTAAAAGGGGAAAACATTCGCACGCTCGTACTGGTGGCAGGTGTCAGACAGGCACAAAAAGCGGAAGAGCTTGGAGCGGACGCGGTGATGGCAGTTGGGCAGGAAGGCGGCGGCCATCTAGGGCGTGACGATATCGGCACGATGGTGCTGATTCCCCGTGTAGTCGAATCCGTGTCGATTCCGGTATTGGCAAGCGGCGGGATTGGCGATGGGAGGGGGTTATTGGCAGCTTTTGCACTTGGGGCAGAAGGAATTGAAATGGGGACGCGCTTTATTGCCACACAAGAGTGCATTCATGCGAACGAGGCATATAAACAGGCGATTCTTCATGCAAAAGAGACAGACACAGTCATAATTAAAAAAACATTGGGATCACCGGGACGTGTGCTGAAATCAGAATACACCCTGGATATTATCGCGCGTGAACAAGAAGGAGCAACCTACGAAGATCTGAAGGACAGGATTAGCGGGAAAGCGAATCGCAACTATATTTATGATGGAAGGGAAGCAGAGGGGTTCGGCTGGGCCGGACAGGTTGTCGGCCTGATCAACAGCGTTCCTACAGTCAAGGAGCTGCTTGATGAGATGATTTGCGAGGCTGAGGAAGGATGCAGGCGCCTGAACGCGATTTTCGGAGAGTAAATACGAAATAAAGCGGCGAATCAAACTCATCAGGAGCAATCGGAATGGTGCATTCGAGATGGAAATGTCATCGCGATACCGAAAGCATCGACGGAACAGCACGTATTGGAAAATGCTGCGGCGGGAATCATTCAATTATCAGAAGATGACGTAAAAAAACTGGATGAAGCGTTTCCCAAATCCACAAGAAAAATGACTCTTAATATCATTTGACAAAAAGAATAAGACACAGACAACCTGTCTGGTATCTGTTGTTATCAAAGTGGATGGAAGTTCACTTCGAATATTTGTGACTGGATTCGCCCGATTTGCCATTTGGGCCGTTCCTTTCGTGATACTCCATCTTTCATTTGAAAAAAGGGCTGCAAACGGCGGAAATAAGCCAATTGCAACCCCTTTTCAATGAATGAACGAGTAAACCGATTTATGCTTTGAGTACGTCGTGGTCTACATAGCGTTCGCCGTTTAGTTCAGAAATGATGTTGATCGCTACCTTGGCACCGTCACCCGCTGTGATGATGGTATGTACACTCACGCCCGCCACAGTTCCTGCCGCCCAAATTCCATCTACACTACTCTTGCCATTGACATCTACATCGATGATTGTTTTGACTCGCGGCTCGGTTCCCGGTTTTGTTTTAATCCCTATTTTTTCTGCCAAATCCGTTAAAAATCCTGTTGCCAAAACGACATGTTTCGCTTCATAGATTTGCTTTTCTGTTTCAACTTTGAATCCCGTCGTTGTTTTTGCGAGGTTTAGTACAGCATCCTCAATCAATTCTGCACCAAATTTCGTTGCTTGTTTTTTCCCTACTTCCAAAAGATCGGGTCCTGAAATCTCCAACACTCCAAAATGATTTTCAATCCAAGCCCGTTTCGTTACGCTCTTGTCGTGATCGATAACCAATGTTTTTTTACCTGCTTTTGCAGCAAAGAGTCCTGCACTTAAACCCGCAGGCCCAGCACCAATGATGGCAATATCATACATATGTACGTTCACTCCTTTGAATGATTATAACTTTATAATTATTTTAAATAAGAATCTTTGAAAATTCAAGTCACATGAGGAACAGTCAGAAACAATGAAGCAAATGCTTTCGTTGATTCCCGCATGCCTCCAAAATCTACTTGTTTTGACCTACAAAAAACTAGATTCGTAAACGAAATCTATAAACTGTATTGCAAATATTTAAGAAACGCCGAGTCGATTCACATCGGGCGGGGGATTTTTTTATGGGGTGAAGGACATTTGTCCAGGGTTACCTTTCTACCCGAATCCGTCAACTAACCTCGTAGGCGTCAAGAAAGGATGAAGTGAATTGAATACGAAGTTTTGTGCTCGATTGAAAGGTTCGTATGTCCTCTATTCGGCCCACAACCGATGAAGCACATGTAGACGCATAGTACACGTCTTCCTTTTTGAGATTCGTGATGCTAAGAATGGTGGGACATAGATGAGAATTGTAATGGACTTAGGTACATGTGAGTTTCGTGCCGGGATGTCTGGACAAAAGGAGTTTATCAACGAATCAAGTGTAGTCGCCCGTGATCAGTCCGGGCAATTTATTGTAGGGAATCAAGCGGAACAGATGTTGGGCAGAAATCCGCATTCGATTCAGGTAGGGTTTCCGGTTGTTGGAGGAATCATTAAGGATATGGAAGCGGCCAGGGAAGTCGTGAAACATGCGGTTTCAACCTTTCGCAGCCGAACATTCGGCAAAAAGTTTTCGCTCACGCTTTCGATTCCTTCGCAAATGACACAAATTGAAAAGAGAGCTTTACAAGATGCAGGCGCAATGGCAGGAGCCAATCATGTGGAATTGTTTGATTCATCGATTGCCGCAGCGATTGGGGCTGGTTTGCCAATGGATACATCGAGAGGCTATTTGATTGTAAATTTAGGAGCTGGAGTAACGGAAGTATCGTTATTATCAATGGGCGGCATCGTGCAAAGCAAATCGGTGCGGACAGGCAGTCGTTCCATTGATGAAGGTCTGGTTGAAACGGCCAGAAAACAGTTCCAATTTCTGATTGGGCAACGTTCCGCTGAAAGATTAAAGCATATGTATGGCGAAGACAAAGATGCACGGGAGTTTGAGGTGCGAGGAAGAAGTTTAACTACTGGTTTGCCTGATTCGTTAAACATCCCGCGCAGTGTGGTTGAAGAGCTCTTTAACCGCTATTATGAATCCATTCACACACTGATCCTTCATTCGTTGGAAGCTGCCCCGCCTGAACTGGTCGGAGATATACTGGATCATGGAATGATCCTTGTCGGTGGCGGTGCAAAAGCAACCGATCTGCAAACCATGATATTGAAAACTACGGAAATTCCGGTGATCGTTGCCGATGAGCCGGATACGTGTATCATTCGCGGACTGTTGCAGACGGATTTGGCGAAGCAATCAGGCAAGCTTCCATGGAAACGGTTGAAGCGCAACTATCAAGAGTCATGATAATACGAAAGTCTTTCTCCGGAAAGGCTTTTTATTTTGGTTTTGATATGTCAAAATGCATCGTTTGGTTTAAAATGGAATGGAATACCAGGTGTAATAGAATTTTTCTTTGCATGAAATACCTAACGGGTGGATAATGGATAGGAACAAATAAAATGAAGGTAAATGGAGGTAACGGGTTAAAATGAGAGGAATTATTCACAATGCCGCACGTGAAATGGCAAAGGAAGATGTGCTATCGTTTTTGAAAAAAGGAAAAATCGCGCATGTCGCGACGGTCGGTGAAGACGGATACCCCTACGTGATTCCGTTAGTATATATTTACGAAGAAGGAACCAAGCTCTATCTTCATACCGGGAATCTCAGAGAAAGCCATTTCCAACAGAATATAAAAGAGAATGCACGTGTTTGCATCGAAATATGCGAAATGGGAGATGTACACCCAGGAAAGCGATACGCGTGTCAATCTGCCCTGGTATATACCAGTGTCATCGCTTACGGGAAAATTTCGCAAATTGAAGAAGAGGTTCAGAAAGTATGGTTTTTTGACCGGCTATGGGAAAAGTACGGAGACCCGAATTGGAAATTCGAACAACAAGGATATCCGGCGATCGGAAAAATCAACTTATATGTCGTTGAACTTGAAACCGTTACCGGAAAGCAAAGTGCGGGACTGAGCCATTAAGTGGAGAAAATGAAGTTAAGAAAATTAAGTTGAGAAAACTGCATTCTCCGCCAAATCGGCAAGAATGTTCCATTTGCAACGGTATTTGAAACCATGATACCAAAAGTATGGAAGAGGAATTGGGAGGGGAATTCATGGCTCTGCCGATATATGTGATTGATGCTTTCACTGATAAAGCATTCAAAGGAAATCCGGCCGCTGTCTGTTTAACGCCTGACCCGCTTGATGATGTTCAAATGCAAAACATCGCCGCAGAAATGAATCTTTCTGAAACAGCGTTTTTGTTTCCGCATCAAGATGGTTATTCACTGAGGTGGTTTACGCCAAACACCGAGGTTGAATTGTGTGGCCATGCAACATTGGCGAGCGCTCATATTTTGTGGGAAATGAAAGTGTTGCCAATCGACGGGCAAGCGAATTTTTATACAAAGAGCGGCCGTTTGACGGCGAAAAAGGATGGCGCATGGATTCAACTCAATTTCCCTGCGGAACCTGCAGCCGAGTGCGGGTATCCTGCGGAATTAATCGATGCTTTACAGATAAATCCCATTTACGTGGGACGAAATCGATTCGATTATTTAATTGAAATAGAATCCGAAGACATGCTCAAAAATCTGAATCCTAATTTTTCTTTGTTGGAAAAGATCCAAACAAGAGGGGTACTCGTAACAAGCAAATCGGATGAATTCGACTTTATTTCCAGGTGTTTTTTTCCGGCAGTAGGAGTCAATGAAGATCCTGTCACCGGCTCGGCTCACTGTTGTCTCGCACCCTATTGGAGCAAAAAGTTGCAGAAAAATGAGTTTTATGCGTATCAAGCTTCGAAACGCGGAGGCATACTGAAAATTCAGTTGAATGAAGACAGGGTTCTTATGGCAGGACAAGCGGTTACCGTTATCAAGTGTGAATGCTTGATATAAAAAGTGAATGTTTGGTGGAAAAAAATGAATGCTTGGCAGAAAAAAGGTATGGCATGCCGTTTGGCATGCCTTTTTTGCTGAATACAACTTTTTTTGCTGCACACAACCATTTTCCGGTTTTTAAATCAAGAGATGAAACAGATACGGATCATGATTAATTTCCATGTATTGCACCCCGTTTGCATTCATTCGATCGATTAACGGCTGGTAATCATCTTTATTCTTGAGTTCGATTCCGACAAGGGCCGGCCCGTTATCCTTGTTGTTCTTTTTCGTATACTCAAAACGGGTGATGTCGTCATTTTCTCCCAGTACATGATCCAAAAATTCCCGTAAGGCTCCGGCCCGCTGCGGGAAATTCACGACAAAATAATGTTTGAGTCCTTCATAGATTAAGGATCGTTCCTTGATTTCCTGCATTCTGTCAATATCGTTATTGCCGCCGCTGATTATACAAACGACGGTTTTGCCTTTGATTTGATCCTGATAAAAGTCGAGTGCGGCAATCGGAAGTGCTCCCGCCGGTTCCGCAACGATCGCATTTTCATTATAAAGTTCAAGAATTGTCGAGCAAACTTTTCCTTCCGGGACCAGGATGATATCGTCAACCACCTTTTTGCATATTTCCATTGTGAGCTGTCCCACCTGTTTTACGGCGGCTCCGTCAACAAATTTGTCAATATCAGGCAGGGAAATGACATCATTTTTTTCGAGAGATGTCCGCATCGACGGAGCTCCCTGTGGTTCGACGCCGATGATCCGGGTCGAAGGACTGATTCCTTTAATGTATGTGCCGACCCCAGACATGAGACCGCCCCCGCCAATACTTCCAAATACGAAATCGACAGGTTCTTCCATTTCGTTCATGATTTCCATTCCCACAGTTCCTTGACCTGCAATCACGGCAGGATCGTCAAACGGGTGGACGAATACCATTTGATGTTCCGTACAATATTTCATCGCTTCATGAAACGAATCATCAAACGTATCGCCTGTCAGAATCACTTCTACATAGGGCCCGCCAAATAGTTTCACTTGTGAGATTTTCTGCCTTGGGGTTGTAGACGGCATAAAAATTTTTCCGTTTATTTTCAGGAAATTACAAGAAAACGCGACGCCTTGTGCATGGTTTCCCGCACTGGCGCATACTACGCCGGTTTTCCATTGTTCTTCAGATAAATTGCGGATCAAATGATAAGCTCCTCTAATTTTAAAAGAACGAACAACCTGAAGGTCTTCCCGTTTCAAATACACGTTGCAATGATAACGGTCAGATAAAATACTATTCTTTTGCAATGGGGTTCGACGAATCACATCTTTTAGTACATGATTGGCTACGATAATATCTTCCATACTTACTTTATTCATCAGAATCTTATATTCCTCCATGACTGCTATACCTGATTTAATGAGAAAAACTACGATCTTGGCGCAATACGTTTGCTTCCGATTCACAATTCTATCATAACATAGTAGTTCGATTTTGTATGAGGGTTGGACACTTAGAGAAGCCAAATCATACTCCGATCCTGCAAATCAAGAAGAATGATGAGACAAATTTTATAAAATTTACCCATTTGTTGCGTATATAAGAACAGTACACTTACATATGCAACATGAAAGGGGTAATATGACAGCAAAAGCAAAAAGAATATTCGAACGATTGAATCGGAAAGGTGGTGTTCAAGAAATGATACAGACATCGATTTGGTACGATCGACTTGGTATGACTGATTTGGTGTGAAAGAATACTTGCTTTCCAAAGGTGTGATGTTTTTAATTTATGAAAGCGTTTACCTGCTGCTGCGGTGAGCAAAGATCAATGCGATCGGCAAAGATCAATTTTGCACCATTCCATCAGCATTTCCATGTGTCGCAAAAGCCAAAACAAGTCAAAACAAATCGAAAAATGGTTTAGGGGGAGTATTCATGCAAACAAATGCAAAACGTTCATTTTTTCGCTATGAAAACGGAATCGTTCTGATGATGTTTTTTACTTTTGGTTTTGTATTTATGGAACGATTAAGCGTTGTTTTCCTTTTTCCGTTTATTGCACCTGACCTGAAGCTGAATAACGGCCAAATCGGATTGATTGTATCGATGTTGTCAATCTGTTGGGCTATTTCCGGATGGGTATTCGGTTCCATTTCCGACATATCCGGTTCCCGCAAGAAAGTATTGCTGCCGATTACGCTTTTATTCTCCTTGTTTTCTTTCTTGTCCGGGTTGACAAAGTCCTTCGTTACTATGGTTTTGATTCGCGGACTGATGGGATTGTCGGAAGGTCCTGTGCTTCCCATCGCCCAAGCCAGCGTGATCGCAGATTCATCTCCCGAACGGCGCGGATTTAATCTCGGTTTTGTTCAAAGCTCAATCGGGTTGATCGGAGCAACCTTGACGCCGATTCTTGTAACCGCTTTTGCGACCCGTTACTCCTGGCACAGTGCGTTTTATCTTGTCGGGATTCCGGGCATCATCATGTTTTTCATCTTGTTCAAATACATGAAAGAGCCGAAACTATCTGCGGACAACGGTCATGTTCATGAAAGAAGCGGTTTTAAGGAATTTACAATCGTTTATCGGAATCGCAATACCTGGATTTGTACCATTATCTCAGCGTTTTTCATGGCGTGGCTGTTTGTATTTACTACATTCGCACCGATTTATTTGACGACAGTAGACAAATTCAAGCCGGAAGAAATGGGGCTGATTATGGCGGCGATCGGCTTTGGATCGTTTGTATGGGGATTTGTGGGTCCGGCCATTTCCGACAAATTCGGCAGAAAACCGACGCTCATCGTTTTTTCCCTGATAGCGGCGTTGTCACCGCTATGTTTTGCGGTCATTCATGGTTCGGTAGCGGTGATGATGCTATTGGGTTTCCTGACGACGGTCGGGCAGGGGTGCTTCCCGCTGTTTATGGCTGTGATCCCCGGCGAGTCTTTGCCTTTCAAATATGCAGCTTCCGCCGTTGCGATGACACAGTTGGTCGGAGAGCTTGTCGGAGGAACCATAGCTCCGTCGATTGCCGGATTTGCGGCAGACTCCTTTGGTTTGCAGGCACCTTTGTGGATTGCGTTTGCGGGAGCGTTGATCAGCGGTTTTGTAGCGTTCGGCCTGAAGGAAACAGCGCCGGCAAAAGTAATGGCATTGCATGTCGGCAAAGATGCGCTCTCCATGGAGTAGCACAGCAGTACGGCACGTTTTCGGAAATTGAACATTGAAAGATCAGGTGTATGGTCAAACCCAACCAGGAGACAACCATGAAGCGCCCTGTCTTTTCCGACTCGTCAAAGTCTAGGCTTCGCAAATCTACAAAACAAAAATCAGTAAACTCAATAATCAGACAATAAAAAATCAGATAAACCGCAGTTATGTTCCATATATAAGAACTACGGTCTTGTATAGTGAACGATAGGAATCTAATATGAATGCAAGAGATTTTTTGCATAAAAATTCCGGTAGTTACCCTTTGGAATGAACATTTGGAAAAAGTTGAGGAGGATCCAGTATATGCAGACAGAACAGCAAGAGATCACGGTGACAAAAAGAAAAGCAATCGACAGTTTACATTTCATTAATGGAAACTATATGGATTCCATCAATGGGAACGTTTTCGAAAATATCAATCCTGCCACCGAAGAAGTGCTCGGCACAGTCGCCGAGGGCGGGAAAGAAGAAATTGACTTGGCGGTTGCAGCGGCAAGACGAGCATTGCAGGGACCTTGGAAGAAAATGACCGCTCATGAAAGAGCCGGGATTTTGCGAAAAGTCGGAGATCTGATTCTGGAACGGAAAGAAGAACTGGCGGCGTTGGAATCGTTGGATACAGGGAAGCCCTATTGGCTGACCGGCAGTGTGGATATCCCGCGGGCCGCTTACAATTTTCATTTTTTTGCGGATTATATGAGAGCGGTGGGAACCGAAGCATACCAAACGGATGATGTGGCGATCAATTACTCCGTTCGCCGTCCTGTCGGAGTGGTCGGATTAATCAACCCATGGAATTTGCCGCTCTTATTGTTGACATGGAAATTGGCGCCTTGTCTGGCAGCAGGCAACACTTGTGTGATGAAGCCGGCAGAACTCACGCCTATGACTGCAACGCTGCTCGGAGAAATTTGTCGTGATGCAGGAGTTCCGGACGGTGTTGTCAACATCGTTCATGGCTTTGGTCCGAATTCTGCCGGTTCTGCCCTTACAGAACATCCGGATGTAAACGCAATCTCGTTTACCGGTGAGACAGTGACTGGAAAAATCATTATGGAAGCTGCTGCGAAGACGTTGAAACGACTCTCCTATGAACTGGGCGGAAAAAATCCGAATATCATTTTTGCCGATTCCAACATCGATGAAGTCATTGAAACAACTCTCAAGTCCAGTTTTATCAATCAGGGAGAAGTATGTCTCTGCGGATCCCGCATTTATGTCGAACGTCCGATTTATGAGGAATTCCTGGAGAAATTTGTTGCCAAAACAAAAGAGCTGGTCGTAGGGGATCCTTTTGATCCGCAAACAAAAGTAGGAGCGCTGATCGGCGAGGAACATTATCATCGCGTCAATCGTTATCTGGAATTGGCCATTGAAGAAGGCGGAGTGATCGAAACAGGCGGCAAACGCCCGGCAGGATTGGAGAAAGGATACTATCTGGAGCCGACTATTATTACCGGATTAGATCGAAATTGTCGAGTCGTCCGCGAAGAAATATTTGGACCTGTTGTGACAATTCTTCCTTTTGATATGGAGGAAGAAGTGATTGCACAGGCGAATGATACTCATTATGGATTGAGCGCATCGATCTGGACGAATGATTTGCGCCGGGCGCATCGCGTAGCAGGCCAAATCGAAGCCGGAATCGTCTGGGTGAACACCTGGTTTTTGCGTGATCTGCGCACACCGTTTGGCGGTATGAAGCAAAGCGGGATTGGCCGTGAAGGCGGCATGCACAGTTTCGAATTCTTTTCCGAACTAACCAATATTTGCATTAAGTTGTAAAGGGTTATAGGAAACCGTTACTGGAGGGGGAACCATTGGGAAAGATGTTTGACGAAACAACCATTCGATTTGCCGATCATCTGGCAAAGGCAGAAGCAGACCGCAGGGGTGTCGCACCCCTGACGGAACTGGATCGAGAAATCACAGTACAGCAGGCATATCAGGTTCAATTGCTCACCATTCAAAGGAAAATGGAGCAAGGACAACGAATCGTCGGGAAAAAAATCGGACTGACTTCACTAGCCATGCAGAAATTATTAGGCGTCGACCAGCCGGATTATGGACATCTGCTTGATGAAATGGCGGTCGATGCGAATGGGGAAATTCCTTTTTCACGCGTTCTGCAGCCGAAAGTGGAAGCGGAAATCGCCTTTGTATTAAAGAAAGACTTGACCGGACCGGATGTCACCCCTTTGGACGTTTTATTGGCGACCGATTACGTGGCGCCGGCTCTGGAAATCGTAGACAGCAGAATTCAAGACTGGAAGATTCGGCTGCAAGATACGATAGCAGACAACGCGTCATCCGGTTTGTATGTATTGGGACATACTCGTCTTTCTGTTGACAAGCTGGATCTTGCACAAATGGGAATGGTTTTCTATAAAAACGGTCAAATCATGAATACGGGGACAGGAGCTGCCGCTTTGGGCCATCCGGCAAACTGCGTAGCCTGGTTGGCGAACGCCGTCGCGCAGTTTGGCATTTCCCTAAAAGCAGGGGAAGTCATTTTATCTGGAGCGCTTTCTGCTGCCATCAATGCAGAACCGGGGGATTCCTTCCAGGCGCGTTTTGCACATCTGGGAGAAGCAGGTGTTCGTTTTTCGAGTTGATGTCCGATACAATATCCGCCGATGGGAGTGATCAACATGTCAAAAGTAAAAGTAGCCGTTCTTGGCTCCGGAAATATAGGAACTGACTTAATGATGAAATTGCAGTGTTCGACTGTGTTGGAAATGACGACAATGATTGGAATCGATCCCGAATCCGATGGATTGGCGCGTGCCAAAAAGCTCGGATTGGAAGTGATCGACACAGGAATCAGGGGATTTTTGGAGCGTCCGGAGCTTGCCGATATCGTGTTCGACGCCACATCCGCAAAAGCTCATATTCGCCATGCAAAGGCACTGCGGGAAGCCGGAAAGCTGGCGCTCGATCTGACGCCAGCCGCTGTCGGATCCTTTGTCGTGCCGCCTGTAAACCTGGGAGCGCATATTGAGGAAGCGAATATCAATCTCATCACGTGCGGCGGCCAGGCGACCATTCCTATCGTACATGCGATTCACCGGATCAGTCCCGTCAAGTATGCGGAGATTGTCGCGACGATTTCCAGCAAAAGCGCAGGACCGGGAACCCGCGCCAACATCGATGAGTTTACCCAAACGACGGCCCGCGGGATTGAACAAATCGGCGGAGCAAAAAAAGGTAAGGCAATTATCATCCTCAATCCTGCCGAGCCTCCCATTCTCATGCGCGATACGGTGTACGCTCTGGTGGAAGAAGAACGGTTAGACAAGGATGCCATTGCAAACTCCATTTTCGCCATGGCAGAAACGGTGCAATCCTATGTGCCGGGCTATCGTCTGAGGACCGAACCGATTTTTGACGGGAATAAAGTCACCGTGTTCCTCGAAGTAGAAGGTGCAGGGGATTATTTGCCCAAATATTCCGGGAATTTGGACATTATGACAGCCGCTGCAGTCAAGGTAGCGGAAGAGTTTGCCAAGCACAGGCTCGCACAAGCCGTGAGTTAAAAGAAGAAAGGAGAGATTCGCAACATGTCAAGCAAACGGGATGTACTCATAACAGAAGTGGCATTGCGGGATGGCAGTCACGCCATTGCCCATCAGTATACGGTCGATCAAGTGACACGAGTGGCGAAAGCGCTCGATGAAGCAAATGTGCCATATATCGAGGTATCGCATGGGGATGGTCTGGCAGGATCGTCGCTGCAATACGGATTGTCCCGAACGAATGAAATGGAGCTGATTGAAGCAGCCGTTGCCGTGTGCAAGCAAGCGAAAATTGCAATTTTGCTGCTGCCTGGAATCGGTACGATTGAAGAGTTAAAAGAGGCGGCGAACCTCGGAGTCAAAATGGCTCGGATTGCCACACATGTGACAGAAGCGGATGTTTCTGCGCAGCATATCGCGAAATCGAAAGAACTGGGTCTGGAAACGGTTGGATTCTTGATGATGTCACATATGGCGCCAACGGAAACATTGGTGGAGCAGGCAAAGCTGATGGAAAGCTACGGGGCTGACGTCGTCTATGTGGTGGATTCTGCGGGAGCTTTGTTGCCGCATGAAGCCAGAGAGCGGATCCGCGCGCTGAAACAGCATTTGCAGATTGATATCGGCTTTCACGGTCACAACAATTTATCATTAGCAATGGCAAATACTTTGGTCGCAATCGAAGAGGGCGCCACGAGAATTGACGGCAGTGTTCGCTGCTTGGGGGCAGGTGCCGGCAACACGCAGACAGAAGTGCTTGTAAGCGTGCTGGATCGATTGGGAATCGCCACGGGCATCGATATTTACAAAATGATGGATCTGGCGGAAGAGATCGTTGCGCCAATTTTACAAGCGCCCCAGGAAATTACGCGCGACAGTCTTGTCCTTGGCTATGCGGGCGTCTATTCCAGTTTCTTGCTCCATGCCAAGCGGGCAGCCAAAACATTCAATATCGATTCCCGCGATATTTTGATTGAACTTGGCAAACGAAAAGTAGTCGGCGGGCAAGAAGATATGATCGTGGATGTGGCTGCCGAGATTGCAAAGCGAAATCTGGAAGCGGCTGTTCGTTAGAGGAGGATTTGGCGATGGCAGAAGTCAATTATCAATCGTTGGCAGAATGTTTGCATCAGGCGGAAGTGGAGAAGCGGGAAGTGATCCGGATTACGCAGGATCATCCGCATCTTTCCGTGGAAGATGGCTACCGCATACAGGAAGAGCTGGTATCCCTCAAATGCGGTTTGGGGCACCGGATTGTCGGGCCAAAAATGGGATTGACAAGTCAGGCAAAAATGCGGCAAATGAACGTCGCAGAACCGATTTACGGATACATTTTCGATTATATGCAAGTGCCGAACCATGCTTCGATCTCGATGGCGGATTTGATCCATCCCAAAGCGGAAGCAGAGATTGCGTTTGTCATGGGAAAAGATCTGAAAGGCCCGGGGATTACCAAAGAGCAAGTATTGGAAGCTGCCGAATACGTGCTGCCGGCAGTTGAAATTATCGACAGCCGGTACAAAAATTTTAAATTCACGTTGCCGGATGTCATTGCTGACAACGCCTCTTCGTCACGGGTGATATTTGGAGATCGACTGACTCGCCCAGGGGATTTGGAGCTGGACCTCGTAGGTGTGACACTTCGGATCAATGGAGAACTGAAGGATCAGGCAGCAGGTGCAGCCGTATTGGGTCATCCGGCAGAATCCATTGCGATGCTGGCCAATATGCTGGCACGTAAAGGTCAAACCGTAAAGGCGGGCGATGTCATTCTCAGCGGCGGCGTGTCAGAAGCCTACCGGTTGGCAATCGGGGATGTTGTAACGGCTGTTTTGGACGGTTTGGGAACCGTTCAATTCACCGTAAATGAGTAAGAATTTAGTGATTTAGAGGAACTTTAGTGGTTTAGAGGGATTTGGGGGGAATTCGGATGCCGGTGATCAATATACAAATTATGCAAGGCAGATCGGAAGAAACGATTAAAAAGTTGATTGAGAATGTAACGGAAACGGTTTCCGTTACACTGGATTCGCCGAAGGAGCGGATTCGCGTACTTGTGACAGAAATCCCGAAAACCCATTGGGGAATCGGCGGGATTCCTGCATCGGATCACCCGGATAGAAAGTAGTTGCATGTAAAATTTTTACATATGTAGCGCTGCATATGTGTTTTAGCAGATGTGGTGCTACATATGCGAATACCAGAACGTGGAGTGCTGGAGTTTAAAGCATATTGGGGGGAGTTTTACAATGTCGCTGGAACTTGCTGTTTTAACCGTTCATGCGCCAAGGATCTGTCATGAAGAGCAGGTGGCTGATTTCCAAAAGCCATTGGTGAAAGCGCTTAAACAGACAAAAGAAAGCTTGTATGGCGTAAAGCCGGATGTTGTCGTGATCGTTTCGACACACTGGATGTCATCATTTCACCACTTTGTGGATGCTACACCCACACATCAAGGGATATTGACTGCATTCGAGTGCCCGGAGCTGGTTTCAAACGTTCCGTACCGATATCCGGGTGACGCCCAACTGGCCTCGTTATTGGCTGAATCCGGCCAACAAGCGGGTCTGCAAGTCGTGAAAGTCAATGATCCTACGTATGTCTGGGATTATGGAACGGTCGTGCCGCTCCGGTATCTGGTGCCGCATGAAGATATACCGGTGATTGATCTGTCTGTGACCTGGGCAGCCACGCTTGAAGAGACATACAAGTGGGGACAGGTGATCGGAAAGGTGTTGCGGGAAAGTGAAAAACGAGCCGTATTTGTTTCCAGCGGAGCGCTCGCACACAACCTTGTGAGAGGTCCTGAAAAAATGCCGACAGTAGCCGAGCAGGCCCTCGATCATCAATTTATTGAATATTTGACGAGCGGCAATCTTGATTTGGCCTGGGAAATGCTCTCTCAATATGCAAAGGCGGCAGGCGTGGAGTCCGGCGGGCGCCATCTGGCGTTATTGCTGGGTGTGTTGAATGGCGAATACCGAGGGGATTTTCTGGCATACGGACAGTCTTCCGGCAGCGGGAATGTGGTGATGACATTTCAGTCGAATGCCGACTCATCGATCCAAGCGGATATGGGATTGGAACAGCAAGGCGCTTGACATGCGCATGCCGACAAAACAGTAACAGGATTTGTTTTTATAGAAGCTCCTTGCTACGAAAGAAGGAGCTTTTCATTTTGTATCGATAAGCTTCTAAGCCAACCTCGATTGTAATGTTCCATCTTTTTCGAATGAATCCAACCTTGTTTCGAATGAATCCAGCCATGTTCTCCTTATTAAATGTCACAAATTTTTCTGTTTACATTTACGATCCAATTCTATATTTTAAAAGTGAGTAATCACTCATTTTATGGAGTTGATGGTAGTGAAAATGAAACAAGCAGGACTTATATTGGGTCTGATGATTCCATTTCTTCTGGCAGGTTGCCAACAAAAACAGGTTTCCACCGTTTATTCGGGAACGATTGAAGGAACGGAGATGCCGATCCAAAGTGAACTTCCGGGAACGATTCAAACCATGATCGTGAACGAAGGAGCTTTTGTAAAAGCGTCACAACCCCTTGCCAAACTGGATGATCGCTCGTATCGAATAGGAGTTGAGGCAGCCAAGGCTGCCGTCGATGCGGCACAGGCCCAATTGGATGATAAAAAGGCAGGTGCCAGGACGGAAGAAATCCGTCAGGCATTGGCAAATGTAGAAACTGCACAGGCGATGAGAGAAGCGTCACAAAATCAGGTGCATGTATCCGACGATCAAGTCCAAATGCTTGCAGCCAATAAGCAAGCATTGGAAAGCAAGTGGGATGGAGCGAACAAAACATTGCAATATCAACAGGACCGCCTGCAACGAATGGTTTCCCTGCATAAGCAAAATGTTGTGTCACAACAAGAGGTTGACACAGTACAGGAGGCTGTCAATCAGGCACAGACAGAAGTCGACAACTTACATGCCCAAATCCAGGCGTTGGATGTTCAAATTACACAATCACAACACGCAGTACAGTCTGACATCGACAATGAGAAGTCAGCAAATGCGAACGTACAGGCGGCACAGGCGAAACTTGACTTATTGAAAGCAGGAAGCACAGAACATGTTCTGCAAGGCCTGTTGGCAAACGTGGAACAGGCCAATAGTCAATTGGATCTTGCAGAATTGAATGAGTCCAAAACAACGATTCTTGCGCCGGCGGACGGAATCATCCTGCGAAAAGATGTTGAAAATAGAGAGGTTGTCCAACCGGGTGCGACCCTTTATACACTTTTGGAATCAGGCCATCTGAAAGTTGTTGTATATGTGCCGGAAGCGCAGTTGAATCTGGTGAAAGTCGGAGAATCTGCGTCTATCTCAGTGGATGCCTATCCAAGCCAAATGTTTCAGGGCAAGGTGACACGAATTTCCAGCACAGCAGAATTCACACCGAAAAACGTGCAAACGCCAGACGAACGGACGAAGATGGTCTTTGCTGTCACGATTCAATTGACAAACGGCTTGGATCGATTGAAGCCAGGCATGCCTGCAGATGTCCGGTTTGTTGGCACGAAAGCGGGGGGCAAATGATGATAGAGTTACCCGTCATTGCTTGTGAACATTTGACCAAACGGTTCGGTCATCTGCTGGCTGTCGACAATATCTCGCTGACCATTGCCAAAGGAAGCATCGTTGGATTTTTGGGCCCCAATGGGTCGGGAAAATCGACTGTGATCCGGATGTTGAGCGGAATCCTGACGCCTTCATCGGGAAAAGGACAGGTATTGGGGTATGATATTTTGACAGAGTCGGAGAGGATCAAGCACAAGATCGGCTACATGTCGCAAAAATTCAGCCTGTATGAGGAACTGACTGTGAAAGAAAATCTTGATTTCTATGCGGGAATTTATGGCCTGCATGGGGCAAAAGCAAAACAAAGAAAAGAAGAATTGATTGCAATGGCCGGTCTTGCCGGCAGAGAGAAACAAGTGTCCGGATCTTTGTCAGGAGGATGGAAGCAGCGTTTGGCTCTTGCTTGTGCGCTCTTGCATGAACCTGATCTGCTCATATTGGATGAGCCGACAGCCGGCGTGGACCCGGTTTCCCGGCGTTTGTTTTGGAATGTCATCCGGCAGTTGGCGCGACAAGGCATTACCGTGTTGGTGAGCACACATTATATGGATGAGGCGGAAACTTGCGATCAGATCAGTTTTATCTTTTTTGGAAAATTGCTTATAACAGGCGCACCAAAGGCATTGAAGGAAGTAGCGCAAGTGGCTACACTTGATGATTTGTTTGTCCAGTTGGTGCAATCCCAGGAGAATCAGGAATTTCTTGGGGGTGGCTCGACACATGGCTAGGCCGTTCGCGAGTTTTTCATTTTCCCGTTTCCGTGCCATTGTAAAAAAAGAGTTCCTGCAACTCCGCAAAGACCGTGCAAGCCTGATGATTGCGATTTTCATGCCGATTTTTATGATCCTGTTGTTCGGATATGCGGTCAATACGGATGTGAATCATCTGCCCACAGGTGTCTGGGATCAGGCGAAAACCCAAGACAGCCGCGAACTGATCAAAGAGTTTACAAATACGCTGTATTTTGACCAGCTGTATTCGGTCGAAGGGTATGACAGTTTGCAATCGTTGATGGATCAAGGCAAAATCAAGGTAGGTATCGTGATTCCCAAAGACTATAGTTACAAGCTGGATACGGGAGAACCTGCTACCATCCAGATTCTGGTCGATGGTACAGACCCGAATGCCGCACGGACAGCGGTTTCCAATGCCCAGTTGATTACGCAAAATAAAGCGATCGTCCTGCAGAAAAATATACGGAATGGGCAAGGATTGATCATGTCAAGGATACCTTTGCAGGCGGAAGTCCGCGTGCTTTATAATCCGAATATGAAAAGTCTGATTTTTAATATCCCGGCTTTGATCGGACTGATTATGCAAAACGTAACGGTCATTTTGACAGCATTTGCCCTTGTCCGGGAGAAAGAACGGGGAACCATGGAGCAGTTGATCGTGACTCCGGTGCGTCCAAGCGAGCTGATTCTCGGCAAATTAGTGCCGTATGTTGGAATTGGTTTGTTTTCGTTCGTGATCGTATTGGCCACGGGAATCCTTTGGTTTGGCGTTCCTGTAAAAGGAAGCATCGGTTTGTTGACTGCTTTAAGCGGACTGTTCCTCGTGACGACATTGGCGATCGGAATCCTGATTTCTACCATTGCCAAGACGCAGTTGCAGGCGATGCAAATGGCATTTGCGTTTCTGTTGCCGAGTGTCCTGCTGTCCGGCTTCATGTTCCCGCGGGAAACGATGCCCCTTGTCATACAGTGGATCGGCGGATTGATTCCGCTCACGTATTTTTTGCAAATTCTGCGGGGAATTTTTTTGAAAGGAATTGGAATCGATATACTGTGGCGGGAAACCTTGTCATTGTCCGTATTTACTTTATTGGTTTGTCTTGCCGCCATCATGCGGTTTCGCAAGAAACTGGAATAGGAAACTGGAATCGAACAGAACTGCGGGAGACGTATTCAGCTTGAGAGGAATGATTCCTATCGAAAATCGGAATGTTTTTGACTCGACCATTGAAGAGATGTTGAATTCTCTAAAAAGCGAACAGAAAATGACGGAAAAACAGCGTCGGATTCTGCAAGCGGCAGTTCAGTTGTTTGCGGAAAAAGGATTTCATGCAAGTTCCACGAGTGAAATCGCCAAAAAGGCAGAGGTAGCGGAAGGTACCATTTTTCGTCATTTCAAAACCAAAAAGGATTTGCTTTATGCCCTTGTCGCACCGATGTTTATCAAATTTGCAACACCCATGATTCTGAAAGATCCGAAGCGAATTATCGGCGAGTCGGAAAAATCTGCTGCGCTTGTCCTGGAAGAATTGTTTGCAAATCGGTTTCAACTGTTTAACGAAAACTGGCCGCGCATCAAAATCATTTTACAGGAAGCGCAAATTCATCCGGAAATTATGGAAGCGCTGATTGAAAATATCGCTCGGCAAGCGCGAATTCTCGGCGGACAATTCGTGCAAGAACGCATGCAGGCAGGGGAATTTCGAGAACTTCCGATCCATGCCGTGACGCGTGCGATCTTTTCGACGATGCTTGGCTATTTATTCTTTGCACATGCCTTTCCAGAAGAAAGTGATGAAAAAACGGATATTCAGGAAATGGTTGATATTTTGTTGCACGGGATCAAGAAAACAGTTTAATAGTATACTATACGCTGATAGAATGAATACTTTCCGCTATCAGGTTTGGTATACTGTTACCATTCAGTCAGATACGAAAAGTGTCTTTGTGAAGTTTAGCAATTGCAAAAAGGAGTCATACGCATATGAGTCAAGAGTATTCAGGCGATTCTATTGTTGTGTTGGAAGGTTTGGAAGCCGTGCGAGTTCGGCCTGGGATGTATGTAGGCAGCACCAATGCAAAGGGACTTCATCACTGTGTTTGGGAAATCATCGACAATGCGGTAGATGAGCATTTGGCAGGGTTTTGTACGCGCATTGATGTGCGCTTGAATAAAGATGGCTCGTTGACTGTGCAAGACAATGGGCGCGGCGTTCCTGTAGAAATGAATGCAAAAATGGGCATGTCTGCTGCACGTATTGTATATACGGTACTGCATGCAGGAGGCAAATTCAACAATATAAACTATAAGACAGCAGGGGGGCTGCACGGTGTAGGTGCATCTGTCGTGAATGCCCTATCCAAGTGGATGAATGTGGAGATCCATCGCGGAGGAAAGATCTATCGGGATCGTTTTGAAAACGGCGGGCATCCGGTGGTTGAGTTGAAAAAAGGCTTGCTTCCGGCAGTCGGAAAGACGGATCAAACGGGCACAACCGTTACATTTATGCCGGATGATGCGATCTTTGAAACGGTGGAATTTAAACCGGATATAATCAAAAAGCGCATGAAAGAGTTGGCGTATCTCAACAAAGGTTTGGTGCTTGGCTTCACGGAGGAAGCGAGCGGAGAGACTGTCCAGTTTTATGAAAAGGATGGTATTGCCGGCTTTATTCGTGAGTTGAACAAAACCAAAGATGTGCTGCATAAAGATGTTGTCTATCTGACAGGAGAATCATCGGATATTGGGGTTGAAATTGCATTTCAATATACCAATGAGTATACGGAATCGATTCTATCCTTTTGCAACAACATCAATACGATTGAGGGCGGGTATCATGTCAGCGGCTTTAAGACAGCACTTACCCGTATTTTGAATCAATACGCGAGAGAACTAGGCGTATTGAAAGAAAAAGATGATAACTTTGACGGAAAAGATGTACGCAACGGCATTGCGGCAATCGTTTTAGTCAAGCATCCGAATCCACAATATGAAGGGCAAACGAAAACAAAATTGAATAACTCGGATGTACGTGGAGCCGTTGATGAAATTGTAGCAACAGAAGGGCCGTTGTTCTTTGACCGCAATCTGGAAATATTGAAAACCATTCTGGATAATGCCGTAAAATCCTTGAAGCTGCGAAAAGTGGAAGAAAAAGCGCGGGAAGGGTTTTTAGCGAAAGCTTCAACGATGACAAGCAATGGCAAACTTGCCGCTTGTCAAAGCAGAAAACCGGAAGAATGCGAATTGTACATCGTAGAAGGGGATTCCGCCGGAGGGACCGCAAAACTGGCAAGAGACAGAAAAACCCAAGCCATTTTGCCGATTAAAGGGAAGATCATGAATGTAGAGAAAAGCACCTTGGCGAAAATCATCGAGAATGTCGAGGTGGCATCGCTCATTACTGCGTTGGGATGCGGATTCGGCGAGGGATTGGGCGATGACTTTGATATCAGAAAGGCAAAGTATCACAAAATCGTCATTTTAACAGATGCTGACGTGGATGGAAGTCACATTCGGACATTGCTGCTCACATTCTTCTACCGGTATATGCCGGAATTGATTTATGAAGGATACATCTATATCGGGATGCCGCCTTTATACATGGTGACAAGCGGAAAAGACGTATCGTATCTGTACGATGATCGGGAACTGGAAGCATATCGGAAAAAAATCGGTCAAAAGAAATTTGCCTTGCAACGGTATAAAGGGTTGGGCGAAATGAACCCGGATCAATTATGGGAAACAACCTTGAATTCAAAGACCCGCCTGCTCAAACAAGTCTGTATTGAAGATGCGGTGCAAGCGGATGATATCACGAATATTCTCATGGGCAGCAAAGTTCCGCCTCGCCGTGAGTTTATTACGCAAAATGCCAAGTATGCAAACATCGATCTATAAGTGCGTGTTCAAAAAGTGGTTAAGTAAGACACAAGGAGTGTGAAGCCGAAGCACGAAAAGGCGACGGAGTGTACGTGTCTGGTACATGAGTAAGCCTTTTTGGGATTCGGCAAAGCAATCCGCCGTGGAGTTTTGACTACTTTTTGAACATCCTCTATAAGCGATGGATCGATAACGGAAGGAAACCCGGCAAGGCGTGATCCCTTGCTTTCTTTTTATACATACGAATGAACAGAGAGGATAGGAAATGGTGGTTGAACGGATTATACCAGTAGAGTATCAGGATGAAATGAAACAATCCTATGTGGATTATGCCATGAGCGTGATTGTCGATCGGGCATTGCCGGATGTGCGCGATGGCTTGAAGCCGGTTCATCGGCGCGTGTTATATGCGATGCATGAAATGGGCTTGCACCCATCCAGTCCATATCGGAAAAGTGCCAAGTTTGTCGGGGAAACCATGTCAAAGTATCATCCACACGGCGATGCTGCCATTTATGATGCGGCTGTCCGTTTGTCCCAAGATTTTAGCATGATGGCTCCATTGATTGACGGGCACGGAAATTTTGGTTCGATCGATGGGGATTCCGCGGCGGCCATGCGGTACACGGAAGCAAAGCTGTCCCTGATCGCACTCGAACTTTTACAGGACATCAAGTACAATGTCGTGGATACGCAACCGAACTTTGATAATTATGACGAAGAGCCTGTTGTGCTTCCTGCCAAATTTCCCAATTTATTAGTAAACGGTGCGGACGGCATTGCAGTCGGGATGGCAACATACATCCCGCCGCATAATTTGACGGAAGTGATCCAGGCGGTTATTGAATATATCAAAGACCCTTCTGTTTCGCTTGCGAAATTGATGAAGCATGTGAAAGGACCCGATTTTCCGACGGGAGGCATCATTACAAATAAGAGTGAGCTTTCATCCATCTATGAAAAAGGAAGAGGAACCGTTCGGATTCGGGCAAAGATTGAAGAGGAAGATACGGGATATGGAAAAACGAATCTTGTGATTACGGAAGTTCCGTTTACTTGGTCGGGCAATAAGAGCCGGCATATTGAAAAAATTTACGAAATGGCAAGAGATCGAAAGCTCGATGAATTGTCCGATATACGGGATGAATCTTCGAAAGATGGGATTCGCATTGTTTTGGAAGTCAAACGGGGCGTAAACATCGAAAACTTCTTGAATAAGCTGTACAAGAAAACTCCACTGGAAGATACGTTGTCCGTCAATATGCTGTGTCTTGTCGATGGGGCGCCGATGACCCCAACGCTGAAGGAAATGATTCATTATTTTGTGGAATTCCAGAGAGAAATTACGCTCAAAAAATACAATCATTTGCTGGCAAAGGCAAAAGACCGTCAAGAAGTATTGCTTGGCTTATTGCGGGCGATTGATGTGATCGATACGATCATCGAAGTGCTGCGGGGAAGCCGCGATGTAAAAATGGTCCGCGCTTGCCTGATGCATGGCGCCATTGAAGGGATTCGGTTTAAGAGCAAACGCGCCGAAAAAGAAGCGGCAAAACTTGCCTTCACGGAACGGCAGGTGGACGCCATTTTAGGCATGCGGCTGCAAAATTTGATTCAGTTGGAAGTCCATCAGGTCAGCGAAGAATTGGACGAAACATTGAAACACATTCAATCGTATGAAGACATTGTAACAAAAGAAGATGTGTTGCTGGGAACCATTAAAGAATATTTGACAGCCATCAAAAAACAATTCGGGAGCAAGCGAAAAACGGAAATCGTGGATATTGAGACGGCAGACTATGTGGAAGAAATCAAAGAAGAAGAATGGATTGTATTAGTGGATCGCTTCGGGTATGTGAAAACAACCGATGTTGCGAACTACAAACGGTCAGGGGAGGATACCCAAAAAGAATTTTCGTTTGCCTGTTCAGCTCTCAACATCGGCAAAGTCGGCTTTCTTACGAGCAAGGGGAACTTTTGTCAGACGAAAACAATGAGTTTGCCAAAAGGCAAAATGAAGGACAAAGGGGTGCCGTTGGATACGATCTTTAAAATTTCCAAAGACGAGAGTGTCGTATGGATGGGAAGCGTTGAAGAGCTCCTGTCGAATCAATGGTTGTTTGTGACAAAGCGTGGAATGGTGAAAGTTGTAGCGGGTGTGGAGTTTGACAGCAACCGCAGTTTCATTGCCGCAACCAAACTGGATGACGGGGATGAAGTCGTGTCTGTAAAACTCGTCCAATCCAGTTATGGCGAACAAGTGGTATTGCTTACGAATCACTCGAACGCTTTAAAATTTGCAACGGAAAGTCTTTCGATCCAAAAGAAACAAAGCAAAGGTGTAAAAGGCATCGAATTGCAAGAATCCGAATTCGTCGCAGAAGTCTGGATGCTGCAAAAGGGAGAAACGCTAACGATATCTTGGAAAAACGATGATATTGACCTGCATTCTATCAAAGTGAAAAAACCAGGGCAAAAAGGCGGAAAATTGAAAGGTAAAGAAAGTGAAAGAATATAAACAAAGGTAAAGAATGTCTGATCGAATGCTTTCTTATGGCTGATTGATTTCTTGCAGGAAGTTCAGTCAAATGGAGTTTCAAATGTAATATGTATTACCAAAAGAGAGGGTAAGCGAATGATTTTCATCAAATCGCTCCCTTTCTTTTTGCAAACGTTTATCGAAACTTAAGTTAGGCTTGGCATGCTGTTTAGTATGCCAATGTAAACAGGCCGCGAATGTGTGACAAGTAACGCATATTGCTCGCTTCCTTCATGAGCGATGCTGGCTTGCCCTTGAGGCGGATTTGATTCGAACCGACTGTTCCAATGGCATCTTTTCTGCCCAAGCTTGCCAATGTTCCGGAAAAGACCGGTTGAAACTCTTGCATTGTGCTGTCTTTGAGATACGCAAACATGTTGTAGCCGACCGTTTCACCCATTTGCCAGGAAATTTGTGCGGTAGGCGGGTATGGACGTTCACTTCCCGGAGCGAACACAACCGCACTGTCGCCAGCCAAGAATACGTCTTTGTGGGATGTAGATTGCAGATAGGCGTTTACCGTAGCACGTCCGCGATTGACTTCAATTCCGGAATTCGCTACAACGGGATTGCCCTGAACGCCACCTGTCCAAACCAATGTCTTCGTTTCAATGACAGTGCCATCTTTTAAATGTACGAGAGACTCTTCCATCTGTGTAATCGGCACGCCGGTCAAAAATTGCACGCCGCGAGCCTGCAAACTCGATTGGGCACGGGCAATCAACTCGGGTGCAAAACCTGTCAGAATGGAAGGCATTGCTTCTACGTTCAACAGGGAAATTTCATTGCGGTCGATCCCATATTTCAGACATAGCTGCGGCAGCACATCTGCAATTTCACCGACCAGCTCAATGCCTGTGAGACCGCCGCCCCCGACAACAATCGTACCGTCCGCTTTATTTTTTGTTTTGCTGTAATCCTTGATTCGCGCTTCAATGTGTTCGCGGATGCGATTGGCATCGTGTATGGATTTTAAAACAAAGCTATGCTCTTGAAGGCCCGGGATGCCAAAGAATGCCGTTTCGCTGCCAAGTGCGACTACAAGTAAATCATACGTCAATTTCGAACCGTCAGCGAGGGATACGCTATGCTCATTTGGCGTAATTTCCTGCACAGTTCCAATTTTCAAGTTTATGTTTTTGCCGCGCAATAATTTATCCAATGGCAATGCTACAGCTTTCTCTGACAGGGTGCCGGCAGCCAACCGATGGAGTTCCGTAATGATTTGGTGTGACGGAACCCGATTCACCAATGTGATAGCAGCCTCGTCGGCAGTGAGGTATTCGCGTGCTGTCAATGCGCTTAACAACCCGCCATATCCGCCGCCCAAAATGAGTATATGTTTTGCCATGTATATCCTCCGTTCATTATTTGCTTGCTCTTTTAATCTGTTGCACCTGTATTATTTTTTTTGTTCCGACAAAACGTTTAAGAACGCTTGTGCAAAGCGAAATGTCTGCTGTACTTGCGGATCTTTTAGCATGCGCAAAAGACCGAACACGCCGATGGTGGATTGGTCTGCCTGAGCTCGATCGTTTGCTTCGATTGCGGCTGCTGCCAATTCTTTTACTTTTCCTTCGACTGGTTTTATGAATTCACGGATGCCGCCGGCAAAGTCCTCGATCAGTACGCGATCCGTAGCGATCATTTGCGTCAAGTCGTAAGCTTTGGTGAGAAAGGACACCATTTCTGTCAATTTAGGCAGACTTTCTATCAATACAGTCAGAGATTCTTGTACTTCTGGCTTCAATAATTGTTCCAGCAGGACATCCTCTGTGATAAAATTTCCATTCGACTCTGCAGCCGTATTTGTATTGTCCAGAGTAGATACGTTCTGCGCCGGTTTTTCTAGCGTAGATGTTTCAGACATGTGCAATTTCCCCTTTACTTTGAAAATAGGATTTGAGTCCAATCGAATTATGAAATCATACTTCGTTTACCAGATTCTATGACTCTATAAAGTATATGACTGACTTTATAACTTTGCAATATTTTTCACAAGAGAAATATTCTATAGTAATTCGCTGTTATCCATTTATATCTATTTACCAAAGGGAGAAAATAAGGTATTCTTGTCCCTGGCATGATGTACCCTCTACTTTGGATTGGACAGTAATCGTTTGCTTGTACTTTCTATTGTAGAGGTTTTTTTTTGTTTCAAAAATGTTCACGTGAACAAAAATATATTGTCATTTCGTTCTAAATTGATTACTATATTAATAAAATATATTGTTCACGTTAACATATATTGATTTACTAAGCAAATAAGCGAAAGAATGGTGAATTTTATGAAACGGTTTATGGATGAAAACTTTTTGCTATCGAACGAAACAGCAATACGCTTATACAACAATTATGCGAAAGATATGCCGATTATCGACTATCACTGCCACTTAAGCCCGAAGGAAATATATGAAAATAAACGATTCAAGAATATAACGGAAGCATGGTTGTACGGAGATCACTACAAATGGAGAGCCATGAGAAGTAACGGCATAGATGAAAATTACGTTACCGGGGATGCAAGTGACTATGATAAATTTATGGCATGGGCGAAAACAGTGCCTATGACGATCGGGAATCCGCTTTACAATTGGACGCATTTAGAGCTTCAAAGATTTTTCGGCATCCACGATATTTTAAATGAAGAGACCGCTCCTGCCATTTGGGAAAAAGCCAACGCATTACTAAACCAGGAAGGTTTTGCTGCAAGGGATTTGATTAAAAACTCGAATGTTAAAGTTGTATGTACGACGGATGATCCTACTGATTCGCTGGAATTTCATAAAAAACTCAAGGAAGACAATGATTTTGATGTAACCGTTCTCCCGGCTTTTCGACCAGACAAGGGACTGGAAATCAATCGAAATGGCTTCGTGCTTTGGGTTGAAAAACTTGGGCAAGTATCTGGGGAACCGATCAATAGCTATGATCAATTTTTGGAAGCGCTCGCAGCAAGAACGAGTTTCTTCCACTCCGTTGGATGCAGAGTATCCGATCATGCATTAGATTATGTGCCGTATAAAGAAGCCTCTAAACAAGAAGTTGCCAATATTTTTGCAAAAGCTTTAACAGGCGAAGCAGTAAGTGTCGAAGAGGAGCAGAAGTATAAGACATTTACGTTGCGATTCTTGGGTAAAATCTACTCGAAGCTAGGCTGGGCCATGCAATTTCATATCAATGCGTTTCGCAACAACAATACCCGCATGTATGAAAAACTGGGGCCGGATACGGGATATGATTGCACCAATGACAACAGCATTGCGTATCCGCTCTGCAGTTTATTGGACGCTTTAGAGGTTGAAAATGCTTTGCCTAAAACCATTTTATATTCTGTAAATCCAAAGGATTATTCAGTAATTGCCAGTATGCTGGGAAGCTTTCAGGGTGACGGTATACCGGGGAAAATACAGTTTGGATCTGCATGGTGGTTTAATGATACAAAAGACGGCATGATCGAACAGATGAAGACATTGGCAAATGTTGGGCTTTTCAGTCGTTTCATCGGAATGTTAACAGATTCCAGAAGTTTCTTATCGTACACAAGACATGAATATTTCAGAAGACTCGTTTGTAATGTCATCGGAGAATGGGTAGAGAATGGGGAAGCGCCAGATGATATGGAACTTCTCGGAAGTATCGTTCAAGGGATTTCTTATAATAACGCCAAGGAATATTTTGGGTTTTAACTAAAAAATGAACTCCCTCGCGTATTCGCAGTCAAGAGGGAGTTCTTATTTACGTTCAGGTTAGCTATCGGATAAAATTTTTTGCGTTCTTGAAGGCAGTTGCTTGTTAAAAAGGAAGGTACTTACATGGGCGTAACGATTAAAGATATAGCAAAATTGGCAAACGTATCACATACAACGGTTTCTCGGGCATTGAATGACAGTCCGCTCATAAAAGAGGAGACAAAAGACAAAATAAAAGCTCTGGCAAAGCAACTGAATTATGTTCCGGATTATAATGCCAAAAGTCTGGTACTACAAAAATCGTATACGATCGGACTGTTTTTCACTACCATAAATCAAGGAACATCACCAAGTTTTTTCTACGAAACGGTTCGAGGAGTCAATAGTGTCATAACGGAGGACTATAATTTGGTTGTAAGAGGCATCGATGCATATAACGATTTTTCGGCTATTAATGACAAGAGGTTTGATGGAATTATCTTAATGAGCCAAAGTGATGAGGATAATGCATTGATTTATTCTGTTTTGCAAAAAAAAATACCGCTAGTTGTTTTAAACAGAGAATTGGAAGAAAATTCGATCATCAATATATTGTCGGATGATCAAGTAGGGTCTTTTAAAGCTGTAAAATATTTAATCGAAAATGGACATAGAAATATAGCCATTATTGAAGGGAAAGAAGGATTTAAATCGACAAAGGAAAGAAGAGATGGTTTTCTTAAAGCTTTTATTGACCATAAATTACCGGTAACGAAGGAATATATGGTTAGAGGAAACTATGACATGGAAAGTGGATATAGGGCAATGGAGCAGCTTTTATCTCTGCAAAACGTACCGACTGCCGTATTTTGTTCGAATGACGACATGGCTGTGGGAGCTATGAAAGCGGCATTTGAAAATGGGCTCACGGTTCCAAATGATATTTCAATTATGGGGTTTGATGATATCGGATTTTCGAATTATACCACACCTGCATTGACTACCGTAAAAAGGCCAATTGAAGAAGTAAGCAGAAAAGGCGGAGAAAAATTATTGGAATTAATGGACAAGCAAACCGATAAAGGAGAAAAAATGTATATCAATACGGAGCTTGTCATAAGAGATTCTGTTTGCAAGCGAAAATAAAACATAGGAAGTGTGTATGATACTAAGGCTGTTGAGGAAATTTTACCTCAACAGTCTTAGTATCATGGATGGGAGCCAGCTTTTATGTACGGAAATATTTTCCTTGTTAATGAACGAGTCGTTCGATCCGCTTTTTCTTCCATGACCATCGATAGTACGAATATTGTAAAGATAGACTGATGATGAATGCAGCTGGATATCCAACCCATATCCCTTGAATGCCAAGGCTGCTGAAATGTGAGAGTGCGTAAGCCACGGGAACTTCCACACACCAAATGGATAGAATGCTGAATACAGTTGGCCAGAGCACAGTTCCACTCGCACGCATGGTAGCAGTAATAATCTGCGCATGGCCAAAAATCAAGTAACTCCACAGTGTGATCATGAGCAGGCTATGTGCGATATCAAGGGTATGTTTGCTCGTGAGGAACCATGATAGAATATCCTGCGAGAACACATAGACAAGTATGATTAATACACCGCCGATGATATAGTTAAGCAGCACTCCAGCCCGAATCACTTGCTTGAGGCGGTCAAACTGATTCCCCCCGATCGACTGTGCGGCAAATATGGAGACTGTAATGCCCAGACTGATTGCCGGCATCTGTACATAACTCGCCACCTGATTCACTGCGCCATACGCTGCGGTCGCATCGGATCCAAAACGATTCACGAATGTGATGACGGCAATTTCCGATAATGATACGAGTATCATGTTGATACTTGATGGAATGCCAAGGCGCAGCAGCAATTTTAACAATCCAAGATCCATCCGAAGGTGTTGCCGAACGGATGCATCAAATTGCAGCGGATGTTTTATTTTTCCCAGGTAGACAAGCATTACGGCAAATGTCAGTATGGTTGATATCACGGATGCGTAGGCAGCCCCGTAAATACCGAATTTTGGGAGACCCAGCTTGCCGAAGATCAAAAGCGGCAACAGCCCTACATTGAGCGCCGTACTGACAATAAGAAAGTAAAAGGGTGTCTTGGAATCACCTGTACCACGCATAAAGGTGGTATATGCAAAGTACAAAAACAAAATCGGCATCGACCAAAATAAGATTCGCGCATAGTGAACACTGACGGCAATGATATTTTCCGGTGTGCCTATTAGGCGCAGCACATCCCAGGTGAACAGACCGCCAATCAATGCCAATACCACTCCGAGAATGAATGTAAACGTGAGCGTTGTCCCGACAATTGCCTTTAAGCGCTCTTCATTACGTGCGCCATATGCTTGGCCGATCAAGATGGAACTGCCTGAACCTACGCCGATGGTGAAAGAAACGAGCAGAAAAAATAATGGAAAGAAGGCCGAAATTGCAGCCAAGGCATTTACGCCAAGCCAACGGCCGACAATCACACTGCCGACCAATTGACCAATGGATTGCAGGGCATTGCTAAGAATCAAAGGTAAAAGAAACATGAACATGGTGCGCCATATGGGTTGGCTGCCAATTCCCTTACTCTGCGCATTCGTATCGTTTTTGTTTCTATCGAAGGGTGATTTCAAATTTCATATCTCCTTTTCATGTGTGAACACATGTTTAACATAAATCGTTTTCCGTTTAATGTATTCCTATTCATCGTGCTTTCAATAATAATTTTCTGGTTTTTGATGTTTTAAATTTGATATACGCCGGCAACGGAATTCGAGTCTTTATAAAGTTGTTTTATTTCTTTTTTACGATTCATGCTCAACTACTCCTTTATTGCAGCATCACTTTTTAGCCAATATTGGTTTCCATCAGACTTTCTATCTAAAAAACCGTATTCGATTAAATATCTCCTCAATGTGACATAATCATCATATACATGTTTCAATATCTGATTGATTTCCTTCTCATTATAGGTTTGTTCACTTTGAAACCGCTTTGCGATTTGTCGGAGGACAATCAGCTTATGTTTTTCCTTTAAGGGGAAGGTTTTTAAGGATCCATCGATACTTTCAGGAAAGTATTTCTTCAATATTTTTTCGTTTTCTTCCAGAGTAACATTGTAGCGGTCATCGATCATCCTGGCCGTTTTATGAGGGGCTAAGAAAGCCGATCGTTCCTTGATTAAGGAAAAATCGGCTTTATCAGGCAATTACCTGTTTTGCGGTTTATGGCGGATAAATATGCCAAAAACAATTTCCTCAAAAACCTTTTGGCGGGCAGCAGGAAGAGCGCTCAAAAAGCTCGCTTTCTACAAAACTCTTTTTCGCATCTAAGTTTTGATGTTCAATTATGGTTAGCAATGATTCCACAATACTGTCAGAAATCTTCTCAATTGGCGCACCGACTGCCGTTACAGGAATCTCCAGATTCTCCATTTGCGGAATGTTGTCATAACTAATTAATGAAATATCATTCGGAATTTGCAGTTTCGCTTCATGGATCGCCCGGATAATTCCAACGGTTAGATCATAACTTCCGCTGATGACAGCAGTTGGGTGGTATTCTGATTCAAGTAAAGATTTTGCAGCTTGATAGCCTGCTTGCCAACTTAACCCTAGTGAATCTGTTGCCATTTGCGGGTGTGATAGCAAGCCGTATTTCATAATCCCCTCCATGAATCCGATATATTTCTCTTGTTGATTGATCTTGCGGGACAAGTCTCCGATATACGAAATTCGACGATGTCCTAAATTTGTAAGATATTGAACGGCCTTGAGAATTGCCTGTCTGCGGTCTACCGTAATGGTAGGGAATTTTGAAGCTCCTAATTCTCCGTAACAGAGAATTGGTACAACGGATGACGTTACTTCTGTATTTTGTTCCGGTTGTTCCTCATCGAACAAGAGAATAGCATCCACTTGAAAGCGATTAAAAAGTTTAATGGCGGAATCAATTGGATTAATGGAAAGGATCATCGAGTATGAATGTTGTTCAAGTTTGGAATTGATTTGGGTTGCAAGTGTCGAGAGCGCCAATCGTTCCACTGTAGGCCAAAGAACACCGATCGTATTGCTTTTTTTCGAGACTAAGCTTTGTGCTGCAAAATTTGGTTGATAGCCTAATTGTGTTGCAATATTTAAAATCTTTGATTTTGTCTTTTCTTTTACAAGCGGACTATCGTTTAATGCTTTTGAAACAGTGGAATAACTAACGCCGGCCATTCGAGCGATGTCCTTGATCGTCACGTTCATTTATTTATTTCCTCCAACCATTGAATACATCTTGACTTTATTTCATTTAAACGTTTTCATAAATAAATAAAATAGCGTTTTCATACTATATATTTTAAACGTTTTCTATAAAAAAATAAATCATAAAAATGGATGTTGATAAAATTTTATGAATACTATAGAATCATAAATGAAAACGTTGTTATTTTTTTTAATGAAAACTGAAAGCGAATTCAGGTGTATGAATTTCAGGAGGGGTTTAAATGAAAACGTGGTGACATGCATGTTCTTTGGCGGAATCACCGGATCGGCGGTTGCCGATGCATCATCCATCGGTTCGATTATGATTCCAATGATGGAGAAAAAAGGATATGCCAAAGATTACTCGGTGGCTGTAACGTGTACGGCATCCATTCAAGGTGTGATCGTACCGCCAAGTCACAATCTGATTTTGTATTCATTGGCAGCAGGCGGCGTTTCCATCAGCGCTCTCTTTATGGCTGGGATTATTCCAGGCGTGGTGCTTTGTTTGGCATTGATGATCGCGAGTTATGTGATCGCGGTTAAACGGAATTTTCCAAAAGGAGAATCGATTCCAAAAGAAAAATGGCGTTCCGTCATTATTCAGGGCCTTTTGAGTTTGACAACGGCATTGATCATTAAGTACAGTTTGGGATCATCCTCATGTTAAATCTCGGGATTGGCTTGCTGCACCCTCCGGTCGGAAGCGAACCTTTTGTCGGTTGCTCGATTGGCGGAATTTCCATGGAACAAAGCTTTAAGGCGATGCTGCCGCTCTTGGGAATTTTATTGATTGTTTTGCTTGGGATTACCTATATCCCAGGGATTACGATGGCTTTGCCACATTTATTTGTACATTGATCCATGTGCAGGAGATCGATGGAACGGGCAGATTCAATGTGGAAAAATCGGGAGTTGGAGGAAATGTCATGGACAGGTTGAATCGGGAGTTAGCTGTTGCCGGCCAACTTCTCTCTTCGAATGTAGATTATCTAAGCCTTCCGGAAAAAGTTCTGCAGTTTGGCGAAGGGAATTTTTTGCGAGGATTTGTGGATTGGATGATCCATGAATTAAATAAAAATCAAGTATTCAATGGCAGAATTGTTGCAGTGCAGCCGACCCCGCATGGGAAGGTTGTGCCAAAACTAAATGCACAAGATGGACTTTACACAGTCGCTTTACGCGGAATACAGAATGGGGAAGTCGTCGATACAAGAGAAGTCGTCTCTTCCATTTCTCGTGGAATCAATCCATATGCAGATTGGGGAAAGGTTTTGGATGCGGCCGCAGACCCGAATATCGAAGTGGTAGTTTCCAATACTACAGAATCAGGTTTGAAGTATATGCAAGAAAATTTTTATGCGGATCAATCTCCCGTTTCATTTCCAGCGAAACTTACCGCTTGCATGTTTCATAGATTTCAAGTATGCAATGGGAATCCCAGCATGGGCTGGTTCATTATCCCGTGTGAACTCGTTGAAGATAATGGGGACGTTCTAAGGGATTTGGTGCTTGCAATTGCCGAAGATTGGAAGCTGCCGGGTCGTTTTAAGGAATGGGTAGTCGACCATAATTTTTTCTGCAATACATTGGTGGATCGTATTGTGACAGGGTTTCCTCGAAATAATCCGGAAACGTTTCAAGAGGAACTTGGCTACGAGGATGAGTTGCTGACGGCCGGTGAACCGTATCATTTATTTGTGCTTGATGGAAATGATGGGATACAAGAAAAACTCCCCTTCCACAAAGTCGGTTTACATGTGCATTGGGGAGATGTTACGCCATTTCGTGAATTGAAAGTGAAAATTTTAAATGGAGCACATACTTTGATCTGTCCGGCAGGGTTTCTAAGCGGCAAAGAGACAGTCCAAGAGGTGATGAGCGATCCAAACTTCGAGGCATTTGTAAAAAAGGGAATGTATGAGGAGATTTTACCTGTCCTGCAGTTCGCGGACGGCACGAAAAACGAGTTTGCCGCATCTGTCCTCGATCGCTTTAGAAACCCGTTTAATCCACATCACTTGCTTGATATATCGTTGAATAGCATAGCGAAGTTTAAAACACGACTCTTGCCCACACTTGTTCAATATGTAGAAAAGTTTGCTGACATACCGGCCGCGATTGCGTACTCTTTGGCTTCCCTGATCTATTTTTATAAAAGTGTTCGAGCGGAGGATGGACAATTCACAGGGAATTGTATTCAAGGAGAATATTTGATCCGCGATAATAAAGAGGTTCAGCAATTTTTTTATGATACATGGAACGATAGTGAAAACATGATCGTACTGGTTGATAAAGTTTTATCAAATGAAACGTTATGGGATATGGATTTACTAGCGATTCCCGGATTAAAAGAAGCTGTTCTGTCACATCTGGAACATATCGCAAACGGTGGCATTGATATCGCTGCTGTTTTATAGGAAATCTGATCGATTCCGTCTATGAATTCAAGTAAACAATATTGGCATAAAACGGCCAGACATGTTAATTTTGTAATGAAGGTGCGAAATTATGAATCAAGATTTTATTCAAATACATCCATCGGATAACGTGTTTGTAGCTTTGCGGGATGTTTCAATGGGTGAAAACATTCATTTTAACAACGTCGAAATTGAAGTATTAGAGAATATTCCCAAAGGACATAAAATGGCGATTCGCGAGATTCCAAATGGCGAAGATGTCATCAAATATGGGTATTCCATCGGGAAATCTCTGCAACGAATTATGCCGGGATCCTGGGTTCATGTGCAGAATCTGAAAAGCGGATTAAAAGGCGTGCTGGAGTATACCTATGAGTCTGCTCCGGCTCAGGCATCTGCACAATCCGATTCTCCAATCAATCCAAGAACGTTTATGGGGTTTGTGCGAGACAATGGAGAAGTCGGAATTCGAAACGAGATTTGGGTCATCAATACGGTCGGCTGCATCAATAAAACATGTGAAGCCGTTGTACGCATGGCGAATCAACAATTCAAGGATCGTTCTTTCGATGGCGTGTATCATTTTCCACACCCGTTTGGCTGCTCCCAATTAGGTGACGACTTAAAGCATACGCAATTGATTCTTTCAAGCTTGGTCAATCATCCGAATGCCGCCGGAATTCTCGTGATCGGCTTGGGATGCGAGAATAACCATATCGCCGAATTTAAAAAAGTGTTAGGAGCATATGATCCTAGACGGGTGAAGTTCCTCTCCGCACAAAGTGAGCAAGATGAGATCGAAGCCGCTCTGGCACAGATGGAGGAATTGGTCGCATACGCAGAGACATTTTCCAGACAACCCGTTCCCGTCAGCAAACTGAAAGTCGGTTTAAAATGCGGCGGGTCGGATGGATTTTCAGGCATTACGGCAAATCCTTTGGTTGGCGCATTCTCCGATCTGCTTGTAAGTCATGGAGGTACGACGATTTTAACGGAAGTGCCAGAGATGTTCGGCGCGGAAACGATTCTGATGAACCGTGCGGCAACCGAAACCGTATTCGAAGATACCGTTCAGTTAATCAACGGGTTTAAGGAATACTTTCTGTCGCATGGACAGGAAGTGTATGAAAATCCGTCACCCGGAAATAAAGAAGGCGGCATCACCACATTAGAAGAAAAATCTCTAGGCTGTACACAAAAGGGCGGAACGAGTCAAGTCGTCGATGTGACTTCCTACGGCAAACGCGTACAAAAACAGGGGTTGAATTTGCTGCAAGCGCCGGGAAATGATTTGGTCTCGGTAACTGCCCTGACGGCAGCAGGTGCGCACATTGTGTTATTTACAACCGGTCGCGGAACTCCTTTTGGCGGCCCTGTCCCGACTGTCAAAATCTCCACAAACACGGCGTTATATGAAAGAAAACCCAATTGGATCGACTTTAATGCCGGACAGCTTATTGATGGAGTTTCCATGAATCAATTGAAAGCGGACTTCTTAGAATATGTCTTGCAAGTGGCATCCGGTGAAAGAGTTACAAACAACGAAAAAAATGGATATCGGGAAATCGCGATTTTTAAAGATGGCGTCATTTTGTAATAAACGTAAACCTGTAACAAACGTAAGGAAGTGTGAATCATATGCCAGAACTGATTACATTTGGAGAAAGCATGGTATTGCTGACGCCGCCGAACATTGGCGCACTTGAGGATGCGGGCGTGTTTATACGCTCCATGGGGGGAGCCGAGTCCAATTTTGCCATTGGGGCGGCAAGACTTGGGGCTTCCGTAGGCTGGTTCAGCCGTTTGGGAAAAGACCCTTTTGGCATGTATATGCTAAAAAAAATACGTGGGGAAGGTGTGGATACATCCAGGGTGGTATTTGACCCGTCCTATCCAACTGCGCTCATGTTGAAAGAGCTGAAAGCAACAGGCAATCCGAATGTCTATTATTACCGCAGAGGTTCGGCATTTAGCCAAATGAGTCCTCGGGATTTGGATGAATCCTACATTGCCGAAGCAAAAATCCTTCATATTACCGGGATCACGCCTGCGCTTAGCGACGGCTGTCGGGAAACAGTCTTTGCGGCACTGGAAATGGCCAAACGCAACGGGACAAAGGTCAGTTTTGATCCGAACATTCGCCTGAAGCTGTGGTCAATCGAAGCGGCGCGCAAGGTTCTTTTCGAAATCGCATCGCGTTGCGATTACTTTTTACCTGGTGAAGAAGAGTTGAAACTGCTGTTTGACACAGATGAGCGGGAACAATGGATAAAACGCATCATCGAAATGGGTGTGCCCTGTACCGTTGTCAAGCTGGGGGAAGAAGGGTGCATGCTGTTTGAAAATGGTCATGGTACTCCGATCCCCGGATATACCGTTGCCCGAGTGGTCGATACGGTTGGCGCCGGCGATGGATTTGCGGCAGGATTTTTGTCTTCCGTCCTGCGCGGCTTGAGTTTGGACAAAGCGGCAAACGCGGCAAATGCCGTTGGCGCTCGCTGTGTCACATTCCATGGGGATATGGAAGGATTGCCGACATTTGAGGAACTTGCAACATTTATGGGCACACGAGGATCCGAAGTGGAACGTTAAGCGTTGAAATGATAAGGAGTTGCAGCCAACGTGAAAAAATGGCATGTTTTGAATCAGATTGCCAATCAGAAGGTTGTCGCCGTATTGCGGGGGAATTCTGCAGAGCAGGTGGAACAGTTTGCGAATTCCTGCATCCAAGGCGGGGTCAAGGCGATTGAGATTACGTTTACAGTCCCGCAAGCGCTCCGTTGCATTGAGAGATTGGCAGAGCAGTATGCGGACGACGATGAAGTAGTGATTGGAGCAGGCACAGTATTGGATGCTGAGACGGCGAGGCTGGCCATTCTTGCCGGAGCGCAGTTTGTCGTAACACCATACTTGAATGAGGAAGTCATAAAAGTTTGCCATCGCTATCAAGTGCCTGTGATGCCGGGAGTGATGACAATCAAAGATGTGGTGGCAGCATTAGAAAGCGGCGCCGATATCATCAAGTTGTTTCCGGGAGAGATGGCAGGCCCGAAGATGATCTCCGCCATCAAAGGCCCGATTCCGCAAGCGAGCCTGATGCCCACTGGCGGCGTCAATCTGGAAAACATACAGGAATGGTTTGCGGCAGGCGCTATCGCCGTTGGAATTGGCGGTGATTTGACGAGAGAAGCGTTGAAAACCGGGAATTATGACAGTATTATGGAAAAAGCGCAAGCGTACAAAGCGAAAGCGGCTGAATGTTGATGTATGAGTCTATAAAAAAATCCCCGTTCAACCCTGTATGGTGTGAATGGGGATTTTCTTCTCTAAAAAATAGATAACACAACGAGGACGAGCGATAAGACAACCAAAATAAAAATGGTGAACCAGCCGATGATATTGTTCCACTTCTTGTTTGTAAATTTGCCCATAATCTCTTTGTTGTTCACCAAAAGCATCATACATATTAATACGATCGGCAAAAGGATCCCATTGATTCTTTGCGACCACAAAGTAATGGCAATCAGCGGCGCATTTGGGATCAGTATGATGCTTGCGGAAAGAATCAAAATAATGGTATACAAAATATAGAATTGAGGCGCTTCTTTCCATTTTTTTTCGATTCCCGCTTCAAAACCGAACGCTTCACAAACATAGAATGCAGTGGCAACAGGCAAAATGGTTGCTGAAAATATGGAAGCAATAAAGAGGCCAAAAGCAAACACTTGCGAGGCCATTGCACCAGCGAATGGTTTCAAAGCGACAGCGGCATCTTTTGCATCATTAATCTGTGTACCATGGCCATTGACAAAAAGAGTGGAGCCGCATGCAACCATGATAAAGAAAGCTACAACAACCGTTGCAATACAGCCAACTACAATATCCCATATGGTGTATTTATAATCCTCGGGAGTCAATCCTTTTTCGATCACTGCCGATTGCATGTAAAACTGCATCCACGGGGCAATCGTTGTTCCCACTAATCCGATCACCATCGAAATGGAATCAAAGTTCACCGGTACATGTGGATGAATCACAGCGGAACCAATTTCCGACCAATGAGGCTTTCCCATTAATGCAGAGAAAATATAGGACAGCAGTGCAACACTGAAAATCAAAAATATTTTTTCCGCAAATTGATAATTGCCTTTCACCACAAGCAGCCAAACGCCGATGGCAGTGAGCGGGATGGCGATATATTTGCTGACTCCAAATACCTCCATACTTCCCGCAACTCCGGCGAACTCTGTCATTGTATTGCTGATGTCGGCAAATAACAGGCCGATAAAAATAAAAAATGTTACTTTTACGCCCGCATTTTCCCGGATCAGGTCGGCAAGGCCTTTTCCTGTGACAATCCCCATCCTTGCGTTCATTTCCTGCACAATTAAAAGAACGATAAAAGCCGGGATCAATGTCCAAATCATATTATACCCGTACATGGCGCCTGCAGCCGAATACGTGGTGATTCCGCCGGCATCATTATCCACGCTTCCGGTAATAATGCCAGGGCCAAGAAGGGCCATAAAAGTCAGAATTTTTGACCACATGCTATGGTTTTTTCTCATGCCAGTCCCTCCTTCCCGGCTATTTTCTCCGTTTCGATTTGATGAAATCATAAAACACGTCATTGATGATGACTGTTCCAACAAGTACTTTTGTCCGATCGATGACAGGAATCGCAAGCAAGTTGTATTTTGAGATCCTCTCGACGATTTCGTCCATGTCGTCGTCGTCATATACGGAAATCACGTCACGATTCATAATCCTGTGCAAAGGTTGTTCCGGTTCGGCAACCACCAAGTCCCGCAAGGAAACATTCGCTGCGAGCCGGCCATCATGATCGACCACGTACAAATAATACACGCTGTCTGGTTCAGGCTTTATCCTTCTAAGTTCAGCAAACACTTCCTGTACTGTAATCGTCTCATGAAACGAGATAAAATCGGTTGTCATTAAACTTCCGACACTCTTTTCGGGATATCCCATGAGTTCTCGAACTTCAGCAGACGCTTCTTTTTCCATCTCGATTAAGATCTTGTTTGCTCGCTCCGCTTCAAGCTCCTCCAAAATATCTGCAACTTCATCGGCGGGCATTTTCTCCAGCATATCTGCTGCCTTTTCGACAGACAGGCTTTCCAGTACGTTTACTTGTACTTCCGTTTCCAATTCTTCCAGCACGTCTGCCGCTTTCTCATCGTCCAAGGAAGAGAAGATGGCGAGTTGCGAGGAGCGATCCAAATCTTCTAAAATGTCGGCCAAGTCAGAAGGATGCAGAGTGGACAATTTGGCATAGCTTTTTGAGAGCTTGATTCCCCGATTTGTAAAATCGATCGCTTCGACCTCATCCCACAGCAATAAGTTGCTGGGAACGGTAATTCGAAATGGTTTCAACAACTCTTTCAGTGGCTTGGCCACGCCAAGCCTGCGTAAAAAACCTTCAAATCCTACATCGACCGCGACCGTATACGTACCATTTGACAATACGACAAGTCGCAAGTCGTTTACCCTGACAACCTTTCTGCCATACATGTCCACAATTTGTTTATCCAGCACATGTTTTACAAGAAAAAGTGTGTGAAGCTTACTAAGCTCCATGTCATGCAAAGCAGTGCATTGAATGTGGTACTGTTGATTCTTCTTTGTGATCGAAACGTTTGAAAAATCGATGATCCGAATGCTGCCGTTATTCTTGATTTTTATTGCGATAACTTTGGGACGTCTGGAATCCAGATCAACAATCATATCCAACAATTTGCCAATTGGTTTTTGATCATTTGTATAAATGGTATTGCCGACAACTCTGCTCAAATAAAATGTCGTGCCAAATTTCATGTTCACATCCTCCTACAATTGACTATAATGTACCCTCCCTAATTTATTTCATGAAGTCCTGCTATCCATCATTTCCAAAAACAGTATAAAGCGAACACATGATAAACAAAAAAACCCCTGAACAATCTCAGGGGGACATGACGAATCACGGAAGCATAAAAAATATGCAGCGATATTGAACATCCCCCTAGTTGAGCTTTGGCACTACACAACGTCAAGCTTTCGCTTAGCCACATTAAGTAAAGCCTTAATCCGGCAATACCTGTTCAACCCATTGGCGTCTTTCGACGTTTCTGGGTAGTGGCGTGTATTTGTATAGAAGCCTCACCTAACAAGAACTAATTTTTCCAGAGCAACCATATCACGTAGAAGGGAACAGTGTCAAGATAATTTTGTATGTATTATGAAATTATTTCAATTAAATACGAAACGATTTCATGCTATAGTAGTAGATGGTGATGAATTGTGAATGAATGGGAACGATATGGTTCTTGTATCCGTGAACTCTTGCAGCAAAAAAACATGACAGCAGAAGAACTTGTAGACTTTATCAATCAACATGGAAGAATTACCACAAACAAAACAGCACTCTCCCGCATTATGACCGGGAAGAAAATGCCTTCCGCCGCGGAGGCGGAACTGCTTGCGCAAGCGTTGGAAGCACCGTCGCTTTTGGAAGCCTATCGACTCTTGCAGGAATACTCCACCAACAATGATCCTGCGACCGCCCTTTTATTTTATGAATCGGTAGATCGTGTGTCGAATGAAGATGGTGCAAAGGAGCCGATTACGGAGCCGGAAATCGACTATCGTTTGCTCTATCAAATCCTGACAAAGTTGTATCGGTCTTGTTTGTCCCATGACGTTTCGACACAAGTAAAAGACGGATTTTTAAGCAAATTGGCTCAGGTGCGCGGTTTTGGTGAAATGTTAGAGCGGCTTAAGATCATGTATCATTGTTTCCTTTTTGGCAAAAGCGTTTCCGTTCAAGATCGGGCATGGCTGGCGGTTGCGATATTATATTTTATTTCACCCATTGATTTGATTCCTGATTATCTTTTGCCGTATGGGTATATTGATGACTCGATGGTTGTTGGATTTGTATTTTACAAGCTGCATTCATTATTAACGGAATAATGACAGGTTTGTTTTTGGGCACATACAGGATGCAGCGGAAGTGTTCTAATGAAATTCTAATGAAAATTCTAATGAAATTCTAATGGAATTTTGGAACTATAGGAACTGTTGAGTAGGAACTGTTGAGTTGCATAAAACGAACAAGGAAAGGATCCGCTATGAAAAAGAAATTGGCTGTAAAGATTGTTTCCGTCTTGAGCTTGGCTATACTTGGCATTGTTGGATATTATGGGTACCATGTGTATCGTTTTACCAAAGCAATTCAAGTGAAATCGTCGGCACATGGAGCAACGGAAACCTGGACAGGTGGGAGAGTCAATATTTTACTGATTGGCGGCGATGCAAGACCTGGAGAAAAGGCGGCCAATTCGGATTCGATGATCGTGTTAAGTGTCGATCCGAAAACGAAACAAGCGCAGATGTTTTCTGTCATGCGTGATACATGGTGGAAAATCCCCGGCAATGGATATGAAAAAATCAATGCCGGCAATTTGATTGGCGGTCCCCAATTGGCGGTAAAGACGGTAGAAAATTTTCTGGATATCCCGATCAATTATTATGTGGAAACCAACTTTGCAGGATTTAAAAAAATGGTTGATATTCTGGGCGGCGTTGATATCAATGTCGACGAAAACATGAATTACGACGACCCTACAGATGGAACAAGCATTCATTTGAAAAAGGGAGAACAGCATCTTGATGGAACACAAGCGTTGAACTATGTAAGATTTCGCCATGACGCCATGGGAGATTTTAATCGTACAAAACGCCAACGGGAGTTTTTGAAAGCATTGGCAGTCAAATCGGAGTCTACGATCGGTCTTTTGAAGTTGCCGCAGATGCTGGACGCACTTGCTCCTTATGTGCAAACAAATATGAACGGAAGCGACATGCTGAAAATCGCGTATCTTGTGCATGGCCTCAACATTTCCAACATGAAGCTGGCGCAAGTTCCGCCAATGAATGATATCCTGCAGCGATATTTGCCCCAAGGCGGCGATGTTCTGATTCCGAATGTTTTGGCAACGCGCGAATTCGTACACCAGGCACTGGGAATGCATGATACGGTAACAGCTTCAGCCGCGGAACAATCCTACTGGAATATGTATAGCGGCAATTCGGCACAAACGGCGGCAGCGCAGGCTGTGCCTGCTGCAGCACCACAGCCGTCAACAAATGATGTTTCAAAACCAGCGAATGCAACACCCGCATCGAATGATGCGGCAGCAAGTGGAGCAAGCGTGAAGAATCCATTTGCGAATGGGTCAGTGCCGAATAATGGCTCAGCATCGAATAACGATTCAGTGTCCATATCCGTATCGAATGATTCGGGTTCGAACGGCCCGGCGACGAATGGCTCGCAAGCAACAACGCAAGGAGCCACATCTCCCGCAACAAAAATGAATCAAGCAACCCCTGCTGCATCGTCAAATTCGAGTGCTGCGGGGACGAGAACAGCAACTGGAACTTCAGGCGGTACAGTTGCCCAAGGTTCAAATATGCCAACGTCTTCCGCCAAGCAAACAAACGGATCAGGATCCCTGAATACAAATAAAACCAATCCGTCTGTACAGTCTGCTTCTAAAAATTCATTGACTGATAATGCAGGGACAAGTCAGGACGCAAATACGGGAGCAAACACTCCTTCTGCAAAAACAGTTGCATCACACGGGTAAATGTGTACATCGTGGAACTGTACCGAAAGTAGCTCGCAGTGGCAAGCAGGCATAAAAAAGAAGCATCCTACTATTCACATGGAAAAGTAGGATGCTTTTTTGCTATATACTTGCTTAATACTTGATTTATACTATCGTTTGCTTTTAAAAAGCTCTTCGCAACAGTTCTTCCAACCCTTTTTGCGTCGGCACACGCGGGTTGTTCCGGACGAGGCGGGAGATTCCCAACGTTTTTTCAGCGATTTCCGGAATCGCCGCTTCTTGTATGCCAATTTGTGAAATGCGTGTCGGCAATCCGATTTCTTCTACAAGCCGAAGAACTGCTTGAGATGCAGAAAGCGCTGCATCATGGCGATCCAATCCGTTCAATTGCACATCAAACGCACGGGCGATTTTGATCATTTTCTCCGTTTCTACTGCAGCATTGTATTCCATCACATACGGCAGCAATAAGCCTGTCAATTCTCCATGCGGAGACTTGCATAAGCCGCCGATCGGATAGGCGAGGGCGTGTGCAAGAGCAGTTCCGGCATTGGAAAACGCCATGCCGGCGAGGAGGCTGGCTAACAACATGTTTTTTCTGGCTTCCAGGTTGCTTCCTTGTTGTACTGCCAATGTCAAATTTTTTGCGACCAATTCGATCGCTTCAAGCGCCAATGCATCGCTGATTGGAAGCGCTCCCTGGAAAAGGATATCTCCTTCTGCCTGGATGTATGGATAACTCTTCGCGGTATATGCTTCAACGGCATGCGCCAATGCATCGATTCCGGAACAAGCGGTCACATATGGCGGCAATCCGACTGTCAATTCCGGATCCAACAAAGCCACTGCCGGCCGCAAATAGTTGTCGGATATGCCGACTTTCAGGTTGTTTGCGGTGTCTGCAAGCACAGAAACAGATGTGACTTCCGAACCGGTGCCCGCTGTTGTCGGGATGGCGATCAACGGCGCGATGGGACCTGGTACCTTATTTTCTCCGAAATACTCGGTTGGATGCCCGCCGTATGCCATCAACAACGCCGTTACTTTCGCCAGATCGATGCTGCTGCCGCCGCCGAGACCGATGATGAGATCCGTATCCATTCGGGATTTGGCAAATTCGTAACAATCCAGCGCAGTCTGCACAGGCGGTTCTGGAATCGCTTGATCGTATACGGCAACTTCCAGATCACGGCTTTTTAAAATGGAAAGGATCCGATCGGCAATCCCTGCATGTTTGATTCCAGGGTCTGTAATCAAAAAGATTCGTTTCGCTTTGAATTTGGCGATAATCGCCGGCAAGCGGTGGACGGCGCCATTGCCGAATACGATTTGCTGCGTCGAGAAAAATTCCCAAGTATTGCGCATGTGTTAAAACCTCCTACAGATTGATGACGACAATGCGTTCGTCCGTCATTTCTTCGATCGCGGCATGCGGACCCTCTTTTCCGATGCCGCTGTCCTTCACTCCGCCATATGGCATGACGTCCGCGCGATAACTGGAAACATCGTTGATGATCACGCCGCCGAACTGCAGTTCCCGGGTTGCCCGCATGGCCAATTGCAGATCGGATGTAAAGAGACCGACTTGCAGGCCGAAGCGTGTTTCGTTTGCCATCCGGAATGCTTCCTCGATGTCGCTGTAAGGTATGAGCGTAATGACAGGTGCAAACACTTCTTCACATACGACTTTCATTTGCGGCTCCACATCGACCAAAACGGTTGGATACAAAATGGAACCTTCCCGTTTTCCGCCACAAGCAACTTTCGCTCCTTGCTGCACAGCCTCAACGATCCATTCTTCCGCACGTTTTGCTTCTTTTTCAGAAATCATGGGACCTACATCCATCGTAGGATCCGCCGGATTGCCGACATTCAATGCTTGCGTTCTTTGCACTGCCTTTTCTGCAAACACATCAAATATATCTTGATGGACATAGATGCGCTGCACGGAAATACAAGCTTGTCCGGCATTGATATAGCCGCGGGTGACACACAGATCAACCGCCTGGTCAAGATCCTTTACATCCTTATGAACGATATTCGGTGAATTGTTTCCTAATTCCAAAGTAACTTTCCGAATCCCCGTTGTACTTTTAATATGACGGCCAACTTTGGGGCTGCCGGTAAATGTAAACATGGCAATCCGATCGTCCTCCAACAAATATTGGCCGGTTTCATGGCCAAAGCCGTTTACAACGTTGAGAAATCCGGCCGGAAGACCTGCCTCTGTCAGGATTTCAACCATTTTGCATGCGGACAAAGGCGTTAATTCCGCCGGTTTTAAAACGATTGTATTGCCTGCCGCAATCGCTGGAGCAACTTTGTGCGCCACGAGGTTAAACGGGAAATTGAAAGGTGTGATGGCACCGATGACTCCGACAGGAACGCGGATGGTAAATGCCATTTTGTTTTCGCTGCCCGGTTGCCCAAGGGGAATTCCTTTGCCGGCAATCCGTTTGGCTTCTTCTGCTGCAGCGATGAACGTCTGGATTCCCCGGTCAATCTCGCCACGGGCATCTTTTAATACTTTTCCGACTTCCTGCACCATTGTCAATGCCAGTTCTTCTTTTCGTTCTTTAAAAATTTCAGCAGCCCGCATTAAAATTTCATAACGCTGCACGGGTGTCAATGTTTTCGTTTGAAACGTTTGCAGCGCATTGGATATCGCATCATCGACTGCTTGCCTGGAAGCGATTCCAATACGCGCAATCTCGTTTCCATTGTATTTATCTAAAACTGCAAACGTTTCATTTGGATCGATCCAATTTCCATTGATGAAATGGCCGTAAACAAGCAACTGTTCCTGAGATCGGGTTGTCATTGAGGTGCTCCTTTCAAATTTTGGAGAAAATTGTTAGGAAAAGGCTTACAAGTATACTATTTCAAGTATTGATGAATTTATTTAATTTTTCAAATCGTAGCAGCATTGATTTTTTCAGGGAAACGGTCGTTTATTTCGGTTTACGATGTGTTTTTGCGGGAAATGCATCGATTCCTGGATCTGTTTAAAAAAACAATTTTCCCTGTGATATAATTCTTGGGAGATAGGAACGGTGCAATCGATTCTACCATAAGTCGATTTAAAAGCAGACAATGCTATTTCAGCATCTTCCAGTAAGAGAATCGAAGGAGGGTTCCGCAAAGCAGGATGAGGAAAAAGAACATAAACGCTTCCGATGTTGCCAAATTCAGCGGAGTTTCCCAATCGACCGTCTCCCGGGTATTTACACCAGGTGCGAATGTTTCCGAGAAAACACGCCGACGAGTGTTGCAAGCAGCAAACGAATTGGGATATCATCCGAACGCCATCGCCAGGGGATTGATCACGCAGAAGACAAATATGATCGGGATTGCAATGGGCGATGTGAAAAATCCTTTTTACGCGGAGATACTTGGCAAATTCTCGTATGGTTTGCGAACAAAAGGGTATCATGTTTTATTTGTCAATACGGATACGACAGATATACAAGGCGAAGAAGTATCACAATTTCTCGAATATAACGTCGATGGTGTAATCATTACAGATGCGCTGCTTTCATCTTCTGTCGTCACCCGTTTTTTAGAAAATGACATACCGGTCGTATTATTTAATCGCTATATAGAAGATTGCCCGTGCAGCATTGTTTGCTGTGACAACATTCTCGGCGGTACCAAAATTGGGGAGCATTTCCTAAATACCGGGCATCAAAGACTCGCTTTTATTGCCGGCAAACGCAATACATCGACGAGCAAAGATCGGGAAAAAGGGTTTCGGGAAGCATTGCGGCAAAAAGATCTGGAACCCCTGTTGGAGTTTGGGGAGTATACGTATCATGGCGGGTATGCGGCTGCAGTGCGGCTGTTGCAAATGGAGCAGCGGCCGGATGGAATTTTTTGCGCCAATGATATTATGGCTTTAGGCGCTCTTGATGCGGCTAAACAATTGGGTATCAAAGTTCCGGACGATGTATCGATTATCGGCTTCGATGATATCGGTATGTCCGCGTGGCCGCCGTATTCCCTTACTACCTGGCAACAGCCTGTCGATTTTATGATCCAAGCGGCGATCGATATTCTCATACAAGAAATCGATGATTCTGCACAAGAGCCACAACATCGCTTGATACAAGGAGGACTGATTGCGCGGAATTCCGTGCAATTGCGAACAACGTAAGGCGACGCATAAGGCAACGAAATGTTTGACAGAATTTCGAACATGTATTATTATTTCCGGTATAGAGGTCATAAGCCTCTTTTTTCAATCAAATCTATGAATGCGTTTGCGGAATTTGCAACAAAATGTGAAAGAGGTATTTTTGAATGCCTCTTAGAAAAATCGAAAAATTGCATACGTATGCAAAGGTTTTGGAAAGGAAACAAAGAGAAGATTTTTGAAACTGTAAAACACGTATTACTACATGTATTACTACATGCGAAAGCAGTGAAACTACAGTTAACAACTATCGGACAAAAATTTTACTCACAATTGCATACGTATGCAAAATGAAAAAGGAGGATTCGATCATGGCAAAGTTCTTAAAAAAAGGGAAAAGCCAAGAAGAAATCGCAAAATCGGAAGCGCAAGTTTATGAAACGGTACGTACGATCCTTGATCAAGTAGCAAAAAACGGTGATGCTGCAGTACGGGAATTATCTGCAAAGCTAGATCGATGGTCTCCGGAAAATTTTCGCTTATCAGAAGAACAGATTCAGGAGATTATCAAGTCCCTGCCGGAAGAAACAATTGACGATATCAAGTTTGCGCAAGCGCAAATTCGCCGTTTTGCCGAGGAGCAGCGTGCTGCAATCCGGGATATCGAAGTAGAAACGCAGCCAGGTGTTACTCTCGGGCATAAGAATATTCCGGTAAATAGCGTCGGTTGTTATATCCCAGGCGGACGCTATCCAATGGTCGCATCTGCCCATATGAGTGTCCTTACAGCAAAAGTGGCAGGCGTAAAACGTGTCATTGCTTGTACACCGCCGATCAACGGACAAATTCCTGCAGCAACGGTTTGCGCAATGGCATTTGCGGGTGCAGATGAAATTTACATCCTTGGCGGTGTGCAGGCGATGGCCGCCATGGCATTGGGAACAGAAACCATTGCGCCTGTTGACATGATTGTAGGTCCGGGCAATGCGTATGTAGCAGAGGCGAAACGCCAGTTGTTTGGGCGTGTGGGCATTGATCTGTTGGCTGGTCCGACGGAGACTTTGGTAATCGCCGATGAAACAGCAGATGCGGAAATGGTTGCTTGCGATATCCTTGGCCAGGCAGAGCACGGACCCACATCACCAGGCGCGTTGATCACCACATCAGAAACTCTTGCGCAAGAAACATTGAAAGAAATTGAGCGTCAATTGCAGACACTGCCTACAGCTGATGTTGCGCGGGTCGCATGGGAAGAAAACGGCATCATCCTCCTCGTGGCAGATGAAGCGGAAGCTGTTGCCGAAGCGGATAAACTGGCGTTCGAACACGTAGAAGTATTGACAAAAGATCCACAGTATTTCTTGAACAACATGACGAACTTCGGTGCGCTCTTTCTTGGTCCGGAAACGAACGTCGCATATGGCGACAAAGTGATCGGTACGAACCATACACTGCCGACAAAAGGAGCGGCCCGTTATACCGGCGGACTTTGGGTCGGCAAGTTTATCAAGACTTGCACCTATCAAAAATGTACGCCGGAAGCTAGCGCAAGGATCGGTGAGTATGCGGCTCGTCTCTGTGCATTGGAGAACTTTGCCGGCCATAGAGAACAAGCGCTGCTGCGTGTCCGCCGCTATGGAAAAACCTCAGCGAATGTATAGATTTTCCAAATGGTAGAAAATACTTTCAAGGGGGTAAACGAATGAAAACGACATCGACAAGAGTTCGTTGGGTCGTCATGTTTTTAGTGTTCTTGATCAGTACGGTCTCCTATTTGGATCGTACGAATATTTCCGTAGCTGCACCGGTGATTTCAAAAGAATTTCATCTTTCACCTATACAACTTGGCGTGATCTTTAGCGCATTTTCCTGGGCGTATGCAATTGCTCAAATTCCTGCAGGCATGATTGCCAACTGGTTACGCCCGCGCCGGACATACTTTTACGGCATGTGGGTTTGGTGTATCATTTTGATCCTGACGACTACCGCTGGTTCCTATGCGGCTTGGATTTGGTTCCGTATTCCTTTCGGCATCGGGGAAGCGATTACATGGCCGGCAGCGTCTGTATTGCTTAGCCGTTGGTTCCCACGGGTCGAATATTCACAAGCGATGTCTTTGCAGAATCTTGGACTCGTCATCGGTGCTGCAGTGGCGCCGCCGATCGTTTCATTTATCCTCATTCAATGGGGATGGAAAATGACATTTATCCTGACGGGATTAATTGCTGCGTTATTAGGCACTATCTTTTACTTTTACGCTAAGGATGACCCGAAAGACCATCGGGGTGTGGCAAAAGATGAGTTGGAATGGATCCAACATGATCAAGTAGAAGTTGATAACAGCCCCGCACCAAAGGGATTATATTTCGAACTTATGAAACGTCCATCCTTATGGGCAGTCGGTATATCAAATTTTGGTCTTGATTTTGTAAACTTTATGTTCTTAACCTGGTATCCAACGTATCTGATGCAAAAATATCATGTGTCCCTAAAAGAAATGGGGTATCTGGCAATGGAACCGTACCTGTTTGGATTGATTACGGTGCTTGGAGCAGGTGCGATTGTCCGCCGTTTGGTCAATGCCGGATTTAATTCAGTCAATGTGCGAAGACTCGTGATTGCGCTTGGTTTGATCTTGGGGACGATCATGCTTTTTATAACACCATCGATTTCCAATATTTATATGTCTGTAACCGCGATGTCCTTGGGATATGCATTTGTCATGGGAATCCTAGGTCCGCAATGGTCAACCCCGGCTGAAATTGGCGGAAAAAAAGGTGCCGGTTTTGTCAGCGGTTTTGTAAATTTCATCGGCAACATCGGCGGTATTCTCTCACCGCTTTTAATGGGAATTGTGCTCCAACATTACAAAAGCTTTACACCAGCGATTTTGACTGCTGGCGGAGTCACCTTGGTATGTACTGTCCTCTTCTTGATCTTATACCGGGTACATGATGATCGACAGGCGATGGAACGGTTTCATAAAAAACAAGGAATTACCATACATTCCTAATTTATAGCAGAATCGCCCCGGCATGATCCCGGGGTTTTTTCCTTCATTGAATACTTGTGTAATTTGGTTCACAATAGAAATATCTTTACAAGAATTGAGGGGAATGCATGACTTATTTTTCTGAATTGAAGGATCAAAAAGTAATTGTAACAGGCGGCAGCAAAGGGATCGGGCGAGATATCGCGCTGGCATTTGCCAGACTTGGGGCGAAGGTGGCCATTACCGGGCGCGAGGAAACGGCTTTACAGACGGCTGTGGAAGAAATGAGACAATACCAACCGGATTCTTTCTATATAATAGCAGACATGCAAAAAGTAGAAAGCATTTCCAACATGATAGAGGAAGCGGCCGCCTGTATGAATGGACTCGATGTTTTAATCAATAATGCCGGAATCAATATTCCAAAGCCTGCATTGGAAGTAACCGAAGACGATTGGGATCGCATTTTGGATACCAATCTAAAAGGGACTTTCTTCTGCGCTCAGCGTGCCGGGAAGCATATGATTGCGCAAGGCCGTGGGAAAATCATCAACATCGTTTCCCAGATGGCTTTTGTAGGCTATAAGAATCGGACTGCGTATTGCTCAAGCAAAGGCGGAGCAGTACAACTAACGAAAGCGTTATCTGTGGAATGGGCTCCCTATAATATCAAAGTCAATGCGGTTGCGCCCACATTCATCGAAACAGAGTTGACAAGAACGATGTTGCAGGATCAGGAATTTTTCAATGATGTGATACAAAGAATTCCTTTGGGCAAATTGGCGCAACCGTCAGATGTTACCGGAGCCGTACTGTTCCTTGCTTCCGATTTGGCCAATTTTATTACAGGTGAAACAATCAAAGTAGACGGCGGTTGGACGGCTATTTAAAAAGAGAAGGAGTTGAGAGTATGGCAATGAGTGAAACACTCGCAATCATCGGTGCAGGCACCATGGGGCATTCGATCGCCTTAACGGCAGCAATGGCGGGGCTTGCACCAACCGTGTGGGGAAGTGACTCGGCGGATATTGCCCGCGGGCAGCAAGGAATGTTGGAGAAGTTGAGAATTTTGCAGGACTATGAAGTGATAAAGCAAGAAGAAGCAGAAAAAACGGCCGCTCGTGTCACGTTTACGCTTTCCCTGGAAGCGTGTATACAAGACGCTACATTTATTATTGAAGCAATTCCGGAAAATCTGCCGCTCAAGCAAGAGTGGTTCCGGAATCTGGATGACACGTGTTCGCCGGATGTGATTTTAGCAAGCAATACATCAGGATTAAGTCCGACAGATATTGCCTTGCATACGGTTCACAAAGCAAGAACGGTCGTCACTCATTTTTGGAACCCGGCACATTTGATTCCCCTTGTTGAAATCGTAAGAGGCGAACAAACGTCAGACCAGACGGTAGAGCGAGCGTTGCAACAATTGAATCGCATGAACAAAAAACCGATCGTCTTGAAAAAAGATATTTTGGGTTCCATCGGAAACCGCTTGCAGTATGCGTTATTCCGAGAAGCACAATACATTCTGGAACAAGGTGTTGCTACAATGGAAGATATCGATGCGGCAGTTCGCTACAGCATTGGCCGCAGACTCCCTGTCACCGGTCCGTTCATGACGGCAGATATGGGTGGATTGGACGTATTTCATTCGATCTCCAGTTATCTCTTCCCGGATTTGAGTACGGAACAGGGTTCGTTATCCCTGATGCGCCGCTTGGTCGAAGAAGGGAAGTATGGACAGAAGAGCGGCGAAGGATTCTATCGATGGAGTCCGGAATTCTCCCAAACAATGAATCAGGCTCGTGAGCGGGAATTGATCGAATGGTTGAAAAAAGATTTGTCTGAAAAATAAAATAAAAAAAGTAAAAAGCCCTTCCGGCAAGGAAGGGCTTGCTAAACTAAATGTCGCCTTTAAATGCGCGAAATGTTAAAGCTGCAATGGAACCAAACGCTACGAGAAATAATGCAGTCATCAATCCAAACACAAGATTCCCTACCTTCCACTAAATATTTCAGCAAATCAAGCAATCGATTCTGTCATTCTAGCAAATGAACATATATTACTCTACCACACTCGAGCAAATTTTGCTTAATTTCCTCTCGTTAAGGATTTCAGTTTTCGTCTGTTTAAATCAATCCTTGAGTCTCCACAACGTTTGCAAAACATGAATGACGACCAATTTTCGGGATATTCATTTAAACGTTTTTTTCTTAATTTTCGTTGACATTCATTACAGATCAATACGTCATCTCCCTGACATTTTGTGTAGGAATCGATTCATTCAAATGATAGCAGTCGAGCACACTAACGTGAATCGGAGGTTGCTGGGCACATTGCCATACGCAGCCTTTTTTCTGTGACTTGCTTGATGCTTTGCCCCATTCCTTTCGATAACTTGATAAAAGTAAGTGAAAAAAGTAATATACTTATATGGTTTGTGTTTGTGGAGATTCCTTAATAAATTTTGCCGGCCAAAAGTTTGATGTGTCGGGGCGCCTGGTTGATGAACCCACATTGGCATTCTTGGACGATGTAGTGCAGAAGTTTATCGATTGGGTCCAAGCCAAATAGGATAGATACCTGGCAAGTAGATAACTCGCGTCATCCACTTGGAACCGGTGACTATCGTTAAGGATGCAAATGCATGTTTATATGTAAAAAAATGGGACACAATAATTTTGCAGCCATTCACGTCTCCCAAGACAATCCGCAAGTGGTTGCAAGCGGCATCGTTTCTACGATGTCGCTTTTTCATATGAATCGCATGAAAATGCTGAAAAAATCCTTTCTTCTTCATTTGAACTTTCATATATAACGTACAGTCATTTTTATTATATGTGGGGCAATTTTACTATCGGCCTCTAAAATTTATATTTTTTGAACACGCACTATAAAGAAAAAGGAAAGGCAGGTAATACAATGGGAGCTGAATCAAAATCCCCAAAAAAGAGGATCTTGGGAATGAATTCGGCTATTTTTTTCATTGCAATGGTCAGTTTGTTTACGGACCTTTCCAGTCAAATGATCGTTCCCATTTTGCCGCTTTTTTTAACGGCTGTTCTCCATGTGCAAGTGGGAACCGTTGGCTTGATTGAAGGAATTGCGGAAAGTACGGCAAGTATTTTAAAATTGTTTTCCGGATGGTTTTCCGACCGGATTGGAAGACGCAAGCCGCTGATGATAGCAGGATATGGCGTATCCAATCTTGTTAAGCCTCTATTTGCATTGTCTGCTTCTTGGGGGCAAGTCCTTGCCATACGCTTTGCGGATCGTCTTGGCAAAGGAATGCGAGGAGCACCAAGGGATGCATTTTTGGCAGATGCGACAAACAAAGAAGAAAGAGGAAAGGCGTTCGGCTTCAGGCGTTCCATGGATACACTGGGTGCGGCTTTAGGACCATTGGCGGCATTTTGGATTCTCGACGCATTTCCCGGAAAATATCGTGCTGTGTTTTGGGCTTCTGCAATTCCGGGCGTTTTGGCAGTTCTTATTTTGGTCTTTTTCTTGGCAGAAGAAAAAAAAGAGATACATAGTGCCAGAGGATTGCCGAAATTTGGTTTTCAAAGTTTAGGGAGACCGTTTATGGTGTTTACGTTTATCTCAACGTTATTTACCATTGGCAACTTTTCCGACGCATTTCTTGTTTTGCGGGCACAAAATGTAGGCATGACACCAAGTGTAATCCCACTTGCCTATTTGCTGTTTAATGTCGTATGCAGCATCTTTTCTACACCTTTGGGAGTGCTTTCCGATCGTTTCGGGCGTCGCCCGGTTTTGGTCAGCGGATTTTTTATCTTTGCATGTATCTATTTTGGATTTGGCATGATACATCGTGCATCTTGGGTTTGGGTGTTATTTGCCGTTTACGGATTCTATTATGCCGCCACAGAAGGCATACAAAAGGCATATATTGCAGATATCGTTGCAGAAACACAACGGGGCATCGCGATGGGTACATACAGTGCAGTTACGGGTCTTGCCGCTTTGCCTGCAAGCATACTGGCAGGTGTCCTGTGGGAGACATTCGGTCCTTCTGTTGCCTTTGCAACCGGAGGAATGCTGGCAGCTATTGCGGGTATTTTGTTGCTTTTGATTCGTGTTTAAATGAGCATAAAAAATTCCTTCCCGTTTCATTTTGGAAAGGAATTTTTCTATTTTTCCTTATTTAACATAGCGGAAAGAATAAAGGGGCTTTCTTGCACTAGAAATTTGTCGAAAGTAGTTTGGTGAATTCCATTTAATTGCAGGTCTTTGAATCTAATCCGCGTCGTTTAATTTCTTCGAAAAGCAATTGTATAAAGCTGTCTTCCAATTTTAAATCTACCGATAACTCGTATGCCTCCAAAAGTAAATCATTTGATAATTGCATATTTGTCACCTTCAATTCAGTAGTTTAGTTTTAGCAGGTTTTCTGATAATTCTATGGTAGCAATGGGTTGTCCACGAAACAAGCCACCTAGTTATTCACACGAATTGTGATTAACGTGTTGATAAGTTGTGCATTATTTATCTATTTCTCTAATGGTCCTTAATTAAACAATCCAAATCTGCTGTGGAAATTGTGGATAAAGTTATGCACAACATTTTATTTTGTCGAATTTCGTCGATAAATTTTTATTTTCATCCATTTCAAAAGGATTGCGGTCAAGACGCAAAAACGGGCAAGGAACTACGGAAAGGACAATCATACAGATGTAATTTGCAATCCGTTGAATGGGAAAGAAACTAACGGGACTTTTCAGGAGGAATAGGATGCGGATAGGTGAAATGGTTGGCAGAATTTTTTGAAACTGGATGAAAAGTTATGCCTTTCAACTCGGCTAAAAGTTGTAATTAAAAAAGTTTATTCTATGCATAAAAAATACAAGATCCCCAAAAATCGAAACACAGAGTTTTTTAGGGATCTTTTTAAGGATCTTATTTTTGATAGTTATCTTGATTTTTTACAAAGGAATCGTCTTTTTTAAAACAAGCCCATACATAATGGCGGAAACAAGAGCCAAAATCCCTGTAACAAGTAAAGCGATTGTAAATCCACCTAATGATGCGACGAGAATTCCCGTTATGATCGGTGCAAATGCGCCGCCTAAAAATCCGCCAAAGTTTTGAATACTGCCAATGGATGCCACATACTTCTTGGTTTTTACGACATCTGTCGCTAACGCCCATATCGGTGCAGAACATAAGCTGTACGTGAACATGCCGATCGTAAGTAGTGTGACTGCAATTGTCGGCGAATGAACAAATGCTGTAATTAGAAGAGCAGCGGCCGTTAACACAGCACCTAAAGCGATGGTGTGCCGTCTGCCGTCCAAACGTGTCATTCCTTTTGCAATAAATCGGTCAGAGATGCGTCCGCCGATTAAAACCCCGAGTGTTCCGGCGATAAAAGGAAGGGAAGCGACAAGTCCTGTGTTCGATATGGAGAAGTGTTGTGTTTTTTCCAGATATGTGGGCAACCATGCAATGTAAAACCAAAACAAATATTGTAAAGCAAAATCTCCAATGATCATAGCCCAAGTCGGTAAATATCTAAAAAGTTTTAACCATTGCAGAAATGTTATTGGTGTATCGGTATTGGTATTTGATGTTTCTGCTAAACCGGAATAGCTCTGAATATATTGAAATTCTTCAAGGCTTAATCGTTTATGTAACTCAGGCTCCCTATAAAGAGCGATCCAGCCGATCAGTACTAAAAATCCTAATGCCCCGATAATCACAAACATGGCCGGCCAACCAAAAGCTAACATTAATGCAGTTGATAAAATGGGCGATATAGCTAAACCTACCTGTGTTCCGGCAATGAAAATACTAGTAGCTGTACCTTTTTCGTTTTGCGGAAACCAAGCGTTGGTTGCTTTGATAGCTGCCGGGAACATTGCGGATTCGCCGACGCCAAGCAGCACCCTGGCAATAATAAATGCCCCGACCGTTCTCATGAATCCGGTCGCAATAGCTACCACAGACCAAAAGCCGACGGCGGCCGACATTAAGATCTTGGCGCCAAATCGATCGACTGCCCAGCCAGAAGGCAAATTCATAATGGCATAGGGCCAAACGAAGGAAGAAAGTATAACCCCCATGGCTGCAGCGTTTATATGTAAATCTTTCATAATAAGAGGAGCAGCCACTGAGAGATTTCCACGGTCCAGATAGTTTGCAATGGATAATAAAGTAATGATCGCAACAATTACCCAACGTAAATTCTTCCCGCGGGGACGTATTAACGAGCGGTTTGTAAACTCCATTTCTGTGTGTGGTGCCATGTTATGCATACTCTTTGCTCCTTCCAATCTCAATATTCTGAGAGCTTTCTTGACACATGAGGAGGACAGTGGATATTTTATTTTACTTGCAATACGCTGATATGATCACCTTCCTTTGATCATCGATAAAATTTTCTCTCTGACGCATTTGTTTATATGGTCTGACTATCACTAATGATGAAACCGCATACAAAAAATATCAAGTTTTAATTTTTAGCTAAAATAAGCCATAAACATATAAAATTCAATAAATTTAGGTATTTATATTTAATTTATGTAATAATATTCATTTTTTCTTTATTTTTTGGAAATTGACTTAATCATTCGGAGGGGTATTATGAAGATATATCCAATCGTGGTCATACCATAACTTGATGATTTTAAAATTGACTTAGAAGAAATGAGGGCTTTCGCATTGGCAGGTCGTGAATCAGTTGTCGAATTAACGGTTGAGAGAATTAAAGATTTTATTAAAAACGGAGGTGTTGACGATAGCGGTAAACTTCCAAATGAGCGTGAACTTGCTCAGATATTGGAAGTGAGCCGTTCTTCCATTCGTGAAGCTTTACGTATTCTTGAGGCTGTGGGAATTATTGAGATTCGCCCGACAAAAGGGTCATACGTAATCAAACAAGAAAGCTTTGTACCGTCTGAATTTCTGAATTGGTTCAACCGATATCAACCGGAAATTTTCCACCTTATCGAGGTGCGATTGGCGATCGAACCAATCGCAGCGTTTCTTGCTGCGCAACGTGGAACAGATGAACAAATACAGAAATTGGAGAAATGCCACAATGACTTTGTGCAGTACATCATTGAAGGAAACCCCTTGAAAATCACATTAGGTGATGAGGCGTTTCATGATTTGATTTTTGAAGCTGCACAGAATCCATTGCTGCAAAACCTCCATAATATGACCAAAATGTTTTTGACAGATTATCGGAAAAAGGTATTTTCGATCCCAAAAGAAGCAATGAAAGCGGTCAGTCAACATGATGAGATACTAAAATACATTCGTGAGCACAATCCGGATTTGGCAAAGGATCACATGGTGCAGCATCTGGAAATCTCGAAATCAGGTCTATTAGATGCGGTACAAAAAGAGGGGAAAGAAACTTCTCCGACTTCGAAAAGAATTGGGTGATTGCCGTTTGAAAAAAATTTTGAACCAACCCGATCAATTTGTTGACGAGTCATGATTGAAGAAATTAAAAAGCGAGGGGAGGCTGAATTGGGAGACCGGACCGTGTTGGATGCTTTTATTCCTGCTTGTCAAGCCTATTCAAAAAAGGTGCAAGCTGGAAGTTCCGGCTTAGATGCACTTCGGGCCGCTGTAGATGCTGCAGAGCAAGGAGCTCTGCAAACGCGGGAAATGCTGCCAAAGACAGGCCGGGCCAGCTGGATCGGGAAGAGAGTTGTCGGTGAGGTCGATGGCGGAGCTTGGCTGTGTTATAAAGTTTATCAAGTTTTATATGAAACATTAAGCAACGAAAATTCGGAAGTTTTCTAAATTACTTTTTTAAAAAAGGGGAATTTTCAAAAACTAGCAAGCTCAAAGGGAGGGGTTTACATGTATACAGTAAGTTTGGCGGGAATTATTGCAACAACGGTAACACCGTTTACCGAAGACGAAGATGTCGATGAAAAAACGTTTGTCGAGCAAGTCCGGTATCTTGTCAGCACAGGTGTCGATGGCATCAGTGTCGGCGGTTCAACGGGGGAAGGAGCCGTTTTGTCAGATGATGAAGTCGGACGGCTGTGTCAATTGGCGGTGCAAGAAGTCAATGGCAAAATCCCTGTAGTAGCAGGCGTGATTCGGAATTCCACGAGAGAAGCAATCCGAACAGCCGAAATCGCCAAGTCAACCGGTGTGGATGCACTGATGATCACGCCGGTTCATTACCATGTAAATAAACCAAGTGATAGCGGAAATTTTGAATTCTATCAACGAATTGGCGAAAAATTGGATTTGCCGATTGTCGTGTATAACGTCGTCCCACATAATTTAATCACGCCGCAGCAGCTAGAAAAATTAGCAGAAATTCCACAGATTGTTGCCATTAAGCAAAGCGGCGGCGATATTCATGGGCTTGCGCAAATGGTCAAGACATGTGGGGAGCGGATTTTGGTTAGCAGCGCTGTAGATGATTTATTGTATCCAACCTATGTGATTGGTGCGAAAGGATCCATCGTTGCCCCATCAGCCATAGTTCCAGAGCTCTTGGTTCAACAGTGGACTGCCTTTTTAAATGGGGATTTTACAACAGCGGAAGAAATCCATCAAAGGCTGTTGCCTGTATATCAAGCGATTCAAGGTCCAAACTTCCAAGGAAAAATAAAAGAAGCCATTCGTCAATTAGGAAGACCCGCGGGTCGCACGAGAAGCCCTATACAAGCTCCAACCGATGAGGAAATAGAATTTATCCGAAACAAACTGATCGAAGCAGATGTGCTCTAACCCATTAAAAACTTCTAAATCTGAGGTGATTCCCATGAAATTAAACGCTTTTGGAATAATCCCGCCAATGGTCACAGCATTTACTGCGGAAGAAGAATTAGATGTCAAAGCAATCCAGGAAGAAACCGAGTATCTGATTCAAGCCGGGGTTCACGGGATTTGTATTGGCGGAAGTACGGGGGAAGGAGCCGGATTTTCGGAAAAGGAAGTGTATACGCTTTGCAAGACGGTTGTCGAACAAGTGCGAGATCGAGTGCCTGTGATCGGCGGAATTATTGCAGATACGACATCTGAGGCCATCCGAAAATCACAAGCTGCCAAGGAAGCAGGCGTAACATCTTTGCAGGTGACGCCACCTCACTATTTGTGGACGCCTAGTACTGCCGGATTGGTTCAGCATTTTCAAAGAATCGGCAATGCAACGCAACTTCCCATTTTAATTTACAATGTGGTTCCTTGGGTTCCCATTGATGTTCATGCCATGAAAGAAATCATCGACAATGCTCCTTGGGTTCAGGGAGTCAAACAAAGCGGCGGTGACATGCATAAGATCGCAGATATGATGCATGTGCTGCATGACCAGGTCACAATTATTACAGGCATCGACGATCTTTTGTATCCGGCGTTTAGCTTGGGAGTTGACGGTGCCATCACTTGTATGCTGGCAGTCGTTCCCGAGGCGACGATCGAATTGTGGAACAAAGTGAAAGCGGGCGATCATGCGGGTGCGTTGGCGTTACATAATCGGTTGTTACCTGTTTGGAGGACCATTGAAGGACCGGATATGCCATATTTGGCAAAAGTGGCGATTGAGATGTTGGGAAGAAAAGTCGGGCCAGCCCGCAGTCCAATTTTGCCGCCCAGCGAAGCAAAGAAAGTACAAATATATAACAGCTTGGTGCAAGCCGGATTTTCTGTCGTTACTTCCGTAGTTTCTTAATAAAAAATTTAGATACGATAGAAAAATTCATCTGCAAGTTGTCTTTCATAAAAAATTTAAGGGTACCCGGTGATTTATATACCGGGTATCATATGTAAACGTTTTAAACGGGGGAGAACAGGTTGTAGCTGCCCGCCAAAAGCATTTGTAAACGATCGTACATCATTAAGGCTAGTCCCGCGAAATTCCGATAACGTTTCTGAGCAACTGAATACTTGGATGCACAGTTTGCCCAACTTACTTGATCTTCTGGATGATTGTGGTAATATGGCGGAATGGGATGGTTGCTATTCCATCAACTGGCCTTTCCCTATTGAAAGTTTGCTGTGAAATGCGGACACCGATAAACAAATTGTGTTCATCATATCCTAATACAATCCCGGTAATTCCTTGACCACCGGGTCCATAGCCAGTGGTATATACTGTAATCGTATCTCCAAGATGGATGGAGGGAGGAATATTTTTGAAATTTAGTTTCATGGCATATCGTTCCTGTCTTTCCTTTTTATAAAGAAATAGGGGGATAAAAATCCCCCACTTGAAAACAATTACAAAGCATTTTGTGTGATCGATGTGATTTGATTGATAGGAATCGTTACAACAGCACCGAATGCACCCGCAGCACCTGGTGTACCAAATGCGCCTGTTACGCCGGTTGGGCCAGCAGATGCAGACAATAAGAGAGAAATGCTGCCGCTACTGAAGTTAATAATCGTTCCTGTATATCCCCCGCCTCCCGTACCTCCGGCTGTTGTGAAAATTGTTACCGTTTGGCCAATGCGTAAAGAACGGAGAGTATTTCTAATGTTAAATCCATCAGACATAAAATTGTCCTCCTTTATAACTATTGAAATCCTGGCAAAAAGGATTTCTAATATAGTAAATGCAGCAAGATTCTTTTTGCGTGTGCGAGTTTAGTAGTAGAAACTACTATTTTTAAGAATCGCAATTTAAGAAACGTAATAGCAGAATATACGGGCCATTCCTTTTGCCTTTTGGATTACATTCTTTTTTGTTGGGCATTCTTTAAATATAGAAATCACTATGATGGAAATATGGAGTGGATATATGCACTTTAATATTCAACATATCATTCAACAATTTGGTTATTGGGGAATCTTTTTCACATTGCTGCTTGAAATGATCGGGGTGCCTTTTCCAGGTGAAACGATCCTTACTCTGTCAGGTATCGAATGGCAGCAAGGAACGTTTTCTCTTCTTCCTTTACTCCTTGTAACGTTGGCAGGCAACATAATCGGATCAACGATTTCTTATATGATCGGCCGCTATTTGGGCCGTTCTGTTATTTTGCGTTTTGGCAAGTTTGTCGGCATTACGGAACAGAGGTTTCACAGTGCAGAAGCAAAATTTCAAAAATACACGGGGATTGTCGTATTCTTCGGTAAATTCATCGCAGGAATTCGCGTTCTTACTGCGTATTTGGCTGGCATTAATCGAATGTCATTTTGGTTGTTTTCTGTGTATAACGCAATCGGATCCTTGATTTGGTGTGTTGTATTCATCATGCTGGGGAGTTACGTGGAAATCGCCTGGCAGCGCTATCATCTGATTCTTCATCAATTGATCGTTCCGATTTTGATCCTAATTGTTGCAGCTGCCGCCATTTACATAGGGAAAAAACGAAAGAAATCTTAGTGAATTCATTTGCGGCAAACGCAAGTACTTCCATGGACGGGGCATTATTCTCGTCCTTTTTGATTGGGAAAAATCTATATAGTTATGGTGTTTTGCTGATGCAAATAGTATGATCGATTTGTAGGCTTTACTGTTTCCGTTGTATGAAAGGGGAGAAAAGAACAATATGCAGGTGAAATATTGTTCCTCATGTGGTCATTTGTTAGTGAAACGAGATATAGATGGCAATAATCGAATTGCCTGCCCCGAGTGTAATTTTGTTTTTTGGGGAAATTATAGCATAGGCGTCGGAGCGTTAGTATTGAAGGATAACAAGGTATTGTTGGTTAGAAGAGCGATCGACCCAGGAAAAGGATTATGGACAAATCCCGGAGGCTATATTGAACAGCATGAGCCGATTGAGCAGACAGTTGTTCGTGAAGTGCTGGAGGAGTCGGGAGTATCTGCAATGGTTAAAGAAGTCGTTGCGATCCGTGATTTGCCTCGTGATATTCATAATTTATATGTTGCTTTTTCCATGGAATACATAGAGGGTGAGCCATGTCCGGATGGAATGGAAGTGGACGCGGCCGGATTTTTTAGTTTGCAGGAGATTGAACATATGAATGTCGCGGGCTTTACGAGGTGGCTTGTCGATGTGGCTTTTCATGGCAAAAATCAAGGGCTGATTGTGGATCAGAATCCAATCGTGCCGCTAACCGGGTACAGTTTATTTCGAGTGTCGACACATCTGTAACATATCATTGGCAAACATATCCTCCTTTCATGCAGGGGGTATTTTTGTTTCGCCGGAATCGCGGAGTCCGGCATGTTTGTATCGAATAGAATAGGAATATAAGAGGATGTGATCACATGTCTCATCTCAGACAGCATTCCTCAAAAGGGCAATCTGATTTTCTTCCTCTGCAAACGGTGCGTGATCGAAACAATTATCACTGGTTTGTTGTAGGGACTGTCTGCGTTGGTGCATTTATGGCTGCTCTCGATGCAAGTATTATCAATATTGCATTGCCTGTTCTCAAAAAGCAGTTTTCTGTCCGAATGCATATCGTCGAATGGGTAAGTCTTGTGTACTTGCTGACATTGGCGGGATTGATTGTTCCGTTTGGGAGAATTGCAGATATTATGGGGAGACGTTGGATGTATACATTAGGATTCACCGTATTCATCATCGGTTCACTGTTATGCGGACTTTCGTTTTCCTTGTCTTTTCTTTTGGTTTCACGAGTGATCCAAGCAGTAGGCGCTGCCATGCTGCAGGCAAACAGCGTTTCGATTGTGACAGCGGCAACTCCGGCGTCCGACCGGGGGAAAGCCATCGGGATTCAGGCGAGTGCACAAGGAATCGGACTGAGTCTGGGACCTGCGATTGGAGGATTGTTGTTGTCGTTTTCCAGTTGGCATTGGATATTTTATGTCAATGTACCAATTGGAATCATTGGCACGACTTTAGGCGTTCTATTTCTCCCGAAGGATAAAAAAGCGCCACAGCGAGAACGGTTTGATTATTTAGGTGCCGTAATACTTTCACCGTCTTTAGTTGCATTACTATATTTTTTAAACATGGGATTCAAGGAAGGTTGGTCTTCACCCCGCGTTGTTGGAAGTTACTTCTTGTTTGCTTTAGGAATGATCAGCTTTTTATGGGTTGAAAGAAAAAGCGAATATCCAATGGTGGATCTTTCTTTATTTAAGAAAAGAATTTTTGCGTTGGGAAGTATTACCGGTGTTCTGTCGTTTGCAGTCATGTATGCCATTTTATTGCTTACTCCGTTTTACCTGGATAATGTACAGGCGATGAGTCCGTTGGTATCGGGTATGTATTTAACCATTATTCCTATTGGGATGACCCTTTTTACACCGATTGCCGGCATTGTCGCCGATCGCTATGGGACACGGATACCGGCAGTCATTGGAATGTTGGCAGCTTGCACGGGATGTTTGTCGTTATCCTTCATGAATGCGCAGGGGGCTTTGCCATTTCTGGTTCCCGGCTTGTTTCTTGTCGGCGCAGGTGTCGGCTTGTTTACACCGCCGAATAACAGCAGTGTGATGGGGAGCGTCGCATCGAATCGCTTGGGGATTGCCGGCGGGATTTTAAATATGTCCCGTACACTTGGCATGGGACTTGGCATTACAATCGGAGGCCTAAGCTACCAGTTGTTTCTTTCCATGACCGGTTCCATGGATGAGAATGCCGCTATGATCCAACACATGATTCTCGCGTTTCGCTGGTCGTTTATCGCCATCGCTTGCATTGCAGCATGTACGCTGTTGATCGCAGCCGTTCGTCATAAATGAATCGGTCGAAGAGTTTTGTACTGTTTTGACAAAAAAGGATATACACGCATCGTGCATTCGCAGAATCCGACAGTATTGTACTTCAACCGAATCGGGCATATGATGACAAAATGATTGTTGTTTTTCTTTTTTACAGATAACTGGATAAAAGTGCGTGTTCAAAAAGTGGTTAAGTAAGACACAAGGAGTGCGAAGCCGAAGCACGAAAAGGCGACGGAGTGTACGTGTTTGGTACATGAGTAAGCCTTTTTGGGATTCGGCAAAGCAAACCGCCGTGGAGTTTTGACTACTTTTTGAACATCCTCTAAAAGAGAATCCAACCGCAAGGAATAGTGACGGGAATTCAAGTTTCGAGGAGGAGAACCAGATGCAAGAACATGAGAAAATGAAGGAGAAAGTGAAACAGCAATTTGCAAAAAATGCCCAGAAATATGTCGCAAGTGAATCCCATTCCCAAGGAAATGATCTTTCTTTACTGATTGACTGGTTACGGCCAACATCCGATTCTGTCGTTTTGGATATAGCAACTGGCGGCGGACATGTTGCTAAAACATTGGCTTCGCATGTGTCCCATGTATTCGCGACAGATCTTACCGAACAAATGCTGGAAAATACAGCGAGACACTTGAAACAACACGGCAAGAATATTTGGTATGTGATTGCAGATGCGGAATCACTTCCTTTTTTGCCAAACACGTTCGATATAGTCACTTGCCGGATTGCACCACACCATTTTCCAAATCCGGATCGATTTATTGAAGAAGTTCAAAGAGTATTACAACCCCACGGGAAATTCTTGCTCATCGATAACGTCGTTCCAGATGACAAACGATTTGCTGATTTTATGAATACATTTGAAAAATTAAGGGATAAAAGCCATGTTCGGTGTCTGTCCATGAGGGAATGGCAGGGCTTGTTTGCCGCAAAAGGTTTGGTGGAAATTCGTTCTCTTAAGCGGAAAAAGACGTATGATTATCCGACATGGGTAGAACGAACCACAGCGAATCAGGAACAAATTCAACGGGTCAGCCAGTATATTTTGAGTGCAGGCGAGGATCTCCGGCGCTATTATTCGGTAATTGCCGAAAACAATCAGATACAATCTCTAGAGGTTGATGAATGGATGGTTCTTTGTGAAAAAAGGTGACAACCATATGATAACACGATGGAAAATACTTCATTTGTCATGTTTTATAACATGTGATAAAGTTCTATTTAGATTCAATTTAGAAAACGAAAGATTTTTCGTAACCATATTTATAAAATTAGTATCCTGTGTTAGAAATTGCGTATCAAGCCATTATAGTATGCAAAATATATGTTAGGTATTTTACCAAGGAGTTGTTACGATGCCATCAATGAAGGAATTAGTGCAAGGTGTGGATACAATTTGGGTGATTGTTGCCGCTGTATTGGTTTTCTTCATGCAAGCGGGATTTGCTTTATTGGAAGCAGGATCCACGAGGATGAAGAACGCCGGGCATATTGCCGGAAAGCAAATCCTTAGCTTTGCAATTGTAACCGTTGTTTTCTGGATTTGCGGTTTCGGAATCGCATTTGGCACCGGAAATAATTTTATGGGTACTTCCGGATGGTTCATGCATGTGGAAGCTTCTAAAATCGATCAAGTATTTTCTTCGTTGAGTTTTTCGGATGTTCCAATTGGCGCCAAGTTTTTATTTGAAGTGGTATTTGCCGGAGTTTCTCTCGCGATCATGTGGGGAGGCCTTGCGGAACGTGCAAAATTGGCTGTCTATTTCTTGTTTGGAATTGTGTTTTCGGCATTCATTTATCCGGTTGTTGGACATTGGGTATGGGGTGGAGGCTGGTTAGGTTCAGTAGGAATGCAGGACTTTGCAGGCTCTACAGTAGTACATTTGGTAGGCGGGACTGCCGCATTGGTAGGCGCTATTTTGCTTGGGCCAAGACTTGGAAAGTACAACAAAGATGGTTCTTCCAATACGATCTATGGCCACAATCAAGTATATTCCGTTCTTGGCGTGATTATTTTATGGTTGGGGTGGTTTGGCTTTAATCCTGGTTCTACGCTTGGTCTTGATAAAAGTTTCTTCGCATACGTTGCATATACGACGAATCTTGCAGCAGCGGCAGGCGCAATTGGAGCTTTGGTAACCGCTTGGATTGTACTCGGAAAACCTGATATCACGTATATGTTGAATGGCGTTTTGGCAGCATTGGTTGCGATTACGGCAAGTTGCGCTTTTGTACACCCTTGGGCGGCTTTGGTTATCGGGGGATTGGCCGGAATCTTTATGGTGTTTTCTGTCCAATTGTTTGACAAAGTATTTCGAATCGACGATCCGATTGGAGCGTTTTCGGTTCACGGAGTTGCCGGAATTTGGGGAACACTTTCTACAGGATTTTTTGCAGCGCCTGATCTTGTAAACAAAGTAGGCGTCGGCAAAGCCGGTTTATTTTACGGCGGCGGGTTCCATCAGCTGTGGGTACAGTTTTACGGAGTTGCCATTGCTTTTGGATTTGTGTTTGTTACATCGTTTATTGCCATGTATCTCATTAAAATAACGGTTGGTTTACGCGTACCAAAAGAAGAAGAATTGATCGGATTGGATATTGCGGAGCATGGAACGTCCGGTTATCCCGAGCAGTTGCCATCCGATTACAGTTTTGCAAAAAGACTTCAGGCGTAATAGATAAACGCGTGCATCCTTCAAGACTATCTCAAAATGGGATAGTCTTTTTTATAGCGATCGATACGTTTCGGTTTGCGATGGGATAAAGGCTTATGCGCTTTTTAACTTAAATTCTATATTAAGGAACGCGGTTCTATTGTATAATAAATAAAAAGAATCCTATGGAGTCTTTGTCATTCCTATCAGGATCTGTTTGTTCATGATTATTATAATTCGATAGTTAATGAAAGGAGATTTACAATGAAAGATTACGTAAAAGTAGGGAATATTCAAGTTGCGCCAGTTCTTTATCAGTTTATTCATTCAGAAGTCCTGCCCGGCAGCGGATTGACCGGTGAGCAGTTCTGGTCCGGTTTGGATGCCTTGATTCATGACTTGGCGCCCAAAAACAAGGCGTTATTAGCCAAGCGGGATGAAATGCAAAGGCGAATCAATGAATGGCATAAGGAAAACAAAGATCGTTTTGATTTCGAAACATATAAATCATTTTTGCAAGCGATTGGCTATCTGGAACCGGAAGCAGAAGATTTTCAGATTGCCACACAAGGAGTAGATGATGCAATTGCATTGCAAGCCGGACCGCAATTGGTCGTTCCGGTCAATAATGCCCGTTATGCCATCAATGCTGCGAACGCCCGTTGGGGAAGCCTTTACGATGCATTGTACGGAACAGATGCAATCGATGAAGAGGGTGGAGCGGAACGCACAGGCGCTTACAATCCGATTCGAGGCGGGAAAGTCATTGCATATGCCAAGGAATTTCTGGATCAAGCGGCACCATTAAGGGAATATTCCCATAAAGACGTCGTGCAGTATTCCATCGACAATGGCCAATTGTCCGTTTTGCTGCAAAACGGAGCAACTACCGGACTCAAGGATGTTTCACAGCTTGCTGGGTATCAGGGACAGCTTGAAAACCCTTCCGCCATATTGTTGAAAAATAACGGCTTGCATTTGGAAATTCAAGTCGATCGCAGCCATCCGATCGGCAAAACGGATCCGGCGGGCGTTAAAGATATCCTCATGGAAGCGGCGCTGACGACCATCATGGACTGCGAAGACTCGGTTGCTGCTGTCGATGCTTGGGACAAGGTGCTGGTGTACAGCAACTTGTTAGGACTCATGAAAGGGGATTTGTCTGCTACCTTCACGAAGGGCAACAAATCCATGACACGAACACTGAACCCTGATCGGACGTACACCTCCGTTACCGGCGAGGAATTCAGCCTGCCTGGGCGGTCCCTCTTGTTTGTCCGCAACGTTGGCCATTTGATGACGACGAATGCGATACTCGATCAGGACGGCGAGGAGATTCCTGAAGGGATTTTGGATACGGCTGTCACTGGCCTGATCGGTATGCATGACGTCTTGAAAAATGGGAAATATCAAAATTCCACGAAAGGCTCGATCTATATTGTAAAGCCGAAAATGCACGGCTCCGAGGAAGTGGCGTTTGCCAATGAACTGTTTGATCGTGTGGAAGACATGCTGGGTCTGGATCGCAATACGCTTAAAATCGGCGTCATGGACGAGGAACGCCGTACTTCTTTGAACTTGAAAGCTTGCATACGTCAAGTGAAGGATCGAGTCGTGTTTATTAATACCGGATTCCTGGATCGGACCGGTGACGAAATGCATACTTCGATGGAAGCGGGACCAATGATTCGAAAGAATGACATGAAATCATCAAAATGGCTGCAAAGTTATGAGCAGTCGAACGTGAACATAGGGCTGTCCTGTGGCTTCCAAAATCGCGCTCAGATCGGCAAGGGAATGTGGGCCATGCCGGACCTGATGAAGGAAATGTTGCAGCAAAAAATCGGCCATCTGAAAGCAGGCGGCAATACCGCATGGGTGCCTTCGCCGACTGCGGCTACATTGCACGCGATCCACTATCACCAAGTGGATGTAAAGGAAGTGCAAAACAAATTAAAAGAAACCATTCGGGATTTCCGCGATGATATTTTGGACATTCCCGTGGCGCAAACACCACAATGGAGCCCGGAAGAAATTCAACAGGAACTCGATAACAATGCACAAGGGATACTCGGTTATGTGGTTCGTTGGGTCGAGCAGGGGATCGGTTGCTCCAAAGTGCCGGATATTAACAATATAGGCCTGATGGAAGACCGTGCCACGTTGCGTATTTCCAGCCAGCACATGGCAAACTGGCTGCACCATGGGGTTTGTACGAAGGAACAGATCACAGAGACCATGCAGCGCATGGCTAAAGTCGTGGATGAGCAAAACGCCGGAGATGCCGCCTACCGTCCCATGGCTGCAGACTTCGATAACTCTGTGGCATTTCAGGCTGCCTGCGATCTGGTTTTTCAAGGTTATGAACAGCCAAATGGTTACACCGAGCCCATCTTGCACCGCCGGCGCATCGAATTTAAGGCCAAGGCTGCATTACAGAAAGCATAAGGAAATGAACCTCCAACCCCACTTTCATTGTGGTTTTGGAGGTTTTTTCGTCAGAGATCATTGATCACACGGTGTGTGCGCCCTGATTACGAATGTAAAACATCCTGCGGTACTTGGATGGGCGCTACGTTGTTGTAGTTGGACCATGTAATGGCAAAACTCCCGTTCGCCTCCGGCGGCAACTCCAATGTCATGCTGTTTAACAGATTTGTATGTTTATCAATGACGATCGTAACGTTTGTAGTACTTGGAGTTGCATGCAAACCCGGAACATTTTGTGGGATTGCATCATTCCCGCCCATTAAAGCGTTCATCTCATGATCGTCAAGAGTACCCGTCAGGACATAGGAATCTCCGGTTTTCGTCGCACGAAGGTCCGCTGCAAGCATATTGATTTCCGATTGATGTTGCGTAAAGTTTGGCAACGGGATCAAGCTTCCATCTGCCGACTGTTTGTCCCACGTATTTGTAAAAGGATTTAAGATATGAACCGTTCCATTCACCTCATACACTTCAAGCGGTATCGTACCCTGTGCATTTGCACCTGAATTCCCGTCCGCAGAGATCGAAACATTGCCTTTTGCATGAATGATGGCCGGTTGTTTCGTATAATCGATTTCCAACGCCAATTGTGTGTGAATTTGGCCTGGGGAACCATTGCCTGTTGCATGTAATGCAACATTCATTTGAAACGAATGTTCGGCTTCCATTGCTGCATTTGATTTGTTTAAAATGTCCAATGTTTTTGCCATCGTATCGACTCGTGATTGATAGGAGCCAGCATTCGCATAAACCTCATAAGCAAGTCGGGCAACCGCTTGCCTGTCTGCAGATTGTGCCGGATTCAACTGAAATGATCCGTCGGAATTTGCGGAACCTTTCAGCAGACCTATTTTTTGGGCGATCGCAACGTATGGCACAGCATACTCGTCTATTGTTTTGGCATCCGAAAACGTTGGCGAAAGGCTCATCTGTCTCGCAAAATTTTCTTCACCGAGAGCCCTGATAAAGAAAACCGCCAATTGCTCCCGCGAAATCAAATGCTGTGCACCAAATTGTGTGGCGCTGATTCCGCTGGTAAGCTTATCATTGACCAAAGCCCCAACATATGGCCTTGCCCATCCGTCAACATCCGTAAATTGCGAAGACGCCGATGCATCCGGAGTAAGTTTTAATGATTTTGCCAGTACGACAGCAAACTCTTCGCGGGTCATTGGATGGTTGGGCCGAAATGTTCCATCCTTATACCCGGATAGAATTCCAGCATTCGATAGAGTTTGAATTTCGCTTAAAGCATAAGAATTGCCAGTATCCGAAAATGTAGCAGCACTTGCAAATGCTACGCTTGTCATAGTCGAAGCAACGAGACTCGCGGCCATAATGGTTAATAATTTGAATGATTTCATTTCTAGTCCCCTCGTCCTGAATGATGTTTCTTTGTTGCTGAGATATACATTCATGCACGAAAATGATTCCATGCATCCGATTGATCCGAAGTCCTTGTCCCAATCCGATTCGTAATCTAAGATGGAACAACACCCGAATCAATAAAAACGGCAGCCTTGAAAATTGCAGATATGTTAAAACTATTGAATTATGTCAACAAAATCAACTTGAGTTTGATGGCAAATATGAGATGTATTTCCATAATGGAGAGTTGAAAGTGGAATGCCATCATGAAAGTGTCAAATGACCTCGTATCGGTAGAAAAAAACGGGGAAAGTCTCGCTTTCACTCCAGTTCAAGCGAATGCGACAACGTGAAGGAATTGATTTAGCTAAAAAGGAAGGCAAATACAGTGGAAGAGTCACAGTACCACCCGTTCAACGGGTGGTACTGTGACTGATGGAAATGGTAATGTGGTAGCACAGTATCAGTATGATGCATGGGGTAATAGCATTTCTCAGTCAGGAACGATGACTTCTTCAAACCCATATAGTTCACTGTGGATGAATTGATACACGCTTGAATGAGCCTTTCAAACAATTCCCCGGTAAACATTCGACGATTGAACCGATAACAAAATTCATTTAAGTAAGCTTGTTATGGCGTAATCGTCAAATACTAACCACGTATAGGGTAAAGGAATGAATTTCACTTGCGGGCGAGAACCCGCACTTTACTCTTCATCCCTTCCTCAACAAACCGTACGTGAGGTTTTCCCTCATACGGCTTTCTGATGAGATCGTACCTACACTGCTTACCAGTAGGATTCCGACAACCGAATACAATTAGTGAAAAATTATTAAATTGCCGCTACTTTCAATTCCATTGCTTTATCTGCCGGGACAAACACGTAGCCAAGGTCTTTGGCGACAGCTTCGTACGTAACGGAACCAAACGCCACGTTTACGCCGCGATACAATGCCTTATTGTCGGCAATTGCCTTTTGGACGCCTTTGTTTGCAATTTGCAGCGCATAGGGGATCGTTACATTTGTCAACGCAAGCGTGGATGTTCTTGCGACAGCCCCTGGCATATTGGCTACTGCATAATGAATGACCCCATATTTTTCGTAGGTCGGATTGGAATGAGTCGTAACGCGGTCGATCGTTTCGATCGAGCCGCCTTGATCGATGGCTACATCGACGATTACAGAACCTGCGGACATTCCTTTTACCATGTAGTCTTTGACGAGTTTTGGCGCACGGGCTCCAGGGATGAGAACACAGCCGATCAACAAGTCTGCTTTGCCGACAGCCTGTTCGAGATTGTAGGAATTGGACATCAGTGTTGTGATGCGGCTGCCGAAAATATCATCGAGATAACGAAGACGGTCTGGATTAACGTCGAGGATGGTGACGCGCGCACCCGAACCGACCGCCATTTTGGCGGCATTCAATCCGACGGTGCCGCCGCCGACGATCACGACTTCTCCTGGGGCAACTCCAGGAACTCCGCTCAAGAGAATGCCTTTCCCGCCATTTGGTTTTTCTAAAAATTGCGCGCCGATTTGGACAGCCATACGGCCTGCCACTTCACTCATCGGTGTCAAAAGCGGCAAAGACCGGTCATCAAGCTGGATGGTTTCGTATGCGATGGCGATCACTCCGTTATCCGCCAATGCTTTTGTCAAAGCAGGCTCAGGAGCCAGATGCAAATAGGTAAACAGAATCAACCCTTCGCGGAAATATGTGTATTCTTCCGGCAACGGTTCTTTTACTTTCATGATCATATCGGATTGCGTCCAAACGTCTGCCGCAGAGGATAGAATCGTCGCGCCTTTTTGGCGATATTCTTCATCGGCAAATCCGCTGCCGACTCCCGCGGATGATTCGATGTATACGGTATGTCCGTTGTTTTTTAACACTTCCACGCCGCCGGGTGTAATGGCAACACGATTTTCATTATTTTTAATTTCTCTTGGAATTCCGATTTTCATAAATATCCCCCTCAATGATTGCTTTGCCGAATCCCAAAAAGCCCTATCATGCACCGAACACGTACACTTCTCAGACTTTTTCGTGCTTCAACTCATCTCCTTGTGTCTAGCTTAACCATTTTTTGAATAATCACTTATATAAAGTATAGGGGAGACGGGGGATTTTTTCTTTGTTGAGAAAAATGAAAAACTCGCAATAGGTTTGTGTATTTTAACAAGTTCACTTTTGTTCCAACTGTATCAATCGGAATTCCAGATAGAGTCCGACTTTCTGATCCATGTCTTTCAACTGAATGTCTGCGATTTCAGCCATGCGTGCAAGTCGATAGGCAAGCGTGTTCGTATGAATATGCAAACGGTCAGCCGCCTCTTTGATATTGGAATCGCAGACCAGGTAGACAAACAGGGTTTCCAGCAGATTGGAGTGGTGCAGCCGGTCATATTCCTGCAATTTTTGGATGGCCGGATGATTGGATTTATGCTGTTTCCGGAATTCATGCAATACTGGGATGTATCGATAAAATCCTAAATCTTCATAATGAAGCAACGGTTTGATTTCACTTGGATAACGATCTTTCATTTGCAAAACGGTTAATGCTTCCTGGTAGCTATTTTCCACTTTCGTATAGTGATCCCGATATAATGTGCCGACTGCCGGAGTAATCGATGAAACTTCAAAACGCTCCCACATCTGGGCGACAAAGTTTTGTACAAATGCGGAAATATCCTGTTTTGCAGTAGCTGGCAGCGGCGGATTGACCAACAGAATCAATTGGCTTCGATCTACAGCAGTCAATACAATTTTTACTTTTTGATTCGTTTTGATTACATACTGGATTTTTTGGCGAATTTGGGGGTCGATCGGTTGTTTAAAATCTAAAACAAGGATCTGAAAATCCCTTGCGAGAGAAAGCGCCAATTTTTGTGCTTCTTCTTCAATGGCAGCATCGGACGGAAAGGAACCGGTCAACAATCGCCAAAAAAATTCTTGATAACCCTCTTCTTGTTTTTGCTTGCGGATTTGTAGCTGCATGAGCTTGGCTTTCGCTGTCTGAGCGGCTTTTTTTAACACGTGAAAGGCATGCGAAGATAAGGGCCGGGTTTCCACAACCCAAATATATCCCAATACTTCCTGATTTTTGCGAATCGAAATCGCTACACGGCTGCCGAGCCCCACATCTTGAATGGATGGGATATGAATCGGTTCATCACCACTCAACAGCCGTTGGATCACTCCTTCTTTCCAAAGGCTGTTAATGACAGATTCCGGAACACGGCGGCCGATGATGGTTGCAATGCGTGCCGGGTCGGTCTGCAAATCGTGAAAGCTATATGCAAGCAGACGGTGATTGGCGTCTTCAATCGTTACAGGACACTGCAATGTCTCGCTGATCCTGTCCGCCAACGTCTCTAAATTTTCAAAAGGTTCATCAAACGGATCATGTTCCAAATTCACTTCTGCTAACTCCTCAAATACGCAAAATGTTTTACGAGGATGGTTCAATAAAACTCAGATTCGTTTCATACAAAACAATTGTGTTCATTCATTATATCATTGAAATCATCTACGGAAATAGACAGAATTATAGAAAGGGAACCCGATTTTGTAAAATTTTCAATTTGCACTAGACTGAATTGTGACAGTTAAAATAAAATAATGACAAATAAAAACTAGATATGGTATATTCAAAATACAAGATGAATATTTCAGAACCATATTCCGTAATGCAGAACAAATGAATATCAGGGAGGTGAGCGGAAAGGGGAAAGCGGAAGTTCTTGATACAATTCAATTAAGCAATTAAGCAATTAAGCAATTAAGCAATTAAGCAATTAAGCAATTAAGCAATTAAGCAGTATCGATTCCGATGGAGAAGGGGGCACATTGTAATGAGTTGGACTCAGGGGTACACACCTGTGGCGGGTAGTGTGGGGTGGTCTGCGCTGGTTGCGACACTTCCGATTTTGTTCTTTTTCTGGGCGTTGGCAGTCAAACGCATGAAAGGTCATGTTGCGGCGTTTTATACAGTGATAATCGCCATTTTGATTTCTATTATCTTTTTCCATTTCCCAATTGTGAAAGCGGTGTCATCTACGTTATACGGTGGGCTGACGGGTATTTGGCCGATTGGGTGGATTGTTTTTACAGCGGTGTTCCTGTACAATCTGACGGTTAAAACAGGACATTTCGATACCATTCGCGAATCGATCAGTGGAATCACAAGTGACCGCAGAATTCAAATGCTGCTGATTGCGTTTTCCTTTGGGGCATTCCTGGAAGGTGCTGCCGGATTTGGAGCGCCTGTTGCGATTGCGGGTGCGATGCTTGTGGGATTAGGATTTAATCCATTGTATGCGGCGGGTTTGTGCTTGATCGCCGATACCGGTCCGGTTGCATTTGGCGCACTGGGGATACCTGTGACGGCGTTGGCAGGCGTTACGCATTCCAATGCATTGTTCTTGAGCCAAGTTATCGGACGACAGTTGCCGATCGTTTCGTTTCTGTTGCCATTCTGGCTGGTATTTGTCATGTCCGGCTGGAAAGGATTAAAAGAAGTACTGCCGGCTGCGTTTACTGCAGGCTTTTCCTTTGCAATCACACAATTTTTAGTTGCAAACTATCTTGGCCCACAGCTTCCGGACGTTTTGTCTGCTCTCGTTTCCTTGGTGGCCGTTATCATTTTGATGCGGTTTTGGCAGCCGAAAACCATTTTCCGCTTTAAGAATGAAGAACAAATTGCGGCAACATCCGAACTTGGACTAAAATCCAATTTGCCGCCGAAGCATTCGGCAGGTGAAGTGCTGCGCGCATGGACGCCGTACATTCTCTTGACGGTCATGGTTATTTTATGGACTTTGCCGGGCGTAAAGAAAGCGCTCTCCGGATTTACGGTTACTTTCAAATTCTGGGCATTGCACAACGAAGTTTTGAAAGCGGCTCCAATTGTGGCAAAAGCTACTCCAATACCGGCGATCTATACGTTTGACATTTTGGCTGCGACAGGTACATCCATTCTCGTGACAGCGTTTTTAGCGAAATTTGTCATTGGAATTTCCATGGGCGACTGGTTGAAGACGTTTGGCGAAACGTTAAAGCAATTGAAGTATCCGCTGACAACGATTGGTTTGGTTGTCGGATTTGGACAATTGATGAACTACTCCGGGATGAGTGCTACGATGGCCCTTGCCTTGGCGCATACAGGCGTGTTGTTCCCGATCTTCGCGCCATTGCTCGGATGGATCGGCGTATTCCTGACAGGCAGCGACACTTCATCCAATCTCTTGTTTGGCGGTTTGCAACAATTGACAGCACAACAATTGCACCTCAATCCATATCTGACCATGGGGGCAAACTCCTCAGGCGGTGTGATGGGAAAAATGATTTCACCCCAATCCATTGCCGTCGGTACTTCTGCGACAGGTTTGGTGGGGAAAGAAGGCGACTTGTACCGTTTCACCATCAAGCATAGCGTCCTGTTCCTGGCGATCATCGCCGTGATCACAGTACTGCAAGCCTATGTGTTCCCTGGCATGATTCCGGGAAAATAACTTAGCAAATTTTCGTACCTTCATACTATGGATGAGCGGAGAGGAGATATCTCCTCTCTTTTCTCCATTCATGCAAGTTGTTGTTTTCTGCACATGCGGCATCCCAAGCCACAGATGAATCTGTCGGCAAATGTGGCGGCATGCTCATGGATTTTGGTTTTGAAGAATATACAATCTTGGAGGTGAAACCATGACAATCGAAACACGCATAGCAGCAGATACAATTGTACAAGTGTGTCGAAGCATTCTCTCCCCTGATCGTGTATACGAGGATTCGTCAGCCACAAAGGCAATCGATGGTCATGAGCGTCAGACGATTGTCTTGGAGCCGGAGACAGAAGAGGAAGTATCGAATCTTCTGGCATTGGCAAATGAGAACGGATTGCATGTTTCTGTCGTTGGCGGCGGTACGCAGCTTGCCTATGGGAATATTTCCAAACCGATCGATCTCGTAATTCGAACGGTTCGCATGAATCAGGTGATCGAGTACTCGCCGGCCGATATGACCGTTACCGTCCAACCGGGCGTTGTGTTCAAGGACTTGCAAAAACTTCTGGCAGACAGCGGACAAATGCTTTCCATCCATCCCTCTTGCATGGATCATGCGACAATCGGCGGGATCGTGGCAACGGATCTGAGCGGTCCATCCCGTGTCTTGTACGGAACATTGCGGGATCACACCATCGGTCTCCGGGTGGTATACCCCAACGGACAAGTGATTCAGACAGGCGGAAAAGTGGTGAAAAATGTCGCCGGATACGATATGACCAAGCTTTTCATCGGTTCCTTGGGAACATTGGCGATGATTACAGAAGTTACATTTAAGTTGAAACCGCTGCCTTTGCATCGGGAACTGTGCGTTTTAAGCGGAACATTGCAGCAAATCCAAGAAATCTCCGAGAGAATCATCAACTCACATTTGGTTCCGAGTTCGTTTGAAGTATTGTCCGGTTCCTGCTCAGCCGTTACGGATTTGCCATCTCCATGGACGCTGGCTGTCGGGTGCGACGAAGTGGAGACAGCAGCCGCTTATCAAACATCTGTCTTGACGCAATGGGCGAAAGAAGCAGGTTTGGCGATCAATGTCCGCAAAGGCGCTGCTGTCGAACGGTTTTGGAACGTCTATCATGGGGATATCTGCGGTGCCAGTCTCGTGATTAAAGTCAGCACAAAAGCTGCAGGCATCTTGACAGATCTTGCGCAAATGAAGAGCCTGGCTGACCAAATGCAGCTGCCTGTCATCGCTACTTGCAACAAAGCGCAAGGAACTGCCGCAGTGGTTTGCAAAACAGGCTCGGTGGAGCAATGGGAGGAGCTTGTCACGCGTGTTCGACAAATGGCGGAACGTCAAAAAGGGTTCGCAGTGATGCTTGCAGGACCTTTGGAATTGCGGAAACGCGTCGATGTATTCGGGCAAGTGGATGCTGCATGGTCGCTGATGAAAGGAATCAAACAAACCATTGACGCGCACGGGATTATGAACCCGGGTCGTTTCTTGGGAGGGATATAACAATGGCAAAAGCGGAAGCGGATGTATCGCTCTTACAACTGGAATCTGCTTTTAAATGGCCGGATGCGCCGGATGAAGACAAGTATTCGGTCTGTGTGCACTGCGGTTTTTGTCTGGAGGTTTGTCCGACCTATCAACAATTGGGAGATGAAAATCAGTCGCCGCGGGGGCGCGTGTATCTGATCAAATCCGCATCGGAAGGGTTGTTGCCGCTCGATGAGTCGGTGATTGACCCGGTATTTCAATGTTTGGATTGCCGCGCTTGCGAAACGGTCTGTCCATCGGGCGTGCAGGTCGGCGCATTGATCGAAGAAGCCCGCGGCCAAGTATTTTATGCGGAACCGGCAAAAGGGATGAAAGGTGCTGTCCAAAAATTATTTTTGCGAGGGATTTTTCCACATCCGAATCGCCTGAAAATGGTTGGAAAATTGACGCGCTTCTATCAAAAATCTGGATTGCAAGCGGTATCAAGGAAATCGGGTCTGTTAAAAATCTTGCCGAAGCAGTTGCGGGAGATGGAAGCGATTCTGCCGGAAGTGCCGGCGACAAGCGCACTTGATTCGCTGCCGGAGCGCATTCCGCAGCGGGGCGACAAAAAAGCGACGGCTGCCTTGTTTACCGGCTGTGTGATGGATGTTGTCTTCTCCGACATCAATCGGGCAACAGCCAGAGTTGCCACACACAACGGCCTGGAAGTGATCGTGCCAAAACAGCAGATCTGCTGCGGCGCACTGCAAGTGCATGCGGGTGACAGAGAGCAGGCAAGGCAAATGGCCAAACACAACATTGACGTGTTCTTGGCGTCAGATGCCGACTATATCGTCATCAACGCCGCCGGATGTGGAGCCGCACTCAAGGAATATCCGGAACTCTTTCGCGACGATCCATTCTATCATGAAAAAGCGGAGCAATTTTCAGCCCGTGTGCGCGATATTTCCGAGTTGCTGGTAGAAGTCGGTTTCGAACCGCCGCAAGCGGAAGTCAAACGCACCATTACGTATCATGATGCTTGCCATTTGTGCCATGCCCAAAAAGTCCGTTCGCAACCGCGCCAGATCCTCCGTTCCATTCCTGGCGTCACATTGGTGGAGATGCCGAATTCGGATCGCTGCTGCGGGAGCGCCGGGATTTATAATATCACGCATCCGGATATGGCAGGGCAGTTGCTGGAGCGCAAAATGGATGACGTGCCGGAAGGTGTGGAGTGTATCGCCATGGGGAATCCGGGCTGCATGATGCAGATTATGGTCGGTGTCCATCGGCGGGAAACTGACTTGGATGTATTGCACACGATTGAAATTTTGGATGAAGCATATCGGCGGGAGGGAAATGAGTAATGGACAAACTGGAAATGGTTCGTGAGCTCACAAATATACTCGGCCCGAATCGTGTTTTATATAAAGAACATCAGCTGCTTGCCTATGATTGTGACGGATATGTGGCGCAAAAGGCTCGCCCAAAGGCTGTTGTATTCCCTGTCACGACAGAAGAAGTGTCCCGGGTCGTAAAGCTTTTGCACGAGCATCAGATCCCCTTTTTGCCGCGGGGCGCAGGCACAGGGCTCAGCGGCGGCGCAACGCCGTTGAATGGGGAAGTCATCATCAGTCTGGCCAAAATGGATCGGCTCTTGCACGTGGATTTTGACAATATGCGGGCGGTTGTTCAGCCAGGCCACATCAATTTGCAGTTGACCAAAAAAATTGCGGGCAACGGCTGCTATTATGCGCCGGATCCGTCCAGCCAATCGGCTTGTACAATCGGCGGAAATCTTGCGGAAAATGCAGGCGGTTCCCATTGTTTGAAATACGGTGTGACAACAAACCATATCGTCGGCGCCGAAATCGTTTTGCCAAATGGGAACATCGTTGAAGTCGGCTCCTATATGGGGGACTCCCTCGGGTATGATCTGATCGGTCTGATCGTCGGATCGGAAGGTACGCTTGGCATCGCAACCGCAATAACCGTGAAGATTCTGAAAAAGCCGGAAGCTGTCAAGACAGTCATGGCCATGTATGATTCTGTGGAAGATGCTTCAAACACCGTTTCTGACGTCATAAGCTCCGGCATTATTCCGGCCGCCATGGAAATGATGGACCAATTGGCCATGCAGGCAGTCGATAAAAGCAACTACTATGTCGGATATCCGACAGATATTGCCGCCGTATTGTTGATCGAAGTGGACGGTTTGGCTGCAGGTGTGGAAGAAATGGCGGAAAAGATCGTTCACATGTGTCAAAAACATCATGTGCGCATGGTAAAAGTGGCGGAGTCGGATGCAGAGCGGGCTTTGTGGTGGAGCAGCCGGAAAATGGCGTTCGGCGCCATGGGGCGCATTTCTCCGGATTATCTGGTGCAGGACGGCGTGATTCCACGGACGCGCCTGGCGGAAGTGCTGGCGAAAATTGCGGACATCAGCCGTGAGTCGGGATTGCGGATTGCCAACGTGTTTCACGCGGGAGACGGAAATTTGCATCCGTTGATTTTGTACGATGGAAGAATTCCGGGACAAACAAAGCTGGCACAGGAGACAGGTTCAGCCGTGTTAAAAGTGTGTGCGGATGTCGGTGGGAGCATCACAGGGGAGCACGGTGTCGGCGTGGAAAAATTGGAAGAAATGCGGTTTTTGTTTAATGACGCGGAATTGCAGGCGCAGTTGGCGATTCGCAGCGTGTTTAATCCGCAAGATTTGTGCAATGCCGGGAAACTTGTGCCCAAACCGAGCCGCTGTGTGGAAGTGAAGCGGGCACAGCAGCTGTTTCAGGCGGAACAGGCGGTTTACGACGGATTCCAGGAGCACACTTCGATTTTGTCGCCTGCTTACAAAGAAGCAAAATAAAACCGAAAAAATATTCCCATTGCTCTATTCAGAATGGAAAAATCGATGTATAATTTTAAATATAGAACAGTGTTCTGTATTTCAGAACAAAAATTGAAATTGGATGCGGAGAATGGAGGATTCTTGGATGGCTAAGTTGACGGACGAGCGAAAGGGAGAATTGACGGATGCTGCCAAACGGGCGCGCCGCACCGTATTGCGTGCGTTGCATCAAGCAGGCAGCGGCCACCCTGGCGGATCGTTTTCGCAGATGGAATTTATGCTTGTTCTTTATCTGGAAAAACTCAATCATAAACCGAATGAACCGGAGTGGGAAGAGCGGGATATGGTATTTCTTTCAAAAGGCCATGCGGCTCCGGGGTGGTATGCAGTAATGGCGGAAGCGGGTTATTTCCCGGCAGAAGAAATCGTGGCGACATTGCGCAAACCGGAAAGCCGTTTTCAGGGACATCCCGGCAGTGAGCATACACCCGGCGTTGATATTTCTTCCGGCTCTCTTGGGCAAGGGCTGTCTGTGGCCAACGGCGTAGCTTTGGCTGCCAGGCTTGACGGCAAGAATCGGCGGGCGTACTGCGTGATCGGCGATGGGGAATTGCAAGAAGGCCAGGTATGGGAAGCAGCGATGTCAGCAGCACATTTCAAACTCGATAATGTTTGCGCCATTGTCGATTGGAACAAGATTCAGTTGGACACATGGACAGATCAAGTGAAAACATTGGGCGATCTAAAAGGAAAATGGGCAACATTTGGCTGGCATGTGATCGAGATCGACGGACATGATTTTCAACAAATCGATGACGCTTTTGATGAAGCGGCGGCAGTCAAGGGCAAACCAAGCGTTATTATTGCACATACGATCAAGGGAAAAGGCGTCACGTTCATGGAAAACGACGCGAAATGGCATGGGTTGGCGCCCAATGAACAAGAACTTGAACTTGCGCTGAAGGAGTTGGTATAAATGTCGATTGCCCAAATAGCACCGCGGGAAGGGTACGCAAAATCTCTGATTGAAATTGCCAAAACCAATGATAAGATCGTCGTTCTCGATGGAGACTGTGCAAAATCGAACTTGACCAATTTATTTGGCGCAGAGTACCCGGATCGGTTTTTCAACATGGGGATTGCGGAACAGGATATCGTCGGTACTGCAGCCGGCCTCGCATTAGGCGGAAAGATTCCTTTTGCCAATGCGTATGCGAACTTCTTGACAGGACGCGCTTGGGATCAAATGCGGATATCTGTCTGTTACTCCAATTTGAACGTGAAAATTGTCGGCCATAACGCAGGCACATCTGCCGCACAGGAAGGCGCTACCCACTTGCCTTTTGAAGATATCGCATTGATGCGGGCATTGCCGAGAATGACAGTGATCGTACCTTGTGATTCGGTTGAAATGGAGAAAGCGGTGAAAGCGGCAGCGGAATTTGAAGGTCCGGTATATTTGCGCGTCGGGAAACTCCCTGCACCTGTTGTGACAAATGAGCAAGATCCGTTCGCCATCGGCAAAGCGCGCATCCTGCGCGAAGGGCAAGATGTAACGATTATCTCAACCGGCATCTTGCTATATGAAGCATTGCAGGCTGCTGACCAACTGCAAGCAGACGGCATTTCGGCAGAAGTGATTCATTGTGCGACGATTAAACCGTTAGACCTGGACACTATCGCCGCATCTGCCGCCAAGACGAAACGGGTGGTAACGGTCGAAGAACACTCCATCGTCGGTGGTTTGACCGGCGCGGTTGCCGAAGGATTGACGCGCGTACAGCCAACGCTGATGCGATCTGTCGGCAATTTGGATCGCTTTGGTTTCTCCGGAAAAATGGATGAGCTGCTGGACTTGTTGGGAATGCGTGCCGTCAATGTGATCCAGGCGGTCCATGAAATTGTGGAACAACCGGTTCGAAATGAATCCTGTCAGTGAGGGTGTGTACATGATGCAGGAATGTCCATGGTCGACGTATATCGAACATTCGCTTACAGATCAAATGGATTTGATTCGCCAATATTGGGAACATCGTTCTGAAAAAATCATCGTGTTGGATGATGATCCGACCGGGTGTCAAACCGTGCACGGAATCCGCGCATTAATGAATTGGGATCGGGAGACACTCCGGCAAGCGTTGGAAGCGCCGGAACATCTGGTATACATTTTGACAAATCTGCGCAGCGTGGATGCGGTACGGGCGCTGGAGATCCATCGGGAAATCGCCGACAGGATTGTGGAAGTTGCGGCAGAGTTGAAAATCAAGGTACATGTGATCAGCCGCAGCGATTCTACATTGCGGGGCCATTTTCCGGAAGACGTGCTGCCATTTATCAACGATAGCCGCTTTGGCGACATCGACGGCATCCTCCTTTCACCGGCGTTTTTTGAAGGTGGGCGGTTTACCTATAACGGCACGCACTACGTCAAACAAGGCAATGCGTATCTGCCGGCAGATCAGACGGAATTTGCAAAGGATCCGGCGTTCCCGTTCACGTCCGCTTACTTGCCGAGATGGATTGCAGAAAAATGGCCGACCGTCAATCAACAGTCAGTTGTCGTACTATCTCTGGAGCAAATCCGTTCTGCCGGCATCGATGCGGTGATCGATACATTGATGCAAGCGACAAATCAGCAAGTCATTGCAGTGGATGCGGTTGACGATGCGGATCTGCAAGTCGTTGCCCTCGCCTGCCTGGAATGCCGGAAGCGCGGCAAACGTTTTTTCTTCCGGACAGCCGCTTCCTTTGTTCGGGCATATGCCGGAATCACTCGCATCGACCCGCTGCCGGTGGAGCGGGTAGTGGATCGTACGCAAGGTACGGGCGGACTCGTGCTCGTCGGGTCGTTTGTCAATAAAACGACAAGTCAATTGCAGGCATTGCTGGACACATGTGAAATGGTCCAGGTAGAAATGCACAGCGAATCCCTTTTGCAGGAACAGCGGGAGCGGGAAATTCAGCGGGTGATCAGAGCCATTTCGGAAGCGCTGCAAGCAGGCAAGGATGTCGTATGTTTTACAAGCCGGACACTGGTTCAGGCAAAGTCGGCGCAGGAAAGTTTGTACATCGGCAGGCGGATTATGGACGCGATTGTGCAGGTAGTCCGGGAGCTGCCGACTCGCCCGGCGTTTTTTGTAGCAAAAGGCGGAATTACGTCACATACGATTGCAAGCGATGGACTATCGGTACAACAAGCCTGGGTGGCCGGGCAAGCACTTCCCGGCGTTCCCGTTTGGGAACTCGGTTCCGAAAGTAAATGGCCGCATTTGCATTATATTGTTTTTCCGGGAAATGTCGGAGATACAGATGCGCTTGCAAGATTGATTGAACGCTATCAATCCTATCGGCAAATGCGGCAAGCTTGACAAATAAACAAGTACCCAGACTGGCTGCGAAACGACGCGAAGATCACTGGGGTTGAGGAGGATACTACAATGGCAAAGCAAAAAATGCTGGTAGCAGAAGCGATCGTTCGTTTCTTGGAGAAAAAGGGTGTTACACAACTTTATGGAATTCCCGGTGCTGCGATACTTCCTGTATTTGATGCCATTCGGGAAGTCAGCAAGATTACATCCTATGTTGTACGCCATGAACAGACAGCTGCGTTTATGGCAGATGGATATGCCCGCGCAACGGGCCAAGCGGGTGTTTGTGCCGTTACGTCAGGCCCTGCCGGAACCAACCTTTTGACAGGGTTGTACGGCGCCTACATGGATTCGATTCCGATGATTGCCATGACCGGTCAAGTCAGCACGCCGATGATCGGCACAATGGCGTTCCAGGAAGCTCCGATAACTGATATGGCACGTCCTGTCTGTAAAGGTGTCTATCTTTGGAACGATGCTGCGAAAACAGAAGAGTGGCTTGTCGATATGTGGAATACGGCCACAAAAGGCAAAAAAGGACCTGTATTGCTTGACCTCCCACTTAATATTCAAAAGCAAGTCATTGAAATCGATATTGATGCAATCGCACAAGAACAGCCGGAACAATTGCCGACACCGACAGAACAAGAAATCGATCAAGTGATTGCACTTTTGCAACGTGCGCAGAAACCTGCTTTGATCGTCGGCGGTGGTGTCATATTATCCAACGCAACAGCAGAACTGGAAGAGTTCGTTTCTTTGTATGAATTGCCGGTTGTTACTGCATTGATGGGAATTGATGCATTCCCGAACGACCATCCGCTGTTTGCCGGACGCATGGGGACGATGTGCAACACGCCATTGGGGAATCAGACGTTGTTGGAATCCGATTTTATCCTCAACGTGGGCGGTCGATTTGCCGATCGCAGCGTCGGTACGTTTGAAGTTTTTACAGCCAATCGCACGATCGTTCATGTAAATCTCGATAAACAAGAATTGGGCAAATACTTTCCGATCGATTTGGGAATCGCTGCAGATGTGAAAGCGTTCCTGTACATGATGGTCGACCGTGCAAAAGCAAGTGGCAAGACGGTGCCGTCTTGGGAAGAGCTGGAGGCAAAACCGACGATTGCAAAACTGCTGGCAGACCGCAAAGAAATGGCGCGCAAGCAAGACTTTGATGAACTGCCGATCAAGCCGCAGCGAGCGCTTTTGGAACTGCGCAAGTTCCTGGATCGGGATGCATTTGTATCACACGATTGCGGGATCAGCCAAATTTGGTCCACACAATTATTTGAAACATTTGTTCCACGGACATTTTTGATTACAGGCGGTGCCGGCACGATGGGCTGGGGTCTTGGTGCGGCAATGGCTGCGAAACTGGCGTATCCGGAACGGCAATCTGTGAATATTGTCGGCGATGGCAGTTTGGGCATGTCCCTGCAAGATCTGGCGACAGCGGCGAAGCATAACATTCCGGTGATTGTTTTCTTATTGAATAATTCCTTGCTGGGCCTGATTCGCCAGCAACAGAACTGGTACTATGCGGAACGGGCCATCTCTACCGATTTGATTTATCACAATGAGGAATTTGGCCATGACCGCGGAATCGACTTTGTTTCTACGGCAAAAGGGATGGGAGTCGAAGCAGAGCTTGTTACACATTATGATGAAATTCAAGGTGCGCTCGAGCGTGCGGCGGCATCTGGCAAACCGTATTTGATTGAAGTTTTGGTCGATGAAAAGGCAGTTTGCTCCATGTCCAACAACGGTTCCATCGCAGGTGTAGTAGAGACGGTATAAAGGGGAGGCAGCAGAACATGCGGCAAAGTTTACATGATTTTATGCGCGTCGGTATCGTGCATTTTATGGCATATCCAAATGCGAAATCCAGTGAAGAGTATTTACGGTCCATTTCGGCCATTATCGAAGATGATTTTTTTGGCGGAATTGAAGTGACATCGGCACCGGATGAAGAGACAGCGATACAAGCGCGGCAATTATTCGAAAGTGCCGGAGTAGCTGTGGGGTTTGGGGCGCAACCGATTCTTTTGGGCAATAAAGGAAATTTGAATGCGTTGGATGCGGAAGAGCGGAGTCGTGCTATTGCGCTTGTCAAAGAAGGGATTGATCAGGCCTGCCAGATCGGAGCAGGCAAACTTGGCTTTCTTTCCGGCAGAGATCCGGGGGAGGAATACAGAGAAAAAGCGATTGGATATTTGATCGATTCCATTCAGGAACTTTGCCGATATGCCCGTTCCAAAGGCAATTTGCAGCTTTCCCTGGAATTATTCGACCATGTGACAGATAAGTGCTGTTTGATCGGTCCTACCCGATTGGCTGTGGAAGTCGCTCAGGAAGTCAGAAAAGTAGATCCTGCATTTGGACTTATGGTCGATCTCAGCCATCTGCCGATGCAGGGGGAATCGCCGGCAAAAGCACTGACAACCACGCGTGATTATCTCAATCACGCACATATGGGGAACTGCGTGATTCGTGATAAAAATGATCCTTTATATGGAGACACACATCCTCGTTTTGGGTATAATGGTGGAGAGATCGATGTTCCTGAATTAACTGAATATCTCCGTGCATTGCTTGATATTGGTTATTTGGCGGAAGGAGCAGATCGCGTACTGGCGTTTGAAATCAAACCGGCACCGGGAGAATCGTCACAAGCGATTATTGCTCAAGCAAAACGAACACTGCGCACCGCATGGCAAAGAGTCTGAAAAAATTGCCATGACAAGTCGGATGAATGCATGAGGGACGGTCTTTGTTGCCGTCCCTATCTTTTACTTCGATACAGTCTACATCCATAGGATAGATAAAACAGCAGGCCGGACCGCCAAATTCCGTATGGACGATAGCGCCGGCAGCCTGCGCAGGAAGTTGGAAATACGGCACGGACAGGATAGGGGGGGCAAAATGGAAGAATATACGGTAAAATCTGTAGATAAAGCATGTATGCTGATGGAAATCATCAGTGATTACGAGGATGGCGTCGGCATTACCGAATTGGCCGAAAAAGTCGGGATGTACAAAAGTACTGTGCATCGGCTTTTGAATACACTAGCTGCTCGCGGTTATATTGAACAGGATCCTGGGACCGGAAAATATAAATTGGGGTATCGTGTGCTTGATTTGGGAATGAAGCTTCTGACCGGGATCGATTTGCGGCGGGAGTCTGCTCCGTTTTTGCATAAATTGGCAATGGAATCCAACGAAGTGGTTCATTTGGCAGTGCTCGATCATGGAGAAATTGTGTATATCGATAAAGTGGAAAGCAGCAATACGACGCGCATGCATTCACGGGTTGGCAAGCGGGTACCCGTCCATGGCACAGGTCTCGGGAAAGCCATTTTGGCTTTTTTGCCTCCGTCCGAGGCAGTCGCCATCATCGATCGTTATGGTTTGAAACCGATTACACCGTATACGATTACGGATCGCAACCAATTGCTGGATGCTTTGGACGAGACGAGGAAGCTCGGCTATGCGCTTGATATTGAAGAAAATGAAATTGAAGTGTGTTGTGTGGCAGCGCCGATTTGGGATTACAATAACAAAGTGGTTGCTGCAATCAGCGTTTCCGGGCCAAGTTTTCGCATGACACACGATCGGTTGCAGGAAATGGTTCCCTTCGTGACGCAAACGGCTTATCAAATTTCGGAGCGCCTTGGTTATCGGGGATTTCGTTTGGCATCAGCACAGGAGTAAGTGTCATCATACGGATTCAGCATGTTTCGCGTGCATGAGCATATGCAAAAATCGTACATGAATATGCAAAAATTAAAAAAAGGGGATTCTGACCCAAGCTTCACAAGACGTTTGTCTGCAGTCTGGGTCTCGAATCCCCATTTATTTAGTCCGGCTTATATCGGCTTTTATCCTCTTGGTATGGATTTGCACCTACTTATGCCGACTGTTTGTGTTTCACGGTAATTTGATTGTTTTCTACCAGAACCTCGATATGCTTGACAGATTCCTCATCTAATAAAACGTCGGAAATTCCATCTTCCACAAATTCCTGTATGGTACGCCGCAACGGACGTGCGCCGAATGCGGGATGGTAACCGAGTTCTGCCAGTTTTTCTTTTGCCGCTTCTGAAACTGTGACAGTCAATCCCTGTTCTGCCGTTTGTCGAATCAGATCGTTTAACATGAGATCCACAATTCGTACGAGATGTTCTTTCGTCAATCGGTTGAAAGATAGGATCGCGTCAAATCGATTGAGAAACTCCGGCCGGAAATATTGGCCCAATTGTTCCAGCAAAGCATCCCGATCGTCTTCTTCCCTTGCATCAAAACCGATCGCGATTTTCTTCCCGTCTGTCGCGCCTGCATTGGATGTCATGATAATGACAGTGTCTTTAAAACTTACCGTTTTGCCTTGACTGTCTGTTAATCGGCCGTCTTCAAGAATTTGCAGGAAAAGGTGCAAAACATCCGGGTGTGCTTTTTCTACTTCGTCAATCAGCAGAATTGCGTACGGATTGCGGCGAATTCGCTCTGTCAGTTGGCCGGCTTCATCGAAACCGACATATCCCGGAGGCGCGCCAATGATTTTGGAGACGCTGTGTTTTTCCATATATTCGCTCATATCGAGGCGAATCATGGCATCTTTCGAGCCGAACATTTCTTCCGCCAGGCATTTTGCCAACTCTGTTTTCCCAACTCCGGTCGGTCCGACAAAAAGAAAGGATGCGATCGGTCGGGATTTTGATACGAGCCCGGTACGATTGCGGCGGATCGCTTTTGCCACTTTTTCCACTGCCTGGTCTTGACCGATGACTTTTGCTGCGAGGGATTCCTGCAAATGTTTCATTTTATTTTGTTCCGCTCGCTGCAATTTTCTTACAGGTATGCCGGTCTTTTTCTCGATGATCCATTGGATGTCTTCGACTTGCACAATGGCGGTGTCGTGTTCTTTGGCGTGTGCGAGTTCTTTTTCCAACTTCCATTCCTGATCACGCAATTCAGCGGCTTTTTCATACTTTTCTTCCGCCGTTGCTTGCTGTTTCAAAGTGCGCACTTGCTGCAATTTCGATTCTAATTCTGTTGTGCTGCCGCTTTGTGCATCCAAACTTTTTCTGGCGCCTGCCTGATCCATCAGATCGATCGCTTTGTCCGGGAGAAAGCGATCTTGAATGTAACGTTTTGATAATGTGACACATGCTTGAATCGCTTCATCGCTGTAGCGAATGTTGTGGTATTGCTCGTACTTGTCTTGCAATCCTTTTAGAATTTCAATTGCTTCTTCGTTTGTCGGTTCGTCCACCATCACCGGTTGAAAACGCCGTTCCAGTGCGGCATCTTTTTCAATTTGCCGGTATTCTTTTAATGTGGTTGCGCCAATCAATTGCAACTCGCCGCGCGCGAGGGCCGGTTTTAAAATATTTCCCGCATCCATCGAACCTTCCGCTTTCCCCGCGCCCACAAGCAGATGAATTTCATCGATGAATAAGAGAATATCGCTGCGATCCTGAAGTTCCTCAATGATTGCTTTCATTTTTTCCTCAAATTGTCCGCGAATGCCGGTGCCGGCAACCAATGTTGCCACATCCAGCGTGTAGACGGTTTTATTCAAGAGTTTTGCAGGAACTTCAGCATTCGCAATTTTTAGCGCCAACCCTTCTGCAATGGCTGTTTTTCCCACGCCGGGCTCACCGATCAGAACCGGATTGTTTTTATTGCGTCTGCTGAGAATTTCGATGACTTGTTCAATTTCACGATCTCTGCCGATGACCGGATCGATGTGGTTTGCTTGTGCTTCTGCGCTGATATTCTTGCCTAATTGATCTAGAACGCCAGATCCTCTCGATGTTTGCTCGGCTACCGAGATATTTGGATTTCCCATAGAACCAAAGGATTTGGCTTGGTTCATTTGATTGAACATCGGAAAAAACGCATCGAAGAGGGACCGTGTTTGCAACGATGTTCCCATGTTTCTATAGCATGTTTGACATAGCTTTGCATGTGTTGTTTTTCCGTTGATGTTCATTTGCATTTCAATTGTTGCAGGGTTTTGTTTGCAGTTTTGACATTTCATTTGAGTAACCTCCTTGAAATTGCGTTTTGTTCTTACTGATAGTGTTTTGTTCTCACTTGCGGCTCTCATATTAAGATGGCTTCCTTTGCGAGCCGCAGCATGCATTCTATATATCTGTCCGCATGTATATGCGTAATTGACTTTGACTTTCTTTGATCTTTTACTATTATTATAATTTGACCTTATTTGACTTTCAAGTCTTTTGAAAAATTTTTTTGTGGAACCGTCCGATTTCAATTCTCGTCTAACAATATTCACCTTTTTTCAACATTTTTCTGTTTGATTCTTGTATAATGGGTATCAGAAATGAAAAGATAGGAATAGAGACCTCAAAGGGAGACTAGTAGTGAGAAAACACAGATATGCACAATTCGCTGCAATATGGATTCTAGGAACTTTGCTTGTCGGTTGCAGTAATCAATTCAGCCAGAATTTTAATCAAGTAACTTCGGAATTTTTGCACTTACATAATGGAACAAGCAAATCGAATGCCACAATGAGTCCGGTGGAAGCCAAAAGTAACCCGGTTTCTGCGGTTGCCGGCAGCAGTATTAGCAATCATAACGATACCAGCAACAGCATTGCCGGTAACAATACTATCAACGGCGGGACGGCTGCCCCGAAAGCCAATATGAATACGGCCAAGCCGAATTTCAATCCTGCAAAGATACAAGTCGTTTCAAACCCCGAAAGTATCTTGGTCTTGGTCAATAAATATAATGCGTTGCCGGATAACTATGTACCGCCCGATCTTGTCACTCCGAATATTCCGTTTCTCTATCAGGGGAACCCGGAAATTCATTTGATGCGGAAAGTGGCGGCAGATGCTTTGGTACAACTTGTTGCCGGAGCGAAAAAGGATGGAATCTATATCTATGGCGTATCGGCATACCGGTCTTATGCCACGCAGCAAACGGTTTACGATCAATACGTGGCTACACAAGGTGTACAAGCAGCAAATACCTTCAGTGCAAAACCCGGAACAAGCGAACATCAAACAGGACTTGCGATTGATGTTTCGGACAGCACGGGACAATATGCGGTAGAAGACGGGTTTGCGAAGCTGCCGGCTGCCAAATGGTTGGCGCAACATGCATACGAATATGGCTTTGTAATAAGGTATCCCAAAAACAAAGAGTCGATTACAGGATACCAATACGAACCGTGGCACATCCGATACGTCGGGAAAGATGTCGCCAAGCTGTTGCAGAAAAACGGCTGGACACTTGAGGAATACTACCAGCATCTCTATAAGTAAGTGTTCAAACTTATGTGGCCTTTCAGCCACCGCATCACATGAAAATGTTATTTTCGTACAAAAAGTGGTGAAGCAAGACACAAGAAGTGCGAAGCCGAAGCGCGAATAGGCGACGGAGTGTACTTGTAAAGAAAACGAAAGAGGGCAGCTTCCAAGCTTTGGCGGCTGTCCTCTTTCGTTTGAATGTTTATACGATTTGCTCGCAATGTTAGATGTACATGTTTTGAAAATCAGGATGTTATAAAAATGCTCTCTGTCGATCCATCCCAACTGATATTGGCTCCAAGAGCATCCGATACAAACCGCAATGGAACCATTGTTCGATTTTGCAGGGTATGTGCCTGCACATCCAGTTGAATCGGCTTTCCATTCACATAGGCAGTTGATGATCCGATTTTTAGGACGATATTGGTTTGGCCTTTGAAAGCTGTAACGGTTTGTGTTGCTTGATTCCAGTTGATTTTTGCTCCCAATGTTTCGAATACGGCACGCAAGGGAACCAATGTACGATCATTTTCGATGATTGGCGATGGATTGTAGCTTTGTTCCGTACCATTCACAAATACGGTCAATCCCTGATGCGTGCGATTCAATTCCACGTAATTCTTATTGATCCAGCCTACCTGATCGTTGATTTGGACGTGATACCAATCTTGTTGCAAACCGAGAATGGTTACTTTGGTTCCCTTGCTTAACACCCCATATGTAGCTGCAGTCAACGATGGTCCCTTGCGGAAATTTACGTTATCCGTCGTATCGCCATTTAAGGAAATGGGCGGTGTTGTCGGAACTGGCGGCGTCGTGATCTCCGGACTTGCAATGCCGGTTGGGGAACCGCTGCCGGTTGTTCCGGCAGTATTTGCATTTGAACCATTTCCGGATGTGGTATTCGCAGCTGGACTTGATCCTGTGTTTTGATTCGCCGAATCGGATGAATCATTTGTCAATTGGATGTAGTCTTGGAAAATCCAACCGGTTTGGGAACCGACTTTTACTTCATACCAAGCGCCTGAATGACCGATTACCGCAAGTTTCGTACCGCCGGATAACACGCGGTAAATCGAACTGTCAAGGGAAGGCGCTTGCCGGAAATTGACCTGATCTGTGGTGACTCCACTGGCTGTCATCGGGACGGTTTTTTGAATCACAGATTGCACGGAGTCCGGAGTCGGACCGGCAGGCTTGGCTGCAATCAGCGGCAAAGGCTGTTCCTGACTGTAAACTGTCGTCTGGTAGGCGTACATCTGATTCATGATGCCTGCTATTTTCTCTGCCCAGTACGGATCGCTTGCATAGTGTACATTCATTCCGTCAAGGGTAGGACTTCCGCCAAACCATTGACCGTTGGCGTCCAGGTATTGTTTTCGGACAAAGTATGCTTCGTAGTTGATGGCGTCTGTAAAAGAATCAAAATGGGCGGCACTGCCATATGGATCAACATCATATGCCTGATAGCCAAACAAGTTGTTTTTGTCCCGCGCAATGACGGATGTTCCATAATTGCTTTCCAAAATGGCATGTGCAGCCAAATATTCCGCATTCACACCGAATTTTGATTGCGCGTCAACAAACGCTTGTCCAAGGCCGATTAAAGGGCTATTCGGGCTGTGGCTGGCGATAAAAGCATTGATAGCAGATGCTTGAATCGGACTTTTCAAACGTAAATCCAGTGTTTCAAACTCCGGTTCGTAGGTGCCAACCAGGTGGTCCCCATCCGGATCCCGCCGATAAAATTGATGACTAGAATTGCGTACATATATTTGTCCATCCTGTATGAAAGCGGGCGATTTCCCGACGTAGAACGACTCTTGAGGCAATTCCGGCGTGCCTAGAACATGGTAGAGAGCCCCGTTGATCGATTGGTAAAAATTATTGGATGTCGGATACTGGATGATCCGAAATGGTGTAGCTGGTGTAGCTGGTGTAGCTGGTGTGGCTGGTGTGGCTGGTGTGGCTGGTGTGGCTGGTGTGGCTGGTGTGGCTGGTGTGGCTGGTGTGGCTGGTGTAGCGGATGTAGCAACAGTACTATCCGCGTAGGATACATGCGAGCCATACAGACTGAATAGCGCTGCAAGTGTCCAGATAGAAAAGTATGGAAATTTCCTTTTTTTGCCGGAGTTTGTGCAGGAGAAAAAGCCGGACATGAAGTAAGTACCCCCTGTTTCGAAACAAAATTTAGTCGCCAAATGTTAGTAATCTAGTATTTGATTCGACATGGAGGCAAAACTTCCTATTACATTTTACAAAATTCTTGTAAAAACTTTGCAAAATTCTGTTGAATTTTGTCATCGTCCTTTATGGAGCGATGAAAGGCTGAGTTTTGTTCGGCTTTGAGCGTTTGTAGGGTTTGTTTTCTTGCCTGTATAATTTTTTTGTTGTATTGCCCGGATGCTCAAAATGATTTTGCAGTTGTTTCAATAGCTGTTTGTGCGTGCTTTCCAAGCGATGCAATTTCCGTTGGGTTTCTTTTAGTTCACGCAATATCAAATGATAATTATATGGTTGCGATTTTGTAGTAGGGGATGTCTGCTTTGTTTGTGAAGGTTTTATGGTGTGTTTTTGTTTGGGAGTGACGTTGTGTTCCTTCGCTTGGCCTTCCACAAACAGGGATGGCGCATTGGGAAGTTCATTTTGTTGTGCCGCTAAAGCTTTGCGAACTTGTACTTCACTATACGCTTTGATTAAAAGCGGAATCCATTTGAATCCTTCGAGTTTGCTCATGAAATGCGCCCTCTATTCGAAGTATTTACGATTTATAGTTCATATGTATGACAAATGTCCGCATTTCGCAACAGGGCATTCATACAAAATACATTCATACAAAATGAAAAGCCGGAATCGGATCCGGCTTTTTTGCTACAGAATGGATTTGCCCAGCAGCGAACAGATCAAATCAACGGCGGCAAGTGCGGTTTTGTTGCCGCGATCGAGAATCGGATTCACTTCTACCACATCACAGGAAATTACTTTTCCCGACTGATACAGCATTTCCATGGCCAAATGGCCTTCACGATAGGTGACGCCGCCAAGCACGGGTGTTCCAACACCAGGCGCAATATCCGGATCCAATGAATCGAGATCGAGGCTCAAGTGAATGCCATCCGTTCCGTCTGAAGCGATTCGGATGGCTTCTTCCATGACCCGGCCGATTCCCATGCGGTCGATTTCATGCATGGTAAAACAGGTAACGCCATTTTGTTTGATCAATTCCCGTTCCTCTGGATCGATCGACCGCGCACCGACGATTACCACATTTTTCCCTTGCAATTTGGGGGAAAATCCGCCAATGGAGGTCAAGTCCCGCTGGCCGACACCGACGCTGCAGGCCAGCGGCATCCCATGTATATTTCCGGAAGGTGTCGTATCTTCTGTGTTAAAATCGGCATGTGCATCAAACCAGATGACGCCGACGGACGAAGAGATTTTTGAAGTGACGCCCGCAATGCTGCCGATGGCAATGGAATGATCGCCGCCGAGTACGATCGGGAAATCGCCTTGCTGAACAACTTCAGCCACTTTTTCGTATATTTCGGTATTGACATTGACGACTTCCGGTAAATATTTCAGTTTTTCATTGATAATGTTGTGTGTTTCTGCTGTAGGTACATGGATATTCCCCAGATCTTTTACGGGATAGCCAAGCCGCTCGATGCGCTCTTTCAAATTGGCGTAACGAATCGCACTAGGCCCCATATCGACACCTCTTCTTCCTTGGCCCAAATCCATCGGCGCACCAATTACGCTAATTGTTTTTTTCATGATCGCATACTCCTTACTGTAGCACGTTTGAAATTCGTTCGATTGCCCAATCCAGTTCTTCTTTTTTAATGATTAAAGGCGGTGCAAAGCGTATGGTGGTTTCATGTGTTTCTTTGCATAAAAGACCCAGTTCTTTTAGTTTCTCACAATATGGACGAGCATTTCCATGGAGTTCGACACCGATAAACAGCCCTCTGCCGCGAATGTCCCGAATGCCAGGGTTTTGCATGGTCTTTATTTGCCGGATAAAATAATCTCCTAATTCGAGGGAACGCTGGACAAGTCCTTCTTCTTCCATAACTTCAAGTGCAGCGATGGCAACAGCACATCCCAAAGGATTGCCTCCGAACGTTGAACCATGTGACCCTGGATTGAATACACCGAGAATTTCCGGGTCCGAAGCGACGGCGGAAATCGGGAATACACCGCCGCCGAGGGCTTTCCCCAGAATATATGCATCCGGAATCACATCTTCCCAGTCACAGGCAAAACGTTTTCCCGTTCGTCCAAAACCTGTTTGGATCTCATCGGCGACAAATAACACATGATTGTCTTTGCATAGTTGGCTTGCTTCTTTTAAAAATCCTTTCTTGGGAATGCGGATCCCGGCTTCCCCCTGAATCGGTTCGACCAGGAAAGCGGCTGTATTTGCTGTGATCGCTTGTTTTAAAGCGTCAATATCTCCGTATGGTATAATTTTAAAACCGGGTGTAAAAGGTCCGAACCCCCGTTTGTATTCCGCTTCCGAGGAAAAAGATGTAATTGTAACAGTCCGTCCATGGAAATTTCCTTCACAAACGATAATTTCCGCCTGATTTTCCGGTACTTTTTTTACATCATATGCCCAGCGACGAACAGCTTTGAGTATCGTTTCAACCGCTTCAGCGCCCGTATTCATCGGCAAGATCATCCGTTTTCCCGTAAGAGTGGAAAGCTTTTCATAAAATACACCCAATTTGTCATTATGAAATGCTCTGGAAGTCAGTGTCACTTTATCCGCTTGATCCTTGAGGGCTTGAATAATTTTGGGATGGCGATGTCCTTGATTCAAGGCAGAATAAGCACTCAACATATCCATATAGCGGTTGCCTTCAGGATCTTCGACCCATACACCCTCCGCTTTTGCTATGACAATCGGCAGCGGGTGATAATTATGCGCACCGAATGCTTCGGTTTGTTGAATAATGGATTGACTGACAGTCATGATAGATCCTCCCAAGTCGTTCATTTTGGAAACATGCGTTCCTTTCTGTCAACATAATAAGCAAGAATTATGCCAACTGTGGAACGACGAGGATTTTAAACCGCGTTCGAAGATTGATACCTGCAAATGAGAGAACAGGAAACATATTTTTAAACAGATTTGAACATATAGTATGCAAATAATTTTTGCATGCCATAGATATTAGCGTTATAAGTGCAATGAAAATTTGCAGCATGAATTTGTAAATTTGTAGGACCGTACCACATTCTATTCATCCAACCCAAGTGAACGATAATCAGCAAGACTTACATTTCGATCAATTGAAATATGATTGACCTTTTGAAACTTTTGTAAGGCATAATCCAAATCCCCACGGTAAATGCCATCGCATGTTCCCGAATAATATCCGCCGTATTTTAATCGTTGTTGAATTAAAAGCACATCTGGTCCGCGTTCTCCCTCGACCAGCCGCCGCGGCAATTCCCATGGAGCGCCAAGAATATATCCGGATATCGTGACGGGGGTTCCTACAGGGATCATTTGAAATAATGCTTCAACATCCCGGTTAAACATCCGGACACAGCCGTGGCTGGCTCTCCTTCCAATGGATTGTGGTTTGTTTGTTCCGTGAATGCCATAGATTCCCCATGGCACATTGAGCCCAAGCCATCGTGTGCCAAAGCCGGATCCCCAATCCTTTGATTTCGATATGACTTTCCATTCTCCTATAGGTGACGGCGTATCATCCGTGCCAATGGCGATGGGAAATGTGCGAATCATGACTCCATTTTGTTTTACGATCATACGGTGTCGTATTGTATCGACAAAAATATAAAAATCGCTTGTATTCCCAGGTTTGTAGAACTCCTCAAAATTTGCCCCTACAGTATTGGCATGACAAATTTCCTGGGGAATCAAACAACTGATAAAGAGAATGCTGCAAAGCGCAAAAATGTGCTGCATTTGTTTGCGAAAAAACCAATGGAACCATCGAATCATTTCCTGACACCTCACGAATACAAACACTTATGCAACAATTAGTGTTAATTAGTGTTTGTTAAATCACGAGGGAATACTCGGGGAACTTGTGAGCAATTTGATCCTGTATTAGGAAATGGGTACAATAGATCAGTCGGAAATTGAAAAGAGGGAGCGATTGCATGAGCAAGCGGGCAGTCTTTCTTGACCGCGATGGAGTGATCAATGATCATGTCCGGTATGTGAATACGCCGGAAGATTTGATTTTATTTGCAGATGCAGGTCAGGCAATTGCCAAGTTGAACGCCGCGGATTTTTGGGTATTTGTCGTAACAAATCAAGGCGGAATCGGACTTGGGTATATGAAAGAAGATGCTCTCCGTGACATACATGAAAAAATGTCGGCAGAGTTGGCGAAAGATGGCGCGCATATTGATGCCATCCGATATTGCCCGCATCGTCCGAAAGCAGGTTGTCCCTGCCGAAAACCGGAGCCCAAAATGATTCTGGATTTGGCGCAAGAACATGGGATTGATTTGGCTTCAAGCTTTATGGTCGGGGATCGGGATACAGATGTAGAGGCAGGACGGCGGGCGGGAACAAAAACGGTTTTTATTGGGGATGATCCCGCTGTTTCCGCAGATTATCAGGCCAATGATTTGATGGGGGCAGTGAAACGGATTTTGAACGAGCCTAATTTTCATTAGATTAGCGCGGATGAGGATGATTTTACATATCGTATGGGTGTACGTGTAAGATTTCATTTGGAAGGAGCACACACATATATGGATATGAAGCGAGTCGAATCGTCCTCTTCTCCATTGACAAACACAAGTTCTTCGAAGGAATCCGTTGCAGGGAGTGTCAAATCAATAGAAACAAACGTGTATCCGGGGCACTTGCATGAAACACATGTGATTCAGGAGTATGGTCCGTTTCCAGGTGAAGTTGCATACCCGCCGGAAACGCTTCTTTCGCCTGGTACAACATTTCCGCCATTGACGAATGAGTATCCCCAAATTTTTTACTTACCGATGCATTTGGTACATGAAAACTTTGCAAAAACAGTGGAAGATGTCACAAAATTAAAAATTGATGTAGAAACAACAGACGATGGGATTCCAAGTACAAATCGATCGAATGATGATTCTTTGGCGGTTGATGCAGAGTACAGATATCCGTTACTTCCATATCCTATGTACCCATATGGCTATGGCTACGGGTACATGTATCCAAGACCCTTTATCGGAGGTTACATTGGATCTGTGCCGATATATCCGCCCTTTTTCTGGTAATCAAAAGTATGGCCTTCTCTGCTTTGAGAGAAGGCCGTTTCCGTTAGCAAACAGGGCCAGCTGCTGCAGCACCAGCACCGTAGCCAGGAACGAGTAAGAAGAAGAGCACGAAGATGATCAAAAATACAACTGCCCAACGTGTATATCCGCCAAAAATTCCGTACATATCGAATTCCTCCCAGTTTTATTCGGTAATCGTAAAAACCTCTACTCTTTGGCAGCGGATGATTGCCATAACGTTTTTGTGAAGTAGATGTTTTCACATACTACATGTAATGCGACTAGGAATCGTTTTGTATAGATGTTTGACCTGGATGGCTCAAAAATGGGCAGATGTATATAAATGAGGTCTTCGATCTGCAAAAACAGGAATTTTTTTTCGCACTTCAGCCACCAAGCTCAGATCGATATCCACGACGAACACACCTTCTTCTTCACTGCATTCCAAGAGAACTTCACCCCATGGGTCGACGACCATGGAATGACCGAAGAATTCCGTATCGCCGGCTTTCCCGACACGGTTGCAGCTGATCATAAACAATTGATTCTCAATCGCCCTGGCAATTTGCAGCTGCCGCCAGTGCTGCAGACGGGGATGGGGCCATTCAGCAGGAATGAAAATCATTTGGACACCCGATAATGCGAGAGTTCGTGTCAACTCCGGGAATCTCAGATCGTAACAAATGATTGTCGAAGCAGGCACATTATGAATATCATATGTAGTCACTTGGTCTCCGGCGTGTAAATACAGGTGTTCATCCATTAATTGAAACAAATGAATTTTTCGATATGCATTTAACCGTTCACCTGTATGAGAAAACGTATACGAAGTATTAAAAACAGCATCATCTGTAGAGCGTTCAGCAATCGATCCACCGACAATTGTGATCCCGTATTTTTTGGCTTGCTCAGAAAAAAATGCTTGAAACGCTTGCCCATTCGGATCAGCCAATTCAGAAATTTTAGTCAATGCATAACCGGTTGTCCAAAGTTCCGGCAAAACAACGATTTCCGCTTTTTGTGCCGTTGCCTCTTCGATCATCTTGCCGGCTTTCTGTTTGTTGTCTTCCGGTCGACCGAAGACAAGATCCATCTGTAAAAGAGCGATCCGCGTCATAGGTAAAACTCCTCCCCATATAACCAATTGGGTAAATACTTTAAAAAGATGCAACAAAAAACCCATGGCATTCGTCTAATGAAATAGAAGCGGGAAAGGAGATGCAGACCATGGGTTTCGACTTGCAAACAATCGCATTTATTCTTACAATCGGATTGCTTGGCGTATCATTTTATATTATAGGAAAATCTGCGATTCTTCAACAAACAGATACGACCAGAGAACGCAACTCCATCAACTCGTCGACGTAGATTTTGGCCGTTGTGTACATGGCACATGGATTGCACTTCACATGCTCATTTCAACGCTCAACACATGTGCAGTGATTAAGTTGACAAATCAAAGGATAAAAGGATATTTCATTTGGGATGGATGATTTTTACCAAGCTCTCCAAACCATCAACCAGCCGCGGCGAGGGTCTGCAATACAAACCTTCCTCTAAAATGTATACGCGTTTCTGTTTGATTGCTTCTACCAGTTGCCAGCCTGTACGCTCCAGAATTTTCTTATAAGGTACTTTTTCTGTCTTGACTCCGCACCATACGGCAAGAAAATAGTCGGGATTGCAACGCTTGACTTCTTCCGCAGCATCGATCACGCTTTCTCGATCCACATCGGCGAAAATATTTTTGGCACCGGCAAGATGGCTGATTTCCGTTAACCAATTTTGTCCGCCTGGGCTAATGCATGGATGCGGCCACCATTCCCAATATAACCTGGGTCTGTCTTCCAGATGTACATAGGCAGCACGCACAGCATGGATGCGCTGCTCATACTGATCGATCAACAAAGCTGCCTGTTTGGAAGTGCCTGTGAGTTCTCCGACTAGACGGATTGTTTCCCAAATCTCAGATATGGATTTGGGATTGAGTACTACATAGGGAAGACCGGTGCTTTTCAGTTGTTCTACAACGTGTTCCATACCCGGAACGGATAGGGAAGCGAGTACCAAATCCGGTTTGAAAGCGATTACATCTTCCATTCGTATCTGTAAATCCGGACCTAAACGCGGTACATTTTCTAAGAGGTTTGCAGGGTAATCGGAGTAATCATCAATTCCTGCCAACTGATCGATGAGTCCTAAAGCATGCAGGATTTCTGTATTGCTTGGAGTGAGAGAGGCGATTCGAATGCCGTTTTTTTGCAATGTTTCCGCTCCTTTCTTCCAAATATTCGTCTTTCTTTACGGTTCTATTATCAGCAAAATGGCATTTGTCGCTGCGCAAACGTGGATATCGAATGTTTCGTTGAATCACCAAACGCCCGTCAGAAACTTTTGACGGGCGTTCGACTGTACTATGTACGATCTGCAATAGAAAGAATGCTGCAGTGACAAATGCAGAAGTCAAGAATGCGAAAATTGAAGGATAATCCGGACAATTAGCCTTGATAGCGCGCCAAAGAGTCTTGCAGAATCTTTTGCGCCTCTTCAACACCGCGCCAGCCTTCAATTTTTGTTTCTTTTCCTTCTAAATCTTTATAGACCTGGAAGAAATGAGCAATCTCTTTTAAAACGTGTGGTGCAACATCATCCAATGTTTGAATATGCTTAAAACGAGGATCTTTCACAGGAACACCCAATAATTTCTCGTCTTGACCTTTATCATCCGCCATAACGAGGACACCAATTACGCGGGATTCGATGACACAACCGGGAAATGTCGGAAATGTCGTCAATACCAGGATATCAAGCGGATCTCCATCTTCTGCCAGCGTATTTTCAATGTATCCGTATTCGGTAGGATAATGCATTGGTGAATATAAAACACGGTCTAAACGGAATACGTTTGCTTCCTTGTCAAATTCATATTTGTTTTGACTGCCTGTGGGAATCTCGATCAGTGCGTCTACAATCAACTGTTCTGCCATTTGCTGTGACCTCCTAGCAATAAAATACAGATTTTCACCTGTATTATTATAGAGGATGTTCAAAAAGTAGTCAAAACTCCACGGCGGATTGCTTTGCCGAATCCCAAAAAGTCCAGACTGACAAATCAAAGGGCTAAGAAGCAGCGAAAATTATTCTGATGGAAAAACAGTAAGAAGACAAGGGATGATCGCATAGAATTGAAGCATAGGTACTGTAAAAGGGGGAGGGTGCAATCTTGGTTCGTGGAACTTTTTGCAACTGTATGATATACTTCAATACATCTTACTAATAACGGGAGGTGTAATCCTGTCTAGGGCTGCCTTGACAGGAGCACAGGATTGGACCCATTGGGCGAATCGTTATTTAAAATTTTCATCGCTTTCTTATTGGTTGTAATGAATGGATATTTCGTTGCTGCCGAATTTTCAATCATCAAAGTGCGCGGTACGCGAATTGAGCAACTCGCAATTGAAGGCAATCGACGCGCCAAGCATGTAAAAAAGGTCATGGAAGATTTGGATGCGTATTTATCTGCCACACAGTTGGGCATAACGCTTGCCTCGCTGGGCCTTGGATGGATTGGGGAACAGTCCCTTGCGACACTGATTGATGGTGTATTTGCTTCCATGCATTTATCGGCAACAACCGTAAATGTGCTGTCTACGATCCTATCATTTCTGTTGATTACCGCTTTGCAGATTATTTTGGGGGAATTGGTGCCAAAGACGCTGGCCATTCACCGTGCAGAAGGTATGGCTTTGTTTACAGCAGGAATTTTGGTGGGTTTTCATCGTGTTATGTATCCGGCCATATGGTTATTAAACAAGTCGGCTTCCACGATTTTGCATTTGTTTGGAATTCGCGGCAATAACCAAACGGAATTGGCGCATTCGGAAGAAGAACTGCGGATGCTTGTGTCCCAAAGCCATGAAAGTGGTGTCATTGATGAGACGGAGCTAAGCTTGTTTGATAACATTTTTGATTTTTCAAATCGGGTGGCCAGAGAGATTATGGTGCCCCGTACCGATATGGTGTGTTTATATTCCACGAGGACGTTCCAGGAAAATTTGGAAGTGGCGGAAAGCGATAAACATACAAGGTTTCCATTGTGTGAAACAGATAAAGATCACATTATCGGAGTGATTCATATAAAGGATTTGTACGCCGTAGCTTTACAGGGCAATTATGAAACATCGCTGGAATCGATTGCAAGGGACCCGGTCACTGTGCACGAATCGATGTTGATTAAAGATGTCCTTCGGATTCTGCAAAAGAATCGATCGGAAATCGCCATTGTCATTGATGAATATGGCGGTACGGCGGGAATGGTTACGACGGAGGATATTCTTGAGGAACTCGTCGGCGAGATTCAGGATGAGTTTGACGAGGAACGTCCTTTTATCGAGACAAAAGGTGACATTCTTTCCATCGATGCACGATTGCTGATCGATGAAGTGAATGAATACCTGAATCTAAACCTTGACACGGAAGAAGTGGATACGATTGGCGGTTGGATGTACTCGCAATTCAAAACACCGCCAAACATCGGTTCATCGGTCGCGGTTGAGGGATATCAGTTTAAAGTAACGGAGATGGACAATTTGCGGGTCACACGCATGGAGATCAAACCCGTAGAGCAGAAAAATTCCGAGGATTCTGACGGTGGCGGCACCTTTCACGGAAACTCTTTCGTAGAACTTGATCGTGAAAACTATCGAACGGTATAAACGCATAAAAACTCCCCAGATTTTTTCTGGGGTTTTTTTTCGGATTCATTATTGAATACATATGGAAAACTCGAAAAAACTATTGAAGTGGTTTTTGATTGCTCTGAAAAAACGGTTTGGGATGGAGAATGTCGATGAATCGAATTTTGAACCTGTTGCTTTTTATTCTTTTGCCGGTAAGTATAGCGGCCGCCTGGTTGGGCGTTTCCGATACGATTCTGTTCATTCTGAGCTGTGCTGTCATTATCCCATTGGCAGGAATCATGGGGAGAGCTACAGAAAGTATCGCCATTCATAGCGGTCCGCGATTGGGTGGATTGTTAAATGCGACATTTGGGAACGCGGTAGAGCTTATCATCAGCTTTTTTGCGCTCAAAGCCGGATTAACGTCAGTCGTACAGGCGTCTATTACCGGTTCCATTATCGGCAATTTGTTGTTGGTTGCAGGGTTAAGTTTTTTTGTCGGCGGGATTAAATATCCGACACAATCCTTTAACCGTACCATCGCCGGGACAAATGCTTCGATGATGGTGCTTGGCGTAATCGTTGCACTTGTCATTCCGTCGATCTTCACATTTAAAAAGCCGGAAATTGCGCATGCCCTTTCGATTACCGTCGCGATCATTTCTCTATTGCTGTACATTCTCGGGCTTTTGTTTTCACTTTTTACGCATAAGCAATTATTAAATTATACGGAAGATATGGAGCACGAAGATGCAGAATGGAGTTTATCGAAAGCAATCGGCATTTTATGCGGTGCAACGATTGCCGTTGGATTTGAAAGTGAATTTTTGGTAAAATCCATTGAACATGTTTCCCATGTATTCGGTTGGAGCCAGATGTTCATCGGTGTAATTGTGGTGGCGATTGTGGGCAACGCGGCGGAACATAGTTCGGCTGTGTTCATGGCATGGAAAAATCGGATGGATATCAGCCTGGAGATCGCAGTCGGCAGCAGTCTGCAAGTGGCCATGTTCGTTACACCCGTTTTAATATTTTTAAGTTTTCTCGTCGGACACCCGATGAGTTTTGTATTTGCCGTTCCAGAGACGGTGTCCATGATTTTGAGCGTATTTCTTATTACGTATTTGTCATTGGACGGGGAATCCAACTGGCTGGAAGGGGCCATGGCAGTAGGTGCATATATCATCATCGCGACCGGTTTCTATTTTGTTTAGAAGACCGGCTTCTGCTTGGCAAAGGCTTCCGAATTTGCATGAAAGCTGCGGCGGCACGCGGCAGAGGCGGAACTTCCTCTGTGTTTACGCCAAGCCGGCCCGGTTCATAATAGTTTCAACATAGGACTGCGTTTCCTTATATGGAGGGATCCCTCCGTACATTTCTACTGCGCCTGGTCCTGCATTGTAGGCAGCCAACGCCAAATCGATCCGACCGTGAAAACGGTCCAGCAGCTGTTTTAGATAGCGGGTGCCGCCGTCGATGTTTTGCATGGGGTCAAATGGATTGTCCACACCCAATGCACGGGCAGTTGCCGGCATCAGTTGCATGAGTCCTTGAGCACCTGCTTTCGATATTGCATCGGGTTGAAAGCCTGATTCTTGGGCAATGACACTTTTAATCAGATTGACAGGCAAATTGTATCGATTGGATACATTTTCTATAACAGAGTCCCATTGGGAAGGATTGGTAGATAGCGATTGGTCTGCCGGTTGCGGTTGCCTGACTGCACTCGCTTGTCCGATTGGCAAGAAGGAGAGCGGGTTCCATTGTGTCGAGGACATTTGCGCCAATGCACTCCATGTGTTTTGCGATTGCAAGAGTTGGTTCGCTGCTGGTGTCGCAGAACCCATACTGCCCGTCGGCCCGAGAATGGAAGCAAGCATGTCTGAAAAGCCTTGCCCTCCTGTGGAGCCTGGCAGGGAAGACGATTGGCTCGAATCACCGGGCAGTCCTAATGACAGAAACTCTATTTTTAACAAATTGGCTAATGATTTGCTGTCGATTCCATTCACGTTTCCTTACACAACCTTTTCGCAACGTTCGATTCATTCAATATTAGTTTACTGAATTGAATCAAGAAGGTAAACTAGAAATGTAAAAAAAGAAAATAGCATATTTTGGAGGAATGGATGAGACGATTACTGAAGTATTTTCTCAATGGAATTATTACAGTTGTGCCGGTTTGTACTGTAATCTATGTCGTCGTTCAGTTATTTAATTTTTTGGACAGTATTCTCGGCAGATGGATCCGCAAAGAAATTCACGGGGAATATTTGCCGGGATTGGGACTATTGGTTACGGTTTTTCTCGTAACAGTGATTGGCTGGCTGGCAACTGCCTGGTTTACACATAGAATTTTTGAATACATGGATACGATCATGAATCGCATTCCATTTGTGAAAAGCTTGTACAGCATGATCAAAGATACGATCCAATCCCTTGTTGGCGAAAAGCGTTCATTTTCCAAAGTTGTATTAGTCAAACTGCCGGGTTCAGACATGCAGGCGGTCGGTTTTGTGACAACAGAGCAACTCTCCTTTTTAGGGGAACGGTATTGTGATTCGATTGCTGTTTATCTTCCGCAAAGCTTTCAACTCGCCGGTTTTACGATCATTGTCCCAAAAGAATCGGTGGAAGTATTGGATATTCATGTGGAGGATGCCTTGAAGTTTGTAATTGCGGCAGGCGTTACAAATGCACATCCCTTCCATCATTCTGTCGACCGCCGTTCGGATGAGCCTGGTTGAAAAAATATATTGTTTGCTTAAATACTCTTATGATAGAATGCTATAAAAATCATTATTCCTTATTTGTCGCTTGGCAAGACATTGAGAATTCGTTTTATAACTTGCGGAGCTTCCCTTCGTTACTGGCGATGCGGCGGCTTTTTTAATAGAGAAGGGAGGCTATTCGTTTGAGCCGGCAGATTTTACAAAATGTCAGAAAAAATGTAACAAAGTTATCCCCGTACATTCCGGGCAAGCCGATCCGGGAAGTACAGGAAGAGTACGGACTTTCGGAAGTTGCGAAACTTGCGTCCAATGAAAATCCCATTGGCCCTTCCAAAAAGGTGCAAGCAGCAATCCAATCCGTATTAGGTGAACTGCATCGATATCCGGACGGCGGCAGTACGGAATTAAAACGGGCAATCGCACAAAAACATGATGTGACTCCTGAACATATTCTGGTAGGAAACGGTTCGGATGAATTGATCAAAATGCTTTCGGAAACGTTCCTTCATCCCGGGGATGAAGTGGTTATGCCTGCACCATCTTTTTCCCAATACGTATTTGGCACTTTATTGATGGACGGGAGTGTCAATTATGTTCCATTGGCAGAGGGATTTGAATATGATTTGGATGCGATTCTTCGAGCGATCACGCCGCGTACGAAAATGGTGTATCTGTGCACACCGAATAATCCAACCGGAACATACATACGGAAAGAAGCGTTCGCTGCATTTATGCGGAAGCTTCCTGAAGGTGTATTGATCGTATTGGATGAAGCGTACTATGAGTATGTGACGGCTGCTGATGCGGTGCATGGGTTATCTTTTGTTCGGGAAGGATATCCTGTTGTCGTCCTGCATACGTTTTCGAAACTGTATGCATTGGCTGGCCTCAGGGTCGGTTACTTGGTTGCCGATCCGTCAATTGTCCAGGAGATCAACCGGGTTCGGGAACCTTTTAACGTAAATACAGTTGCGCAAGTTGCTGCTGTTACTGCGCTCGATGATACCGAGCATGTGCAAACGAGTATTGAAGTGAACGAGTCTGGCAAGAAACAGTTGTATTCGGCATTTGAACGCTTAGGTTTGACGTATATCCCGACACAGACAAACTTCATTCTCGTGGATACGAAGCGGCCATCAAAAGAAGTGTTCCAGCAGTTGCTTAAGGTTGGAGTGATTATTCGATCCGGAGAGCCATTTGGGCTGTCTACGTGGATTCGGGTATCTGTTGGGACGCAAGAAGAAAATATACGCTTGATTGAAGCATTGGAGCAAATCTAGCGGGATTCGATTTCCGGTATGCCTGTGTATCCGGGCTTTGGAAGGAGAATTCCAAAGCCCGGAACCACAAAATATATACAAGACATATGGTATGCAATTGGGTGTTTATTCAGTAACAGGAGGAGAGAGAAACTATGAGTTTAGAGCAGTTAGAAAAGTTGAGAACCCAACTCGATGAGATCAATTTCGATATTTTACGGTTGTTAAACGCAAGGGCCGGTGTTGTTGAAGAGATTGGGCAAGTGAAACGTTTGCAGGGAATCGAAGCATTCGATCCCGAGCGGGAAAAACAAATGCTCGATCTGCTTGTGAAAGAGAATCCGGGTCCGTTTGATGATAATACGATCCGCTATTTGTTTAAACAGATTTTCCAGGCATCTCTTGGCTTGCAGGAAGAGCAGGAGAAAAAGCCGCTGTTAGTCAGCCGCAAACGCCGCCAGGAAGACACGGTTGTCACGATTGGAAATGTTCGTTTCGGAGGCGGTGCGCCTGTTGTCGTGGCTGGTCCATGTTCCGTGGAGAATGAGCGGCAAATGGAGTTGGTCGGGCAAGGATTGCAGCAGCAAGGGATACAGGTAATGCGTGGTGGGGCATATAAGCCGCGCACATCTCCATATGACTTTCAAGGTCTTGGTGAAGAAGGATTGAAGCTGCTGCGCAAAACGTCCGATCGCTATGGCATGCTTGCCATTAGTGAGATTGTCAGCCCATCTGATGTGGAAATGGCGCTCGATTATGTAGACGTGATTCAAATCGGGGCGCGGAACATGCAAAACTTCGAACTTCTAAAAGTAGTAGGTGCTGTTAAGAAACCTGTACTTTTAAAACGCGGATTGTCTGCAACCATTGAAGAATTCTTGTATGCGGCAGAGTATATCATGTCACGGGGCAATGACCAGGTCATTCTATGTGAACGGGGCATTCGCACGTATGAAAAAGCTACAAGAAATACGCTGGATATCTCTGCGGTTCCGATCTTGAAACAAGAAAGCCATTTGCCGGTGTTGGTCGACATCACACACTCCACCGGGCGGAAGGATATTATGGAGCCGATCGCGCGCGCAGCTCTTGCTGTCGGAGCGGATGGAATCATGGTGGAAGTGCACCCGGAACCGTCTGTTGCTTTATCGGATGCAAAACAGCAGTTGAATATTCCGCAATTTGAGACACTTATGAACGCATTGCGCAACGCCAAGTATTTGCCGAGCATTCCGGCAGTCACCGCCCGATAGGAGCCGGGCTTGCACGCGATTTCCGCCAAACAGGAATCGAAGGGAAAAAAGAACAAACAAGCAAAAGCAGCAAGGCTTCAACCTTGCTGCTTTTATGTGCGCTTGGCAGCGCATCGTTATACGCTCCAAAAGCATATAACGGCAGAGACGAATCGCGTAAACCTCTCGGTAGCAGGAACTCCAATCCGTTCGGTCTTCCATTCGATCTTCTGTTTTTCCGTTCTTCCGTTCGATCCAACGTTCAAGTATGTTAGATCCAGTGTGTAAGCAAAAGTCCCAATGCCAAGAAAAATCCGTATTGCGTATTGGTTTGGGCGGTAGCTTTCATAGCAGGCAACATTTGAATGGGGGCTGTTTTTCCCCGGAATCCGCGGGTTGCCTGTATCGCCTTTGGAACACTTGCGAATACCAGCATCAGCCATGGCGATACAATATGCATCACTACCAAAACAAACATCCATATATAGGAGATGACAAACATGCCGGCCAAAAATCGAATGGCTTTTTCACGGCCTAAAAGAATTGCTAATGTTTGACGCCCGAATTCTTTGTCGCCGTCCAAATCCCGGATATTATTCGCCATGAGGATGGCGCCAACCAAGATCAGGGCAGGCATGGATACGAGAATACTCTCGACTGTAACTGTACCCGTTTGAATATAATAAGAAATGAGAATAATAATACAACCCATAAAGAATCCTGCAAACAATTCACCAAATGGTGTATATGCGATCGGGTATGGCCCGCCTGTATAAAAATATCCGACTGCCATACAGATCAGTCCGATTGCTGCGATCCACCAACTGCTGTGGTAACAGATATAAACGCCGATCAATATGGAAATAGTGTAGAATGCAAGGGCAAGCGTCATGACCGTTTTTGCCTTGATACCCTCGCGAACAATGGCGCCGCCAATCCCGATCGACTCGGCTGTGTCAAGTCCGCGAACATAGTCAAAGTATTCGTTAAACATATTGGTTGCAGCTTGTATTAAAATACTTGCAATCATCATCGCGAGAAATAAAACCAGGTGAAAATGGCCATTTTGCAATGCAAGAGCGGTTCCTACTCCGACCGGAACAAAGGATGCGGTAAGTGTATGCGGACGCAATAATCTCCACCAAACTTTCCATTCGCCGGATGGACGAATGGGGTTTGTTAAATACGGCTGGTTGGGTTCTATACCTTTTCCCATCGACAACGCTCCTTTTATTGAGGATGTTCAAAACTTATGTGGCCTTTCAGCCACCGCATCACATGAAAATGTTATTTTCGTACAAAAAGTAGTCAAAACTCCACGTGTCTTACTTGACCACTTTTTGAACACTCACACTTATAAAATTTTGTACACAAATTCACATATTAGAGTTTATGGTTTGGAATGTAGGCTGTCAATACTTTTTTGGTTCCCCCTTTCGCTCTCGATTGACTTCACAGAGCAGCAGGTATATCTTAAAGTAAGCGAGATCGATGCCCGTCGGTCTGTTTTGCATGGAATGTAACTGGGGGCGGAGTACGTGGTTACGATTGAGATGAGAGAAGAGCTATACCAGGTATTTTTACAAGGAAAAGAACGCGCAAAGCAATTGTCAAAGCCGATTCTTGTGAGTAAAATCACAAAGATCGAACCGATCGATCCATTGGCGTTTTTTCTTTTCGGCAAACAGTATTTTAAAGGTACACGTACTTTTTGGGCGGATCCTGAGCAAGAAATGGTTCTTGTAGGCATAGGTTCCGCGTATACATTAAAGTCATATTCAAATCGGCGATTTCAAGACGCTGAGCGAAAATGGAATGCAGTAGTAGCGAACTGCATCGTAACACCTGATCTGCCGGCTCCGGCTGTCGGGCCTGTTTTACTGGGAGGATTCACATTTGATCCTGCGCGCAAACAATCATCGCTCTGGAAGAATTATGCTCATTCCTATCTGGTTGTACCCAAATTTTTAGTAACGCTGGCAAAAGACGGACAAGCTTGGCTGACGACGAATGCGTATGTTCATGCGTCTGATGATATAACAGAAGCAGTTGAGTCCATTCACCAAATGCAGCAGCAAATCGTGCAATTGCGCGCGTTTGAAACGGATGTGGATGCCCAATTTTATCATGTTCAGGAAGCGGATCGAGAATCGTGGATGCAGGCGGTTGAGCAGCTTGCTGCAGAGATTCGCGCGCAACAGTTGGAGAAAGTCGTCTTGGCAAGAGAATTGCGAGTGCATGCAGCACAATACATCTCTATTGAGAATGTTTTGCATCGACTGCAGGAGGAGCAGCCGTTAAGTTATCGGTTTGCGATTGAAAGCGATCAGGATTGTTTTCTTGGTGCAACACCGGAACGTTTAATCAAGAAACAGGGAAATGTCTGTTTGTCCGCTTGTCTTGCGGGATCCATTGCAAGGGGCAAGACCTTGGAAGAAGACCGGCAATTGGGTGAACAGCTATTGTCCGATCCGAAAAACCGTCATGAGCATCACCTGGTTGTGGCGATGATTCGATCTGCATTGGAAGACATGTGTGAAGATGTAAAAGTACCGGAGCATCCGATGTTATATCGGGTACGAGATATTCAGCATTTGTACACGCCGGTTGTTGGAATTGTGAAACCTGATAGTTCCATTTTATCAATCGTCGAACGGCTGCATCCGACTCCTGCTCTTGGTGGATTTCCGAAAGAGTCGGCATTAGCCAAAATCCGCGAACTCGAACCATTTGAAAGAGGGTTTTACGGAGCCCCGGTCGGCTGGCTGGACAGTCAGGGCAATGGGGAATTTGCAGTTGCCATTCGATCAGGTCTGTTGCAGAAAGACGAAGCATCCTTATTTGCAGGCTGCGGTATTGTCGGTGAATCCGATCCCGAAAGTGAATATAAAGAAACGGAATTAAAATTCAAGCCGATGATTTCAGCCCTTGGAGGAAGTTGGAATGACTGGAAATGAAGCAGTAAGCGCATATGTGGCAGCATTTGTGGACGAATTGGTACAGTCAGGTGTAACGAATGCGGTGATCAGTCCAGGTTCCCGTTCTACCCCGCTCTCAATGGCAATGGCCGAACATTCGAACATGCGGATATGGATGCATGTCGATGAACGATCGGCAGGTTTTTTTGCCTTGGGAATGGCAAAAGCAAAGCGGACGGCTGTCGTTTTGGTATGTTCGTCGGGAACGGCGGCTGCCAATTATTATCCGGCAGTTGTAGAGGCCTATCAGGGCAGGACTCCGCTAATCGTTTGCACAGCCGACCGTCCCCATGAATTGCGGGACGTTGGTGCGCCGCAAGCGATCCAACAAATCGAACTGTATGGATCCTATGTCAAATGGTTTGTGGAGATGGCACTTCCGGAAAGAACGCCGGAGATGCTGCACTATGTGCGAACGGCGGCAGCGCGAGCAGCAGCAGTGGCAAAAAGCGGCCCGCAAGGACCTGTCCACCTGAATTTTCCTTTTCGTGAGCCATTGGTGCCCGATTTTTCTAGTGATACGATTTGGGAAAGCGGCAAGCGAAGCATGGAGCCACATACTTCTTACGCACGAGCCTTGCATGGAAAACGAAGTCTCCCATCGGAACAACTGGACCGTTTGGCTGGTGACTTGGCAGCAACGGAGCGCGGCGTCATCGTCTGCGGCCCTCTCGATCAACCGGGATTTGCCGAAGCTGTCACGCGGCTGGCAGAAACTCTGCAATTTCCTATTTTTGCAGATCCTTTATCACAAGTCCGGTTTGGGAAACATGCATCCGATTGGGTGATCGATACATATGATACGTTTTTGCGAGATGTAGAAACCGTACGCCAATTCGAACCTGAAATCGTGCTTCGATTTGGCGCAATGCCTGTTTCAAAAGCGTTTCTTCAATATCTGAAACGGTTTCCCAATTGCCGCCAAATGATTGTGCAAGAGGATGAAGGATGGCTTGAACCCACTTTGCTTGCCAGTGATATGATCTATACAGATCCGGAGCATTTTTGCAATGAAATCTCCATGCGTTGCAAAACATTGCGAAGCCGTTCAGTCGGTGTATCCCATTGGTCCGATCAGATCTTCCGCGTACATGCAATCACACGACAAGTCCTGATTGATGAGTTGAAGCTTGAACATTGGCATGAGGGCAAGATATTGTCCGAGTTGACTCGCCAGCTTCCCGAACATGGGATTTTGTATGTGGGAAACAGCATGCCGATTCGCGATCTGGATACGTTTGGCTTATTTCAAGATCGGGAAATCCGGGTGCTGGCCAATCGCGGGGCGAATGGAATCGATGGCGTCGTATCAAGTGCGCTGGGTGCCAGTACATGCGGCCAACCGCTCGTCTTGGCGATCGGCGATCTGTCGTTTTTTCATGATTTGAACGGGCTCTTGGCAGCCAAATTGCATCAGTTGAACGCGACGATTGTACTCGTCAATAATGACGGCGGCGGCATCTTTTCGTTTTTGCCGCAAGCCCAGTCGCCTGCCCATTTTGAAACATTGTTCGGCACACCGATCGGATTAAACTATCGTCATGTGGTGGAAATGTATGGAGGACAGTTCGTATCGGTGCAATCCTTCGAACAGTATCGCAGCGAATTGGCCTTGTCCTTATCCGGAACCGGCTTGCGCGTGATTGAAATAAAAACGGATCGCGGGGAAAATGTGGCACAGCATCGGAATGTCTGGCAAAACGCCAGTCAAGCGTTGCAGTCATTGCGAAATGAGGTGCCTTTGCCTTGATCTGTACAGTCAACGGCATTTCCCTGCATGTCGAACGCTACGGCAATGGACCTGTTTTGCTTGTGTTGCATGGATTTACCGGCAGTATGGAAAATTGGCGGCCGTTTGTGGAAGCATGGCAAACGTCCTGTCATGTCGTACTGGTAGATATCATTGGCCATGGGCAATCGGATAAACCTGCGGATTGGACGCGCTATTCCATGAAACGGGCAGTGGAAGATTTGCGCGGATTATTTGCCGTACTGCAGATCGAGAAAGCTCACGTATTGGGATATTCCATGGGCGGACGATTGGCATTGTCGTTCGCAGTCGCATATCCAAACTTGCTGGAATCCTTGATTTTAGAAAGCAGTTCGCCGGGATTGGACAATGACATAGAACGGCAAGAGCGCAAACGGCGGGATGATCTGCTGGCAGATCGCATCGAAAGGATCGGTGTGCCTGCTTTTGTTCAAGAATGGGAAAAAAACCCGTTATTTTCAAGTCAGCAATCGTTGCCGGAGGAAGTAAGATTGACTATCCGCGCACAGCGTTTGCAAAATGATCCGATTGGATTGGCCAACAGCTTGCGGGGGATGGGCACAGGAGCGCAGCCTTCCTGGTGGGAACATCTAGCTCATCTTGAAGTGCCGGTCTTGCTTGCCACAGGTGAGTTGGATACGAAGTTTACGGGAATTGCAACGGAAGTGAGAAGCAGGTTGAAGGATGCGAGACACATCACAGTACCGGAATGCGGTCATGCCGTACATGTGGAACAATCGAAAATATTTGGTACAATAGTAATGGAATTTCTTAATAAAGGGGGAACGAAACGTGGCAGTGGAATGGAAAGCGGAACGTACATATGAAGACATACTCTATGAAACATATAACGGGATCGCGAAAATTACGATTAATCGGCCGCAAGTGCGCAATGCGTTTCGACCGAAGACGGTTGTGGAAATGATCGATGCATTCGCATACGCCAGAGATGATTCCGATATCGGCGTCATTATTTTGACAGGCGCGGGAACAGAAGCATTTTGTTCCGGCGGCGACCAAAAGGTTCGCGGCCATGGCGGATATGTGGGTGACGATCAAATTCCGCGTTTAAATGTTCTGGATTTGCAGCGGTTGATTCGCGTGACGCCAAAACCTGTAATCGCGATGGTGGCCGGGTATGCGATTGGCGGCGGACATGTGCTGCATGTCGTTTGTGATCTTACAATCGCTGCGGATAATGCGATTTTCGGTCAAACGGGACCCAAGGTCGGCAGCTTCGATGCAGGCTATGGCGCCGGCTACCTGGCACGGATTGTCGGTCATAAAAAAGCCCGGGAGATCTGGTATTTATGTCGTCAATACAATGCCCAGGAAGCGCTCGACATGGGTCTTGTGAATACGGTTGTACCGTTGGAAAAATTAGAAGAAGAAACGGTCAAATGGTGTGAAGAAATATTGGAAAAATCTCCAACGGCGATTCGTTTTCTCAAAGCGTCATTCAATGCCGACACGGATGGTTTGGCTGGATTGCAGCAATTCGGAGGCGACGCCACACTGTTGTACTATACGACAGATGAAGCCAAAGAAGGCCGTGACGCATTCAAGGAGAAGCGGAAGCCGGACTTCAAGCAATTCCCTCGTTTTCCATAAAAAGAACAGGATGCGAAAGGGGCTTTCTGAAACGGATAGCCTTAACGAGTTTCGAATCAGCAGTCCTGAAATGTGTCAAATGCAAAATGCCCGTATTCACCATATGTTTCATCATATGAGTGGAACGGGCTTGTTGATTTGCATACTTGTTGATTGGCATATGTGATTTTGCAATGGGAAACTCGGATCTGGCGGCGGTTAGCTTTTGGATGCAGATTGCATGGAAAGGATGGCATGAATCATGACACACACAATCGTACCGAATTGGCTGCGCAAACGGGCAGATTTGACTCCTGAGCGGCCAGCAGTCATCCTGCATGACAACATTGTGACATTTGCCGAATTGGACAAGCGGGCACAGTCGGTTGCCCGGCGACTGATTCGGATGGGTGTTCATAAAGGCGATCATGTCGCATTGTTGTTTCCAAACGGGTTGGAAATCATAGAGCTGATTCATGGTCTGGAATATATCGGAGCAGTTATGGTTTTGCTGAATACCCGTTTAAGTGCACATGAATTGGCGTGGCAAATCGAAGACGCCAATGTTGCACATGTCCTATATGATTTGTCATTTCTGGAAAAAGTGCAGGAAATCAGACAGAACCATCGGCTGCCGCATTTGGCATGGCGTACCGTATCGGAAATGATGGAGCATCCGGAGACTGCTACAGAGGAACTTCAGATGGAGTTTGATCTGGATCAGACACATACGATTATCTATACATCCGGAACAACAGGTTATCCCAAAGGAGTACAGTTATGCTATGGAAATCATTGGTGGAGTGCAATCGGCTCGGCGCTGAATCTTGGATTGCACCTGGATGACCGCTGGCTGGCGTGTGTGCCGATGTTTCATGTCAGCGGTTTGTCGATTCTGATGCGGAGTGTCATGTATGGAATCGCAATGGTCGTTCTTGAATCATTCGATCCGAAACAGGTCAATGATGCGATCATCCGGCAGCATGTTACGATTGTATCTGTAGTCTCGGCGATGTTGAAACAAATGGTCGATGAGCTGGAAGATTCCCACCGGAGATATCCGGAAACGTTTCGATGCATGCTGCTCGGGGGAGGCCCTGCGCCTTTGCCGATCCTTGAAGCATGCAAGGCATTTGATATTCCGATCTATCAAACATATGGAATGACAGAAACAGCTTCGCAAATCGTGACATTGTCGCCGGAATATATGCTGCAAAAACTCGGTTCTGCCGGCAAGCCTTTATTTCAAGCGCAATTGCAGATTGTTCAGGACGGTGAAGTGCAAAAGCCGATGCAGGCCGGAGAAATTCTCGTCAAAGGACCGAATGTGACAAAGGGCTATTGGAATCGCGCCGATGCTACGGCACATGTATTTACACAGGGATGGCTGCATACAGGCGATATCGGTTACCTGGATGAAGACGGATTTTTGTACGTATTGGATCGGCGCAGCGACTTGATTGTTTCCGGTGGGGAAAATATCTATCCGGCAGAATTGGAAGCCGTTCTGCTGTCACATCCGGCGATTCTCGAAGCGGGTGTCACCGGGATGGAGGATCCGGTTTGGGGAAAAATTCCGGCAGCTTTTGTAAAAATACGTCCTGGGCAAATCATTGACGAAAAGGAGCTAAAAACCTTCTGTTTTGGAAAATTGGCCAGCTATAAGATTCCAAAATGCTTTTACAGCGTTGTACAATTGCCGAGAAATGCGTCCAATAAATTACTCAGAAGAGAACTGTTGGGTCTTGTAGATGCAACGGGGACAAGAAAGATATAGCGATCGGATAAAGCAAACGTGTACGTTTCGGCAACGTACACGTTTGTATCATCATCAGTCAACATTACTTTCATGAATACTTTCATTCCAAATCAAATGACAAACGGAGAACCCTGCAAAGCCAATCGGGTCGCAATCCGATTTTGTTCTTCAATTTCTTTGCGCCGGGGAATCGGCGGGAAATCTTTTGCATGGTCCAAAAATGTGTCAGGAAGGTCGGACGGTGCATGGGGCTGCCAGCGATCCAACCAGTCTTTTGGAATCGCCGCCTGCAAAGATTGATCGGACATTTCCGCCCATAACATCGTCCAAGCGCGCGGCACCACCCGCCAAATGTCATAGCCGCCTCCGCCAATCGCCACCCATTTGCCGTCGCACACTTCATGTGCCAAACGGTGAATCAATTTTGGGATAAACCGATAGAGATGTGTTGTGGCGCAAAGATGTGTCAAAGGATCGTATCGATGACCGTCACAGCCATGTTGGCTAATGATGATGTCCGGCTTGAAACGCTCCAGTACAGGAATGAGTACAGTCTTCATGCTTTCCATCCACGACTCGTCCTCTGTAAACGCTTGTAGCGGAACGTTCAGGGAATACCCGTATCCCGGACCTTCCCCGCGCTCTGTCGTATCACCGGTTCCGGGGAACAGGTATTTTCCCGTTTCATGAAAAGAAATCGTCAAAACGTTGGGATCTTTATAAAATAGCCATTGTACGCCATCCCCATGATGGGCATCCGTATCGATATACGCGACTTTCAGTGACGGATTTTGCATTTTTGCATGGGCGATTGCAACAGCGGCGTCATTGTACACACAAAATCCGGATGCCTGTGCACGATGGGCGTGGTGCAATCCACCCGCAATATTGCATGCATGATCGGCTTCACCGCGCAATACGAGATTCATGGCGGCGACCGTACCGCCGACGATCAAAGATGTCGCTTCATGCATATTCGGAAAGATGGGCGTATCTTCTGTTCCAAGTCCGTAAGCAAGCAAAGATTCCGGGGAATCCGTTGACATTTGGCTCGCTTCCATGACTGCTTGCACATATGTTTCGTCGTGAACGAGCAACAGGTCGGCAACAGAGCTTGGCGCCGGAGTTACCAACTGCTCCGTTTTTATCAGGTCCAACAGGCAAATCAAATCCCTTGTCATTCGCAGCCTTTGCGGATTAAACGGATGTTCTTCGGTAAATTTATATGTTTGATAGGAGTCGCTGTATATAAATACTGATTTTCCGCTCATCGTCACACTCACCTAATACATGTATCGCGATTGAAAGCGAATTTCATTAAATTTTTCAATGGATTCCAGCGGAACGCGCGTTCCGATTCGCGCCATCAACATATTTGCCGGGTGGCAAGTAATTTCCGGATCATCCGTTGCAAAGTATTCCATCCCCACACTGCCCATCACTTTTTTCATGACTTCCTTATAATCCCATACGCTTAAATGGGTGCCTTCCAAATCCCAGTGCCAATAATATTCGGTAGAAATAACGATATAATCGTTCATGGCGTCATCCATAAACGCGACTTCCAGCAATTTTTTTGCAGTTCCCCCGTGTCTCCACGGTGCTGCGACTTCAATTGCCCCAAGCTCCAGCAAATCCTCCATATTGCCTTGTGACCAGCGTTCCAAAGGATCCGGATATAAAAAGGTTACATATGCTGCAATTACGTTTCCTTCTCTGGCAATGATCACGCGGCCTTCCGGAAGATCGGCAATTTCTTCAATCGCTTTCTGTTGCTGCAAAGCGGGGCGAAATGCCCGCAGGCCTTCATGAAATGTATAGTTTGAAATGACCTCAGACGGAACCGGCCCTTCAACGACAAGCGTCGAATCGGGGAGTTGCAGTTCTGTGGCATGGTACCTCTTTCTATGGCTTAACGCATGCATTCCATTCACCTCCACGTAGTTTCATTATAAGGTCCTTTCTTGTATGAAGATAGAATCATCCATTTTCGTTTGTGACTACTTTTCAAAATTCCATTTCGGTTTCTAGTATTTCATCAAAACTGTATAAATTATAGAACATATGAGAAGACTATGGTAGCATAATAAGAAATTTTGTAGTATTATGTAACTATTCTTGTAAACGTTTTCTGTAGGTGATAGGAGGTCGAGTGTATGTCAGAGCAAAACCAACATCAAGAAATCATTGAGGTTGTTACTACCGGGAACAACATGAAGAACTATGAAGAAACGTATGCATCCTTTTCCTGGAAGGACGTAGAGAAAGAATTTTCATGGTTCACAACGGGAAAGGTAAACGCTGCGTACGAGGCCATTGATCGTCATGCGGCAGGTGATAGGAAAGACAAAATTGCATTGCATTATAGCGATGCGACGCGAGATGAATCGTATACGTTCGGACAACTGAAAGAACTCTCGGATCGGTTTGGGAACGTACTGCGTACATTGGGCATTCAAAAAGGGGATCGGGTATTTATTTTTATGCCGCGCAGTCCCGAACTTTATGTCGCATTTTTAGGCGCAATCAAAATCGGCGCGATTGTTGGACCGCTTTTTGAGGCATTTATGGCTGCGGCTGTGAAAGATCGTTTGCTTGACAGCGGTGCAGTCGCGCTTGTTACGACACCCAAGCTGTTGGAGCGCGTACCCCGTGCGGAATTGCCGGATTTGAAACATGTGATTCTGGTGGGCGCAGAAGAAGTAAGCGAAGGTGAAGTGTCGTTTGCTGCTGCCATGAAGGATGCATCCGGCGATCTTGAAATCGAATGGGTCGATCGCGAAGATGGCATGCTTTTACATTATACATCCGGTTCGACTGGCAAGCCGAAAGGTGTATTGCACGTGCATAATGCCATGATTCAACATTATCAGACGGGCAAATGGATCCTGGATTTAAAAGAGAATGATATATACTGGTGTACGGCTGATCCCGGCTGGGTTACCGGAACGTCTTATGGAATTTTAGCTCCGTGGTTAAATGGCGTTACAAACGTGATTCGCGGCGGACGGTTCAGTCCTGACGACTGGTATTCCACTTTGGAGACCAATCATGTGACCGTCTGGTACAGTGCGCCGACAGCGTTTAGGATGTTGATGGGCGCGGGCGATGATGTCGTGAAAAAATATGATCTAAGCCGTCTTCGCCACGTTTTAAGCGTGGGCGAGCCTTTAAATCCGGAAGTGGTGCGCTGGGGCATGAAAGTATACGGCAAGCGTATTCATGACAACTGGTGGATGACGGAGACGGGCGGCCAAGTGGTTTCCAACTATCCTTGCATGCCGATTAAGCCGGGCTCGATGGGCAAGCCGTTCCCTGGCATTCATGCCGCCATTATCGATGACAACGGCAATGAATTGCCGCCATATCGGATGGGCAACCTGGCGATTCGCAAAGGCTGGCCGTCCATGATGCGCCGGATTTGGAACAATCCGGCGAAGTATGAAGAATATTTCCGGATCGAAGGCTGGTATATCTCCGGGGATTCCGCATACAAAGACGAAGATGGTTATTTCTGGTTCCAGGGCCGGATTGATGATGTGATCAACACATCCGGCGAGCGGGTAGGACCATTTGAAGTCGAGAGCAAGCTGGTAGAACACCCGGCTATTGCAGAAGCCGGTGTAATCGGCAAGCCGGATCCCCTTCGCGGCGAAATTATCAAAGCGTTTATCGCATTGCGCGAAGGATATCAGCCGTCCGAAGAATTAAAAGAAGACATTCGGAAATTTGTCAAGGAAGGTTTGGCGGCACACGCCGCACCACGGGAAATCGAATTTAAAGACAAGCTGCCAAAAACCAGAAGCGGCAAGATCATGCGTCGTGTATTAAAAGCATGGGAGCTAAACTTGCCAACGGGTGATTTGTCTACAATGGAAGATTGATCCGCATAATGGAAGGTTAATCCGAATGAAAATTGTGGAAGACTAACGCAATGCAATTGAAAAATTCATAACATTAGGGAAAGGTCTGACAACAGGTTTCTGCTGTTGTCAGACCTTTTTCTCATTTATCTCTTTACAGTTCCCATGTATTTTTATACACTCAGGAAAAAGTGTCAAATGGGAGGATCTACATGAAACAAGTCGGTTTTATTGGTGCCGGTTCGATTGCCGAAGCGATGATCAAAGGTGTGATTCAGAATCAACTGTTGCAACCGGAAGACATTTGGGTGACGAACGCTGCCAATCAAGCACGTCTATTGGGATTGCAAACCAAATATGACGTAAATATAACGAGTCCGGGAGATCTTTCCTTTGTTGAACATGCAGACGTGATTGTGCTGGCGTTTAAACCAAAGGATATCATGAATGGATTGGAGCGGTTGAAACCCTTCAATTTGAAAGGAAAATGCATTGTTTCCGTCATTGCCGGCGTCCCGACACGGTTGATTGAAGATACGCTCAATGAAGCGGAGTTGTCCGTGATTCGCACAATGCCCAATACGTCCTGTGCTGTCGGGGAATCCGCCACGGCGATTACACCGGGCCGCTGGGTGAAAAACCAGGATCTGATAAATATCAGACGATTATTTGAAGCGGTAGGGATTGTAGAGGAAGTGGAAGAGTCGCATATGGATGCCATTACCGGATTGTCAGGAAGCGGACCGGCATACGTTTACTATATGATTGAGGCGTTGGTTGAAGCAGGCGTCAAGACCGGATTGGAAAAGGAAATCGTTCAGCGTCTTGTTTACCAAACCGTAGTAGGAGCTGCCCGCATGCTGCAGGAGGCGGAAGAAGACCCTGCCGCACTGCGGGAACATATCACATCTCCGGCCGGTACGACAGCTGCCGGCATCGCCGTTTTGGCTGAGCGCAATTTTCCGCAGGCGATTGTCGATGCGGTATGCAAAGCTACTGATCGCGCACATGAGTTGGGACTTGTTTATCAGTCTGAGTTATCAGACTGAGTACATGATGTGCAAGCAAGCAAACATCATCTGTCACCGCAACGGCGGATGTTCGGAAGGCATCTTGCAGCAGGCGACATTGCCCTGGCAAGTTTTCAATCTACAAACATTTCTTCGAATGCGCTACAATGGTTATAGCAAAGGGAGCGGAGTCGAAGGACATGAATGAACTGATTCGGGAAAAACTCAAATTTTTGCCTGACAAGCCAGGTGTATATCTCATGAAGGATGCCTCTGGTACCATTATTTATGTAGGCAAGGCGAAAGTGTTGAAAAATCGTGTGCGATCATATTTTACAGGGAGCCATGACGGCAAAACACAGGCGCTCGTATCCAATATTGAGGACTTTGAGTACATTGTGACAGATACGGTGGTAGAAGCGTTAGTTCTGGAATGCAATTTTATCAAACAATACAATCCGCAGTATAACATTTTGCTAAAAGACGACAAGACATATCCCTATATAAAAATCACCAATGAATTGCATCCGCGGATTGAAATCGTCAGGCGCGTGCAAAAAGATAAAGCGAAATATTTTGGCCCCTATCCAAATGCCGGGTCGGCAGCGGAAACGAAACGATTGTTGGATCGACTGTATCCGTTGCGCAAATGTCGGACATTGAAAGACAAAGTCTGTCTGTACTATCATATCAACCAGTGTGTGGCGCCCTGTGAGTTTACGGTGGAACCGGATGTGTATCAAAACATGATAAAAGAGATTACCCGGTTTTTGCAGGGCGGATACAAACAAATCGTCAGGCAGCTGCAAGAGGACATGAATGAGGCTGCTGAGCAGTTGAATTTTGAAAAGGCGAAAGAAATACGGGATTTGATCATGCACATCGAACGGGTCATGGAATCCCAAAAAATAACGGTTGCCGACCAGGTAGATCGGGATGTGTTCGGATTTTTTGCGGACAAAGGAATGATGTGCATCCAGGTCTTCTATATTCGACAGGGCAAAATGATTCAAAGAGATGTCAGCGTATTTCACCATTACGGAGATGTGGAAGAAGATTTTTTATCCTGGATTGCCCAATTTTATATGAATCAACAAGATGTTCCGAAGGAGATTTTTCTGCCGGAAGGAATTGATGCAAGCGTGATCGGCGACTGGTTAGACGCCAAAGTGATCGTGCCAAAGCGGGGCGACAAAAAAGAGTTGGTCGATTTGGCGATCAAAAACGCGCAAATTGCTTTAGAGGAACGTTTTCAATTGATGAACCGCGACCATGCCCGCACGATTCTCGCAGTGGAACAATTGGGAGACGTTTTGGGCATTCCGGCGCCGAAGAGAATCGAAGCGTTTGATAATTCCAATATTCAGGGAACAGATCCGGTTGCCGCCATGATCGTGTTTACCGACGGACAACCGGCCAAGAAAGAATATCGCAAATTTAAAATCAAAACAGTCCAAGGCCCGAATGATTATGCGTCGATGCAGGAGGTAGTGCGGCGGCGATACACAAGAGTCTTGCGGGAACAACTTCCATTGCCGGATTTGATTGTAATCGATGGAGGCAAAGGCCATATTCGTGCGGCTTTGGAAGTGTTGGAGGACGAACTGAGTTTGCAAATCCCGGTATGCGGATTGGCAAAGGATGAGCGGCATCGCACGTCCCAATTGTTTTTTATGGATGACCCCGTCCCCGTCTCGATCGATCGATCGTCACAGGCGTTTTATTTGCTCACACGCGTGCAAGATGAAGTACATCGATTTGCCATTACCTTTTATCGGGATGCCAAAGGAAAGCAAGCAGTCAAATCCGTTTTGGATGATATCCCGGGAGTTGGCGAAAAACGGAAGCGGGCATTATTCAAACATTTCGGATCGATTGCCGCCATGCGTCAGGCACCTGTGGAAGAGTTTCGCAAAATCGGAATCGGCGATGCATTGGCTCGTCAGATTCTCGATTTTTTGCACTCTCAGGCAAATGTGGAATCATAATCTCTCTGAATCCATGACGACAGTTACAGAATCTATTTCTTAACTTCGTCCGGATTCTTTTTTTGTGCGATCGGAAAATATACATTTTAAAAACCGGCAGGATACGTGCGAAATTTGCCACGTAGTTGCAATCCTCTCATTGACATTCGGGATTGAATTCGCTTACAATATTTTTGAAATCGGTTTATGAAAATGTTTCAAAACAATGAAATGAATCATTCAACAACAGTATTGACAAGAAACGAGAGGGTCAGAATGAAGCTTAGCATTGGGAAAAAATTAATGATGGGATTTTTAGGAGTGCTCATTCTTTTAATTATTGTAAGCACTGTTTCGATCTGGAGCATGAGTCGAATGGGAAATGAAGCGCGCAACATCCAAAACGAATGGATGCCAAGCGTTCAAATTCTCAATAATACCCAACGGGACATCATTGATATCCAGCGGCTGGTATTGCAAATCATTTTGGAAACAGACGGAAATGAATTAAATAAAGTCATTTTAGAGCAACAACAGGTGATTCAGGATCTCAATCAAAAACAAAAACAATATGAAGATTCTATGCTCTCCGATAGCACCGAACGAAATTTATATCAAAGATTTAAGCAAGATAAAATCAACTATTTTTCACAACTTTCCGCACTCATCAATCATGGTCAAACAACGGATCTGGAAAGCAAACAGAAATTGTTGAAACAAGTGGCGCCCATTTATAAACAAACGCTGAATGATCTTGAAAAAAATATTCAATACAACACGAGTCAAGCAGATCAAGCGACATCTGCATCTGTTCAGCTGTATACATACGGATGGATTACAATTCTCGCCGCAAGTTCAATAGCCATTGTTTTCGGAATCGGAATCGCTCTTTTTATGGCAAGGATCATTTCAAAACCGATGACAGAGATGGTGAAAATGACAGAACGAATCGCTTCCGGGGATTTAACGGGGAATGAATTGAAAGTCAAGAATCGCGATGAAATCGGAATGTTAGCGAAAGCATTTAACGAAATGTCAATGAATCTCCGCAAGGTCATTCAGCAAGCACATTGGAGTGCGTTACAAGTTGTTGCTTCTTCTGAAGAATTATTGGCAAGCTCTGAACAAACAAGCAAAGCAACCGAACATATTGCGTCTTCCATTCAAGAGATTTCAGCAGGATCGCAGCAACAGGTTTCCAATATCGAACAGTCAGCGCAAACCATAAATGAAATGGCTTCAGGCATCCAACAAATTGCGGGCAACGCGGAAACAGTTTCCTTAACAGTCACGTTTGCATCAGAAGCAACAGTAGAAGGCAATCAAGCGATCGATAAAGCGATCAATCAAATGAACGCGATTCATACAACCGTACAGGATGCTTCCTATTTCATTAAAGAATTGGGGACGCACGCGCAAAACATAGGCAAAATTGTGGGAATTATAACCGAAATTGCCAGTCAAACAAACCTGCTTGCTTTAAATGCGGCGATTGAGGCGGCAAGAGCCGGAGAACACGGCCGGGGATTTGCGGTTGTGGCGGATGAAGTTCGAAAACTTGCCGAACAATCTTCAAACTCGGCGAAACAAATCACCAATTACATTCATACGATCCAGGAAGGCATTGCGAAAGCAGTTGCTGCGATGGATGCAGGTACGAAAGAAGCAAATGCCGGAATCGAAGTGGTCAATCTTGCCAAAGATTCATTTGATAAGATTTCTGCTTCTGTTGATGATGTATTTCGGCAAATTCAAGAAGTATCGGCCGCAACGGAACAAATGTCGGTCGGAGCGCAAGAAATTGTGCGTGTAGTCGATGATATTGCGGAAGGATCCGAGTCAATTGCATCCGCATCACAAACGATATCAGCGACAACGCAAGAACAACTGGCATCGATGGAGGAAATTGCGACAGCTGCCAGCGGACTCGCCAAAATGACAGAAGATTTACAACTTATGATACATACGTTCAAAGTATAGTGGTATTTGGAAAGCATTCTTTGAAAAAAACGTCGGCCAATTGCAATCGGATGGCGGCGTTTTTTTTTGCGCGTATTTGGATCGTTTCAAAAACACTATGGAATGCAGTCGTATAAATTGGCAGACAATAAACATCAATTTATTTCCTGTAAAAATTTAAAATTGACAAAGTTGTCTATACAAGATAGATTTAATTATAAATTTGTATAGACAAAATTCGACATGTGAAAGCGATTTAAGGAGGAGTTATGGTTGGAGAGTGCAGTGTTGGAACGCAATGAAAACAAAGTATGCAAGAATGGCGAAATTTTATATGCGCCGCTCAGTGGAAGAGTATTTGATATCGAACAGGTTCCTGATCCCACGTTTGCGTCCAAAATCATGGGTGAAGGCATGGCCATTGAACCATCCAAAGGAGAAGTAGTCTCTCCTGTAAACGGCAAGATCCTGCATGTCTTTCCTACAAAACATGCAGTCGGCATTTTATCCGAATCCGGCTTGGAGATCCTGATCCATGTGGGACTTGAGACCGTAGCATTAAATGGCGAAGGCTTTACGAGTCATGTGAAAGAGGGGGATCTAGTAAAAGTTGGAGATCTTTTATTGACATTTGATCTAGAATACATTCAGGAAAAAGCTGCAAGTATCATTACCCCGATTGTCATTACGAATGGTCAAGTGGTGGAAAGTCTTGCAAAAAACATTAATATACAGGCGGAACAAGGGAAAACTGAAATTTTGAACATACAAATCAAAGCGAATCTCAATTCTGCACAGGAACTGAAGAAATCCTCCGTCGAACAAATCGTTGAAGCGATCGGCGGCAAAGAGAATGTAAATGCAGCAACACACTGTGTAACGAGACTGCGCTTGGCTCTCAAAGATGAAAGAAAAATCGATCAAACCAAATTAGAGGCAATTGATCTTGTGAAAGGTACATTTTCGGCAAACGGGCAATTCCAGATCGTCATCGGCCCTGGAGTTGTCGAAAAAGCATATGCGGAATTCATTGAGATTACAGGCGCAGGACAAGTTTCCAAAGAGGAAATGAAATCTCTTGCGGCAGAGAAACTCAATCCCATTCAACGTTTCATCAAAACATTGGGAGATATTTTTATTCCCCTTCTGCCCGCTATTATCACAGCAGGTCTGCTCATGGGGATTAACAACATACTGAGTGGCCCCGGTATTTTTTATCGTCATCCGGATCTTGCATTTATCGATGTTCATCCGGCATGGAAAGATTTTGCGGACATCATCAACTTGATCGCCAATACGTCGTTCACGTTTTTGCCGGGCCTGATTGGATGGTCGGCTGTCAAACGATTTGGCGGAAGTGAACTTTTGGGGATCGTTCTGGGGCTTATGCTGATACACCCGGAACTTTTGAATGCGTGGGGATATGCTGCAGCTGTCGCCAAGCATGCGGTTCCACATTGGAATCTCTTTGGTCTGCAAATTCAAAAAATCGGCTACCAAGGACAAGTGCTGCCGGTTCTTGTTTCCTCTTACGTTTTGGCAAAAATTGAACGATGGATTGCAAACCGGGTACCCGACGGATTTAAATTATTGCTTGTCGCTCCCATTACATTGTTGATTACCGGATTTTTGTCATTTATTATTATCGGCCCGGTTACTTTCGCCATCGGCCGCGGCGTTACAGATGTGTTTATGTTTGTCTTCAATCATTTTGCCTGGCTTGGCGGCCTTGTATATGGCGCGCTCTATTCCGTTCTCGTGATAACGGGCATGCATCACACATTCCTCGCGGTGGATCTGCAGTTGATTGCAAGCACCGGCAGCACATTCTTGTGGCCGATTTTGGCGCTTTCAAACATTTCCCAAGGTTCTGCAGCCCTTGCGATGATGTTTGCGAACAAACACGACGAAAAACTGCGCGGGATGGCATTGACGTCTGCGATTTCCGCGTATTTGGGCATTACCGAACCGGCGATGTTTGGCGTTAACATTCGTTTTCGTTTCCCGTTTTATTCCGCGATGATCGGTTCCGCGATCGCCGGATTTTTCATTACGTTGTACCATGTTCGCGCAACATCCATCGGTGTGGGGGGAATCCCGGGATTCTTGTCTATTTTTCCAAATCAGTGGGGACCGTTCTTTATCGGCATGGCGATTGCGCTTGTGGTTCCATTTGTCTTGACACTTGCAACTGCAAAAGCGAAAAAAGTTGATTTATAAAAAACACGGAACCGTTCTTGTTGCGTTTGTGATGAGCAGTTGTGAAGCAAATGGATGGAAAAGCAGCCGGCGAAAGCTGGCTCGATTCATGAAAGAAAGGTGTGTTCCCCTTGTCTCAACCATGGTGGAAAAAAGCGGTTGTGTATCAGATATATCCAAAAAGTTTTTACGATACAACCGGAAACGGAGTCGGAGATATACAAGGTATCATTGAAAAACTGGACTATTTGCAAGGACTTGGAATCGATGTCGTTTGGCTGACTCCTATTTATGAATCCCCGCAGCATGACAACGGATATGATATTCGCGATTATGTTTCCATCAATCCTGAATATGGAACCATGGAAACATTTGACCGACTGTTGGAACAGGCACATATGCGCGGAATCAAAATCATCATGGACATTGTCGTAAATCATACGTCTACGGAACATCCATGGTTTCAGGCAGCCAAATCTGCAAAAGATAGCCCGTACCGCAACTTTTATATTTGGAAAGATGGCAAGAACAACGAACCGCCGAATAATTGGCAGTCAAAATTCGGGGGAAGCGCATGGCAATATGATGCGACAACCGGTCAATACTATTTACATTTGTTCGATGTGACACAAGCGGACTTAAATTGGGAAAACCCTGAATTGCGAGAACAAGTATATCGCATGATGCAATTTTGGATCGATAAAGGAGTCGATGGATTCCGGTTGGATGTCATCAATTTGATTTCCAAGAATCAGCAATTCCCCAATGACACGCTGGAAACGCCGACAGCGGACGGGCGAAAATACTATACGGACGGTCCAAGAGTGCATGAATTTTTGAAGGAAATGCATCGTCGCGTTTTTGCAAAGAAAGCAAACCTGATGACCGTTGGCGAAATGTCTTCCACATCGATTGACAATTGCATAAAATATACGAATCCTGCTGAAAACGAACTTGATATGACATTTAGCTTTCACCACTTGAAAGTGGATTATCCCAATGGTGAAAAGTGGGTGGCTGCTCCCTTTGACTTTCTAAAATTAAAGCAAATTTTAAGCAAATGGCAAGCGGGAATGCAACAAGGCGGCGGTTGGAATGCGCTCTTCTGGAGCAACCACGATCAACCGCGGGTCGTATCCCGTTTTGGCAACGATCGTGAGCATCACAAGCAATCCGCCAAAATGCTTGCAACAGCTCTGCATTTCTTGCAGGGTACACCGTATATTTATCAGGGCGAGGAAATCGGGATGACAAATCCCTGCTTTGAAACCATCGGGGAATACCGGGATGTTGAATCGATCAATGCGTATCATCTTTTAGGAAAGCAAGGAAGAGCGGAAACGGAAATCATGGCGGCCCTCAAGCAAAAATCCCGTGACAACTCGCGCACTCCGATGCAGTGGTCGGATCAAATGCATGCGGGATTTACGGGCGGGACTCCGTGGATTTCTGTGTCTTCCAATTACAAACGCATAAATGTAGAACGAGCACTTGCCGATTCGGATTCCGTATTTTATCATTATAAGAAGTTGATCCAGTTGCGAAAAAAGTATGATGTGATTTCATGCGGAACGTTTGAATGGATTTTGGAAGACGACCCTTATATTTTTGCGTATTTGCGAAAGTATCAAGGCGATATTGTTTTGGTTGTAAATAATTTCTTTGCAACGGAAACAACGTTTTCCCTTCCTGAACATATACAATTGGATGGTACGCCTTGTATATTGATTTCCAATTATGCGGATACTGCCAATCAGTGTCATCATCTGCCGTTGCGGCCATACGAGTCTGTAGCGTTTCTTATTCAAAAAAGTTAGAAACTTTTGTTTCTAACTTTTTTCTTTCAAACATCTTTTTTCTTTCAAATATCGGGTGGTGTAATATGAAGAGCAAAAGCAATCATACAAAAAGTTTCATGATTTATGAAGAACTGGTAGAAAAAATTCAAAACGGAACGTATCAACCAAATACAAAATTACCGACCGAGCATGAATTTATGCAACAATATGAGGTTGCCAGAGGAACCATTCGCGAAGCGCTGCAGATGTTGTATCAGAATGGTTATATACAAAAAATTCAGGGGAAGGGATCGGTAGTTCTTGATATTCGAAGAAAGTACAATTTTCCTATAACAGAGTTGGTAAGTTTCAAACAAATTGCTAAAGCAATGGGCGGTACGTCACGAACGATTCTGCAGGAACTATCCTTGATCAAACCGGATGCCTTTATCCAAACAGAGTTAAATGTTTCTACTGCGGCAGAAATCTGGAAAGTCGTACGTACACGAGAGATCGACGGTGAAAAAATTATATTGGACGTTGATTACTTTAATAAACAGTATATAACATTTTTGACGAAAGAGATTTGTGAGGATTCGATTTATGAATACATAGAAAATGAGTTGCAACTTTCCATCGGCTTTGCAAAGAAAGAAATTTTGGTTGAAGAACCGACGGAAATGGACCGCACGTATTTGGATCTTGAAGGTTTTCCGAATGTAGTGGTTGTAAAAAATCATGTTTACTTGGAAGATATCACTCTGTTTCAATATACGGAATCTCGGCATCGGCCCGATAAATTCCGTTTTGTGGACTTTGCCAGACGATTCGCCAATTACTCGTATCCAAACATGTAAACCGTCATGTAAACCGTTTTTTGCTTTCGCGTATAGCCGACGCAAGCATGCTGTGATATAATAATCATCAATTGAATAAGGGACCTCACTCGAATGGAGTGAGGTAGAGGCGCGGTCGGTCAATAGTAGTCGGAACACAAGATTCCATTGGCGAAGTGGAGTGTTTGTACGAAAGGGGTCACCGCCGAAGTGTGTATGGAGTCGCCTGCATACATGCTGGGTCTGCAGAAAAGATCTGCAGGACTGTCATCACTTGTTCCCAGCAAGTGATGGAGTACTATCTCACACGGGGGAGGGACGATCGGCGCGATTGCGGCATAGGAGAATCGTCTATTCTTCTTTGGCCGTTTTTTTATTGTTTTCAGAAGAACGGAGGACAAATACAATGGCACGAATGGTTCAAAAATTCGGCGGTACATCCGTCGGGTCGGTTGAGCGCATACAAAATGTAGCAAATCGGGTTGCTCAGACAGTTGCTGCAGGCAACCAAGTGATTGTCGTCGTATCGGCAATGGGGCACACGACAGATGAGTTAATCGATTTGGCAAGGCAAATTACACCGGAACCGCAGGCACGGGAAATGGATATGCTGTTGACGACAGGGGAGCAAATTTCAATCGCCCTGCTGGCAATGGCTTTGCAGCAGAAAGGTATATCCGCTTATTCCTTTACCGGTTGGCAAGCAGGCATTGTGACAGAGCCTGTTCACAGCAAAGCACGGATTATGGATATAGACCCAAGGCGTTTGATTGATACTGTTGCATCTGGCTCTGTAGCGATTGTTGCAGGTTTTCAAGGATGGACAATCGATCGCGAGATCACTACATTAGGTAGGGGCGGATCCGATACGACGGCGGTTGCCTTGGCTGCAGCGGTTCAAGCGGATGTTTGCGAAATTTACACGGATGTAGATGGAGTTTATTCCACAGATCCGCGGATTGTACCATTTGCCAGAAAGATTCAGGAAATCTCCTATGACGAGATGCTGGAATTGGCGCATCTTGGAGCAGCTGTACTGCATCCGCGGGCGGTGGAATACGCAAAACAATATCATGTGCCATTAATGGTTCGGTCTTCATTTTCACAAGTGGAAGGAACGTATGTCAAGGAGGTTGCACAAATGGAAAAAGGGCTCGTAGTGCGCGGGATTGCATATGATACGAATGTTGCAAAAGTAGGATTGGTCGGTGTGCCGAATCGGGTGGAAAATTTAAAAATCGTATTTCAATCCTTGGCAAAGGAGAGTATTAACGTAGATATTATTGTACAAAGTATTGTACAAAACGATGTGGGCGATATTTCATTTACGATTACAAAAGATGACCGCAAACGTACCATGGAGATTCTCGAACAATTGAAAGACCAAATAGGGGCGCAAGCGTATGTGTTTGAGGAAGATCTCGCCAAAGTATCCATTGTCGGTGCGGGGATGATCAGCAATCCTGGCGTTGCTGCAGACATGTTCCAAGCGTTGATTGACCATAATATTCAAATAAAAATGGTAAGCACTTCGGAAATTAAAGTATCCTGTGTGATTGAGAGCGGCTTGGCGAAACAAGCCATGCAAATCCTGCATACTGCATTTGCGTTAGATGCGGTGCAACAACACGAGGAAGCGGCAGTTGTTTAGAAAATTGGCTATTTAATTTCTAACTTGCGAATGTTTTTTGTGAATATTGTTGTAAACAAGTTTCAAACAGGGAAAGCTGATTTTAAGGAATGAGACGCAATTAACATCCGATTGCTTTTCTTGACACTTATATACTTCGAAAGTACAATTTTAGGTGACAATTATGTGACATTGTTCACAACTATGGTTCTCTCAGTCATTTATGTACATACGGTTGTGTTGACACTGGTGGATTTCAGTACATGCCTGAAAGATCCACACATACGAAATGCGAATGGTCAGGAAAAGAGCTCCGGTTTGAGCGATGTCACATTAGTAACGCGTGATTACTGCAAGAGTGTCAGCACGCGCCATTTTTTTGCAAAAAATTTTGACGGTTGCGCGTGAAAGACGGGGGATCGTCAGAAGGGGGGCACACACATTGGCAAGTGAAAAAAGGGATTTTGTAGCTCGCCGGATTCATTCATTGGCGGGGGTAGTACCTGTAGGACTTTTTTTAATCGAACACTTTTTTACCAACTCGATGGCTACGAAAGGACCAAAGGCGTTTAACGATGCGGTAGGCACGCTTCAGCATCTTCCTTATTTGGGGGCCATTGAATTTCTGTTCATTTTTCTGCCTGTCTTGTATCACGGTGTATACGGTTTGTATATCGCTTATACGGCAGGATACAATGCGGGGAAATTCGGTTGGTTCAGAAACTGGATGTTCGTTTTACAAAGGATTACAGGCGTTATTACGTTTATTTTTATCGTATATCATTTGTGGACGACCCGTTTTAGCGGCAATGCGCCAAGCTTTGACATGGTAGCAAATATCGTAACGAGCCCATTTGCATTCTGGTTCATGATCATTGGCATTGTTGCCGCTACGTTTCATTTTACAAATGGATTATGGTCGTTCTTTGTTCACTGGGGTTTGACAGTTGGACCTCGTGCACAAAAAATCTCGGCGTACGTGATGATGGTGTTCTTCCTTATCATGTCATATGTCGGAGTAGCCGCTTTGGTAGCGTTCACGCACCAGGCGTAAGGAGGGAATCGTCGTGAGTAAACAACGGATCATCGTAGTTGGCGGAGGCCTCGCAGGGCTTATGGCCACCATTAAAATAGCGGAACACGGAATCCCGGTGGATTTGTTTTCGCTCGTACCAGTGAAGCGTTCACACTCCGCCTGCGCACAAGGCGGCATCAATGGCGCTGTCAATACAAAAGGGGAAGGGGACTCTCCCTGGATTCACTTTGATGATACGGTTTACGGTGGAGACTTTTTGGCAAACCAGACTCCGGTACTCAAAATGTGCGAAGCGGCTCCCGGCGTCATCCACTTAATGGACCGCATGGGCGTCATGTTTAACCGTACCCCCGAAGGATTGCTCGACTTCCGCCGTTTTGGCGGTACCAAACACCACCGTACAGCCTTTGCCGGTGCTACTACGGGCCAGCAATTGCTATATGCATTGGATGAGCAGGTTCGCCGGCATGAAGCCGCCGGTCTCGTTCAGAAGCATGAAGGTTGGGAGTTTTTAGGTGTTATTGTAGACGATGAAGGGATTTGCCGCGGTGTTGTTTCACAGGAGTTGCGCACCATGGAAATTCATAGCTTTGTTGCAGATGCGGTCATTCTTGCAACCGGCGGTCCTGGATTGATTTTCGGACGCAGTACGAATTCCATCATCAATACCGGAACAGCCGCTTCAGCTGTTTATCAGCAAGGCGTATATTATGCCAACGGTGAATTTATCCAAATCCATCCGACAGCGATCCCGGGTGATGACAAGTTGCGGTTGATGTCCGAGTCGGCGCGTGGTGAAGGTGGACGAGTCTGGACGTATAAAGACGGAAAGCCATGGTATTTCCTTGAAGAAAAATACCCTGCCTACGGAAATCTCGTTCCACGGGACATCGCAACCCGTGAAATTTTTGATGTCTGCGTAAACCAGGGGCTTGGCTTGGATGGTGAAAATAAGGTATATCTGGATGTTTCACATATTCCTGCCGATGTTCTGAACGTGAAACTCGGCGGGATTCTTGAAATTTATGAAAAGTTTGTCGGTGATGATCCGCGGAAAGTTCCGATGAAAATTTTCCCTGCTGTTCACTATTCGATGGGTGGACTTTGGGTTGGCAATGACGATCAAATGACCAACATTCCCGGCCTGTTCGCGTGCGGGGAGTGTGAATACCAATACCATGGCGCCAATCGCTTAGGGGCAAACTCGTTGCTGTCTGCGATCTATGGCGGTATGATTACAGGACCGTTTGCGCTCAATTATGTGAGTGGATTGAAAAAGTCTTCCAGCGACGTATCTTCAACAGTATTTGAGGCGGAGCGCAAAAAACGGGAAGAACAGTATGAATCCATTTTGAAAATGGAAGGCAATGAAAATCCGTATCAATTGCATCGGGAACTCGGCAAATGGATGACAGACAACGTGACGGTTGTCCGGTACAACAAGCAATTGCAGCAGACGGATGACAAGATCCAAGAGCTGATGGAGCGTTGGAATCGCATCGGCATGTCGGATACATCCCGCTGGGAAAATCAGATGGCGCCATTTACACGCCAGTTGAAGAACATGTTGGAGCTCGCCCGCGTCATTACACTTGGCGCATTGAACCGCAATGAATCTCGCGGCGCCCATTACAAGCCGGAATTCCCGGAGCGGGATGATGAGAATTGGCTGAAGACGACAAAAGCACGCTTCTCTCCGAACGGTCCGGAATTGGAGTATGAAGATGTGGATACGTCTTTAATTAAACCGCGCGTACGGAAATACTAGAATCTTCTGGGATAAGGAGGGAAATATGCGATGAGTACTGAAACCACGGCGCAAAAGACGATTCGTCTGATCATTGAACGTCAGGAAGGACCGAATTCGAAACCATATCAAGAGGAATTTTCCATTCCCTATCGATCCGGCATGAATGTGATTGCCTGTCTGATGGAGATTCAGCGGAATCCTGTGAATGCATCCGGCAAATCGGTAGCACCCGTGACATGGGAATCCAACTGCCTCGAAGAAGTGTGCGGTGCTTGCATGATGGTCATCAACGGCAAACCTCGTCAGGCCTGCACGGCGTTGATCGATAAATTGGAACAACCGATCCGTTTGCAGCCGGCTCGGACGTTCCCTGTCGTTCGTGATTTGGTCATCGACCGCAGCCGGATGTTTGAAGCATTGAAAAAGGTAAAAGCCTGGATTCCGATCGATGGCACATATGATCTTGGACCAGGTCCAAGAATGGCGGAAAGAGACCGCCAATGGGCATATGAACTGTCCAAATGTTTTACATGCGGCGCATGTGTGGAAGCATGTCCAAATGTTAACGAGCGTACATCGTTCATCGGAGCATTCGCGATTTCACAAGCCCGTTTGTTTAATACACATCCGACCGGTTCCATGCACAAAGAAGAGCGCCTGGAAGCATTGATGGGCGAAGGCGGGATTCATGAGTGCGGCAACTCGCAAAACTGTGTACAAGTTTGCCCGAAAGGAATCCCATTGACAACTTCGATTGCAGCCATGAATCGCCAAGTCAATTCATATTCCATCAGCAATATGCTGAAAAAATAAAGAGAAAATAGGCACGGAAAGCCATGGGATTTGGTACATATACCCGTATGTAACACTGCACATCCTATCCATTGCGGTCATACTATAAATTGACTGTATCCCAGACCTTGTGTAATTTGACCCGAGCAAGGAGGGATCTGGAAGTGACAGCGGGTAAAGACATGCGGCACAAATCCCTGCTCACCAACCGGGAACGAGAAGTGTTTGAACTTCTCGTCCAAGATAAAACCACTAGAGATATAGCTGAACAGTTATTCATCAGCGAAAAAACGGTACGGAATCACATCAGTAATGCAATGTGGTTTGAAATACAGAAAATTAAAGCAAAGGAATCTTGATATAGCGGGGTTTCCGGTGGATGATTATAAATACCTCCGATTGTCGTTTTGGATGATCGGGGGTGTTTTTCTTTTTGGAGATAGAATCTTTGCGTTTACAGTCAAATGGCATGAGAAAACGATTCGAAAATGCAATATGATATAATGGAAACATCCATTCCTTCAAGTTTTTCAAATCTATCATAGCAGATACATGTAACAACGGCTTTCCTGCCGTACTTGCAAATACGCATTAGAATGAGGTGCATGATGCTGAACGCTGCGCAAGAAATCCTTCGCAAAGTTTATGGCTATTCCACATTCCGGGAGGGCCAGGAGAAGATTATCAACAGCATTTTGCAGAAACGTGATACTCTTGGGATCATGCCTACAGGTGGCGGCAAGTCGATTTGTTATCAGATTCCGGCACTTGTGTTTCCAGGCACGACGATTGTGATATCGCCGCTGATTTCGCTGATGAAAGATCAGGTCGATGCGCTCGCAGGTCTGGGAATTCCGGCAGCTTATATAAACAGTTCCTTGACACAGACGGAAACGGAACAGCGCATGCAAAGTGCGGCTAGAGGAGAGTACAAACTTCTCTACATCGCTCCGGAACGACTGGAGTCGGAACAATTTCAGTCGTTCCTTTCTGCTTTCAATATCCCGCTTGTGGCTGTCGATGAAGCACATTGCGTTTCCCAATGGGGGAATGATTTCCGGACAAGCTATTTGTCGATCGCTTCCTTTGTCGAACGCATCAATCCTAGGCCGGCTGTTGCAGCATTTACAGCGACTGCGACGAGTGGAGTCACGCAGGATATTTTGCGGCTGCTGTCACTTCAGAACGCTGAATTATACATGACTGGCTTCAATCGTGAAAACCTGTCCTTTTCGGTGCTGCGCGGTGTCAATAAGAAAGATTTTCTGCTTCGGTATGTCAAGGATAACAACGAGCAGGCCGGCATCATTTACGCTTCTACCCGCAAAGATGTGGAAGATCTCTGCAAACTGCTTTGTGACAACGGAATAGCAGCAGCCAAATATCATGCAGGTTTAGGTGATGAAGAGCGCAAGCATAACCAGGATGCTTTCTTATACGACGATATGCGCGTCATGGTAGCGACAAACGCGTTCGGAATGGGAATTGACAAATCCAATGTCCGGTATGTCATTCATTACAACATGCCCAAAAATATGGAAGCCTATTATCAGGAGGCAGGCCGGGCCGGACGAGACGGCGAGCCTGCCGAATGTGTGCTGTTATTCAGTCCGCAAGACATCCAAACACAAAAATTTTTGATTGAACAGTCGGTTTCCGCTTCTGACCGTAAGGCGCATGAATACAAAAAATTGCAATCGATGGTGGACTATTGTCACACGCAGGAATGTTTGCGTGCATATATCCTGAATTATTTTGATGAACAGGATCATTTGCCGTCCTGCGGAAATTGCGGCAACTGCAATCAAGAGTACGATCTGACAGACATTACGATCGAGGCGCAAAAAATCTTTTCCTGCATCCGGCGCATGAATGAACGCTTTGGAATTACACTGATTGCCCAGGTATTAAAGGGGTCAAAAAATAAGCGGATTGCAGAATTTGGTTTTGACCGCCTATCCACATACGGTGTGATGCAGGAATATACGGAAAAAGCGGTAGCCGATTTGATCAACTTATTGATTGCGGAAGGGTATCTCGATCTGAGTGGCGGTCAATATCCCGTTGTCAGGCTGAAGCCCAAAGCTGTCGATGTGCTGAAAGGGATGACGCAGGTCGCGCGGAAAGTTCGCAGCAAGAAGCAGACCGCACAAGCCGGCAATCATCTGTTTGAACAGCTTCGGCAGTTGCGCAAAGAGCTGGCTGATCGGGACGGGGTGCCGCCGTATATCATTTTTTCCGATAGTACGCTGCGGGAAATGGCGCAGTACATCCCGAGTGATGAGACGTCCCTGCTTGCAATCAAAGGTGTTGGGGAAGCAAAACTGCAAAAATATGGGCAGCCCTTTTTGGATCTGTTGCGGCAGCATGTGCTGCAAAAAAGTTTCGTTTCTCCCGTACGATAAGCATATTTTGAGTTTCATTGATCAAGCGCCGCTGCAAATTTTCCTCTCCTCTCATTTATTGATAGTGAGAGGAGGGAGCAAAATGGTAACTTATAGTTTTACAAGACCGATTGCAACTTTGTTTGTGACGAGAGGCCAATCCGTACGTTTGGTATGCCCGCCAGTACTTGTGCCCATTCGGTTTCGCACGATCTCTTTAAAGCCCGGCCAGGCCATTCTTGTCATTTGCAATGGCAGACGGGTCTTCGTATCATGTGGTCCGGTTCGCCGCATCATTCGAACGGTCGTATTAAGTCATAGAGAAAGGCTTACGGTTAAATGTCTGTAATCGTAAATCTATGAATCTAGGGAAAACCGCCGCAAAATTGCCGGCAAACTAGAAGAAGCTTCTTATGAAGCAAATTTTCCGGACTGTGTAGAATTCTTTTCTATACAGTCTTTTTAATTGACGCTGTCCGTACATTTTCCCGCCGCATGTTGTCATTGTACAAGTCGCAGGCGCCATACACATAACAATGACAACATACGAGTGAGGGATGCATATGCGTAGGAAACAGGAGGAAAGACCATATACCATCCATTTGCACTTCGGCAAAGAACAGTTGCAGAGTATGATTTATGATTTAGCGAAACATGTGATTCAAAAACATGTAGATTGTTTGCATTCGAATGTACGCTTTCCAAGCACAACAGACATGGACAGCAAAGAAACATTTCATTCGGGTAACCGTACGATAGCGGATGAACGATGAAATTTCATGAGGACAAACGCGCTGCTATCTACGTCCGTGTCTCCACGACAAAATCAAGTCAAAAAGACAGTCCCGAACACCAAATCGGTGTTTGCAAAGATAAAGCAAAGCAATTGGAATTAGACGTCAAAGAAGAGCGGATCTACGAAGACCGCGATACAGGAACCACAATTATCGACCGCCCGGCTATTCAACAATTGATGAAAGATGCGAGCAAAAGGGCGTTTGACATTGTGATTTTTGCTTCCCTTTCCCGTTTTGCCCGTGATACAGGAGATGCTCTTGACTTAAAACGCAAGCTCGTGGATGCGCTTGGAATTCGTTTGATTTCGATTGACGAAGGTTACGACTCTGGTGTTGACAAAGATGAACTGAAATTTACGATTATCTCTGCTGTGAATCAAAAGCTTAGTGAACAAATCAGTTACAGTTCCAAACGCGGGAAACGGCAATCTGCATTGAAGGGAAATTTTACGGGGCGATTGGCGCCTTTCGGTTATAAAAAAATCATGCGGAATGACCGTAAAACACTTGAGCCTGACGAAGAAACCAAACATATCGTGCAAAAAATTTTCCAGCTTTACATTGCGAATAAAATGGGTGAAAAGGCGATTGTCGAGTATTTGAACGAACAACAAATCCCGGCGCCGAAGGGCGGGAAATGGGGCATAACGAGTATCCAGAGGATTTTGCAAAACGAAGCGTACGTCGGCAGAAATACGTTTGGAAAACATGAGCTGATAAAGGTGTATACGAATTTTCAAGACACAACAGAACGAAGAAAGAAACTGGTTCAAAAAGATTCGTCCGAATGGCAAAGAGCGCATCAGCCACAAACACATCCGGCCATCATTGATGAAGAAACGTTCCAAAAAGCGCAACAATTGCGTTTGGAACGCGGCGGCGGCAAACGGGGCGGGATCCGCAACCGCGTGAATGTGTTTGCTGGAATGATTACGTGTCATCACTGTGGATCGTCCATGGTCAGTATGAAAAGCAAGAACGGGAAAATTTCCAAAGACGGTCATGAATATCGCTATCTCGTTTGCTCCAAGCGAAGACGGCAGGGTGACGCCGGTTGCGGGAACAATTTTTGGCTGCCGTATTACCCGTTTCGTGATGATTTGCTGAAAGAGTTGTCATATTGTCTTCGAACCATCACATCAGCCGGTCAATTGCTGGAACGTTTTAAAGATATGATTCAAATTCAAACGACAGATATTGAGATGGAAATCAAGAAATTAGAAAGACATATGGAAAATAATCGCAAATTCCTGTTTGAATTGCGGAAAGAAAAACTTAGCGGAAAAATCAAAGACAACGAGCAGTACGAGTACGAAAAGATCATGTTCGAACAAGAAATCCAGTCGTTCGAGAACCGGCTTGCAAATTTGCAGCGGAAACTGCAAAAGAAAGAAGATTCGACTCTGTTATATGAAGATGTGAAAGATTCATTGGAAGAGTTGCTGGATTTGGATTGCGAGAATTTTGATGAACTACATTTTACTTTAAAAAAGTTGATTGCAAGTATACGAGTTGATAAAAACGGCAAAATCGATGTTGTAACAACTTTTGATATTCATCTGCAGGAGGACGGCACGTTTCAAAAAGCCAGAGAAGGAAATCAATTCGCTCATCCCAATGCGCCAATGATACCCGGATAAAAACGCTGTATTTCGTCGATACTGAAATCTGACCTTCGGGCGTTAAAGTTTAGGAGGGAAGACAGTGGCGCTTGCGATCAGCGTATTCATTACATGGTTAGTCATTATCATCCTTTCGCTGATTCCAAAGAAGTTATCCGAACTTGATATGGTGTTTCTTTATTTCGTGAATACGATCTTTGAACTCAGTATATTTACGATTGTTCACTTGAATCTGAGATGGATCGATGTCAGCGACAGTGTAGAGAAGTCATTTGCGGATCTGGTGTTGCGGATCATCATGAATCCTCTTCTAATCATCATTTCGTCAAATGTTTTGTTATATTCTTGGAAGATCGCAAAATGGGTCATCGTTGGTGGGATGATTCTGTCATTCATTTTTTTGCAAAAACTATTCGAGTGGCTGGGGATTGTTACTCTTCATCACTGGAACATTTTCTATACATTGGTCATGTTTGCTTGTTATGTGGCGTTTTCAAGATTCATGGCGTGGTGGATTGTTCGCGCAGATCCGAAAGAAGTGAATGTAAAATGAACGTGTATGATAATCGTTTCAATACAAACGAATGGTTTATTATTATTGGTTTATGCATTGAAATTGCAGGAATGATTTTTTTGCCAAGATGTTTTCCGAGAAAGACTGCTATCGTTTTTTTCATGTGCGGTGTTTTCAGCGGCTTTTTCTTTGACCATACCCTGAGTGTTCAGCCTGTTAATTATTATGATGTAAATGATACATCCAAGTTTCAGATTATGGATTTTGTCTCGTACTGGTCATACGGGCCTGTCAGTTATTTGTTCTTTTATATTTATAATCGCCTCCGACTCAAACCGTCGCGTGCACCTGTTTACATACTCATTTGGTCATTGATAAGTGTCGGAATCGAATGGTTGGCTGTCATTGCAGGAGTTTTCCATTACAGAAATGGGTACCAAATCTTTTACTCTTTCCCCATTTACTTGATCGTTCAAAGTTGTTGGATTGGACTCTATTATCGATATTATGGGATTCGAACGCGAAAATCGAACTTGTAAAATTACACAATATTTATCAAGGTATAAGCCTGCATCCGTTTTCGATTCGCTGCAAATTCCAATATGCGCTTTAAACGGTCATGAAATTTTAGCTAGCCTACACGTGCTTCCTCTCAGAAAGAGAACCATTAAAGGTTACGAATTAAACCTTTTCCTCTTTTTCTAAGCAGAATAAATAGCCGAGATTCGTAATGCAATAAAAAGTAAATGTCTTAATAAAGACATGATCGGTTGGACTTTGGAAATATCTTTTTCAGTATGTAATGGTATAATGTTTAACAACGCTTAAAAATTCCCCCTATAAAGTTTCAAAATTGTTAAACGTATAGATGTAGTGAAAAAGAAGGAGAAATCCAATATGAGACTTGAAATGATAGGACGCCTGGAATTGTTTAAAGATAAGCCTATCATAGTAACCAAGATAGGTGCTGCGTATGCAGTTGTTCCTGGTACAATTGTGACATTTTCTGAATCGAAGCTGAGGATAAGGACAGATGAATTACAGTTGGAACATTATGGGCAGCATGTGGTGGCAGAAGTTGAAACGTTATAATCACTTGTTTTCAAAATTTTAACATATAAAAAACACTCTCTAAATTTAGAGAGTGTTTTTTATATGTTATTTAGAGTACTGTTACGTTTGCAGCTTGTGGACCACGATTACCACGAACGGTTTCAAAGCTTACACGTTGTCCTTCATCAAGGGTTTTGAAACCATTTGTTTGAATTGCGGTGAAATGTACAAATACATCTTCGCCGCCTTCTACTTGAATAAAGCCAAACCCTTTTTCTGCATTAAACCATTTTACTGTTCCGTTTTGCATTATTATATCCTCCATTGACCCAATTGGTCGATTCGCTTTTTCATTTGCAAAGCAAAGAATATGAATAGATAATACAATCAACCAACTTTAATCATGGAAGTTATGATATGCAGATAATCGATAATCTGTATTTAAAGTATTCATAGTGCCGTTTCTTGCAAATGCTTTTATAATATACCATAGATAATTGTTATTTGCAAAATAAATGTTAAGATGCGTTCATCCGGTGTGTTTCAAACCACATCACGAATGTGATGAAAAAACTAAATGTCAAAGGCCGTTCCCAAGCGGTTGTTGAACTCGTCCGTTTAGGAGAAATCCAAATATAGTGGTGTTTGACACATTCCCTGCTTCCCGGCGGGGAATTTTTTATGCCTAAAACATTTGATGCAAAGTATTTCTACTGTAAATTTCAAATCGGTAGTGTAAAGAATGAAAGCGCAACAGGGATATAGGCAAACGCAGAGATCGTCCTTTAGCGGTCGCAGCGTTTTTGATTTGTTTTCTGAATATTAATATTTTATGAATAAGACGAAATTAGACAACAATTTACAATATTCGCTATTTACTTATGGCCGTATTTGTTGTTTAATAAATGGTACTTCAGTATAAATGTCGAATGAATACCGACAGAGGTGGTATACATGACTATACAAGTCAAAGCATGGCGGATGTTGACAAAAGAACAACGATTGGCAATGTTGTACGGTCTGGTTTTCATGAATGCAAAACGCAAAGGATCGGAATCAAGGACTGGAGCATAATCCCGAATCGTCCTAAGCCATTCAAAATTGTAGTAAATATCTATGAATTTTGCGCAAACATTTCATATTTCATTGACTGTGATTTTTTATGAATGGTACAATGGTTGTATCAATTTGTTTGGAGGATATAGCATGTCTCGATTGTTGCCGATTGTAGATGGACAAGTCACTTCGATTGAAGCGTTATTGCGGCATATCAGTACTGTAATACGCAGAAAGGGCAGGGAGATACTTTCTGATTTTTGTATTACACCTCCACAATTTGATGCATTGCTTTTTTTGAACGAGCATGGAGATCTCACAATTGGCGAATTGAGCAATAAAATGTATTTGGCCTATAGCACGACAACAGACTTGGTGGATCGAATGGAACGCAATCAGCTGGTAGAGCGGATTCGGGATCAAAACGATCGCCGCGTGGTTCGTTTGCGCATGATGCAAAAAGGGTCTGAGCTCATTGAAAAAGTGTTAATTGCAAGAAGAACCTATCTGGCAAATGTTTTAGATCAAATGGATACAAATGAAAGAGAACGTATTATCGATTGTTTGGAAAAACTCCATACCAATATATCGGATTGATGCAACATACGATAGGTCATTCGTGATACATGAATGATATGTATTGCTTTATTTTTAAATGAAAAAGGAAAAAGCCGGTTGCGATACATGCGTCTTTTGGCAGTATTTTCATTTTGCCAATAGGCGCTTTTCTACTGTTTGCCGAGTATGATACATATAACTGGAATCGGCGATGAAGTGTAAGTCACTTTTGTTTTGCAGCAGAGAAGGGAAGCGACAAGTCATGATGTCAAATGCTCCGATCGGGTTATTTGATTCAGGGATCGGTGGCTTAACAGTTGTACAGGAAGTGTTTCGACAGTTGCCACAAGAAGAGATCCTGTATTTTGGAGACACATTGAGGTGCCCGTACGGGGATCGGGATAAAAATGAAATTATTCGTTTTTCCACTGAAATTGGCGATTTTTTGGTGAATCGTGGCGTGAAGTTGTTGATTATTGCCTGTAATACGGCAACTGCAACGAGTCTGTCGATATTGCAGCAACGCTATGATATACCGGTTATCGGTGTAATTAGTCCGGGGAGCCGAGCTGCGATCTCCATGTCCAAGACCATGCGTGTCGGCGTGATTGGCACACGTGTAACTGTGGCAAGCGATGCGTATGCCAAGGAAATACACCGTTTGAATCCAAAATTGTATGTAGTAAGCCAAGCGTGTCCGGAGTTTGTTCCGATCGTGGAAAATGATCGGATCGAGACAGAAGCGAGCAAGAGGATCGTGGCACGGGATCTGGCATCGATTTCTACTGAAAACATCGACACACTCATACTCGGATGCACCCATTATCCATTATTAAAACATGTGATTCAAGATGTGATGGGATCTCGTGTACAATTGATCAATTCTGCAGAAGAGACGGCACGCGAAGCAAGCACCATTCTCTCCATTAAAAACTTGTTAAATGAACGCCGCTCGGAAAAAAGGCATAAATTTTTTGTGAGCGCAAATGTAGATACGTTCCGAATGATTGGGGAACGTTGGCTTGGAAGAAAGCTGGATGTTGAATTGGTTGATTTATTCAATTCGAACCAACCGCGGACCTTTCGCGTCATTTGAAAAATAAAACAGCAAATTTTCGGGACAAAGTTGACAAGTCACAAGCATATCTCCTCAGAGGGCTCGTATACATAAAATGAGAATCCCAAATGAGGAGGACCCACAATGCAAAAAAAATCTAAATTGGTAATGACAGGCGTCCTCGCAGCAACAGTTCTGACAGCGTCAGGCTGTGGGTTGGTCGGTCCCGCGAAAACATCGTCCCCGGTTGAACCAACCGCAACAGGTGTGCCAGGACCGAACAAAGCAGCTGCGAGTCAAGCACCATCGGATCAAGAGGTTGCGCAAACACTTTATTTTTCGGACGAAAAAGGTTTTGTCGTGCCGGTGCAAATGAATATTCCTAAAAATAATGCCCCGGCAACAGAAGCGTTAGATTACATGCAGCAAGGCGGCAAAGGTGAAGCAACACTGAATGGTACAGGATTGCATGCGATTATACCGAAAGATTCCAAGTTTTCGTTAAACATCCAGAATGGTCTTGCTACCATCGATGTCAGCAAGAATACGCTGAATGATTTTAAAACGGCCCAAAGCGCTCAACAGTTTGTGGATGCGGTAGTATGGGAATTGACGTCCTTTCCGACGATTAAGAACGTACAGTTTACCTTTGGTGGGAGTAAACTCGATACGTTGCCAGTCAGCGGACAGCCAATCGGTGAACCGTTGAACCGGACAAATGGCATCAATTTGCAACTGTCAAACGCGGTGACGTCGCCTACGGATAGTACAAGTATCACGTTATATTTCCCGAGTGAAAATAAATCAGGAAGCTTTCAGTATTTAGTACCTGTGACACGCATGATTCCGAAATCAGCAGGTGCTGATATGGTAAAAGAAACAATTGCACAATTGCAAACAGGACCGATGAGTGCGAGTCTTTTGCCTGTATTGGCGCCAACAGTCCAAGTGAAAAATGATTCAGTTAGCGGAGATACGGCACATGTCGATTTTTCTGAACCGATTGTCGCAAAAAATGATGCATCTGCAGATCTAACGTTGCGGAGTCTTTTATTGTCCTTGACAGAAAACGTGCCAAATGCGCAAAAAGTGCAAATCACTGTCAACGGAAAAGCGCCTGTAGATATGGCGAAAAATTTTGACTTGAGCAAGCCGGTGATGCGCCCGACCTATATCAATAAGGATTTATAAAATCATAGAGTCATTCAAACTCGTATAGACTTGGACAGAGCAGCCCGCGTGATTTGCGCTGGGCTGTTGGATTTTCCAGAGTTGATTGTGGTACTATATGGTTCTAGAGGTCGATAGGGGGATGTGCTTGTGCGAAGCGATGGCAGAAATTTTGATCAATTACGATCAGTATCGATTGAGAAACATTACATAAAGCATGCGGAAGGGTCTGTATTGATTACCGTCGGCAATACGAAAGTGATTTGTACTGCTACCATTGAAGATAAAGTACCGCCATTTTTGCGCAACAGTGGACAAGGATGGATTACTGCAGAATATTCGATGCTGCCGCGGGCGACACAACAAAGGACCCAAAGGGAAGCAACGAAAGGGAAATTGGGCGGTCGTACGATGGAGATTCAGCGTTTGATCGGACGTGCATTGCGTTCCGTCGTGGATTTGCATGCGATGGGTGAACGGACGATCTGGCTGGACTGTGACGTTATCCAGGCGGATGGTGGAACACGTACTGCGTCCATTACCGGAGCATTTGTCGCTTTGGCGGAAGCGACACACAAGATGTTGGAGAAAGGCTCTTTGAAGAAAATTCCATTACGGGATTTTCTATCTGCGACGAGTGTCGGAATTATCGATGGCAAACCGATGTTGGATTTAAATTACATCGAAGATTCGAAAGCACAAGTAGATATGAACATCGTGATGACAGGGCAAGGCAAGTACGTGGAAATCCAAGGTACAGGCGAAGAATTTCCGTTTTCCAAGGAAGAATTGGAAGCTTTGCTGGAACTGGGACGCAAAGGCAACGAACAATTGCACGGGATTCAGCGTGAAATATTGGGAGACGTTGCAAAATTGATTGGAGAATAGGGAATGAGTAAGAAAAAAGTTGTTCTTGCAACCAGGAATAAAGGGAAAGTGTTGGAGTTTAATGAACGATTTGGGGAGATTGGCTGGGAAATCGTTCCTCTTCCGGAGGATGCTCCAGAAGTTATCGAGGATGGACTGACATTTGAGGAAAATGCGAGCAAAAAAGCCCGATCAGCAGCTTTCTTTTGCGGATTGCCTGCGCTGAGTGACGATTCCGGCCTGGAAGTGGACGCACTGAATGGAGCGCCTGGCGTATTTTCCGCCCGGTATGCGGGGGAACATGCGACAGATGAGCAAAACAACCAAAAACTGCTGCAAGCTCTTCGCCATATTCCTGAGCAAGAGCGTTCCGCGCGGTTTGTCTGTGCACTGGCATTTGTAGATTGTACTCGTAAGTCCCAGGTTGCGCAGCCTTTGATCGTCAGGGGCACATGTGCCGGCAGAATTGTGGATATTCCAAGAGGAAAGAACGGATTTGGCTACGATCCTTTGCTGTTCATTCCCGAGCTCGGAAAGACCATAGCGGAAATGACGATTGAAGAAAAACACAGAATCTCGCATCGTGGAGAAGCGATTCGTCATATGATCGACTTGATCCGAACAGAACACGAATAAAGAGGTGCTTTCCATGAGAATCTGCCTGATCAGTGACAGTCACGGGAATCGTCAAGCAATCGCGACAATTCTCCAACGGGAGCAGCCAGATCTTGTTTTGCATGCGGGTGACCACGCAGCAGACATGCAATCTTTTGATACGAAACACAAAAGTGGCAGGCGAGTGATGTCCGTTGCCGGAAATTGCGATTTGCCGGGAGTGGCCGAATTGGAAAAAATCTTGGATATTGGATGCTTTCGTGTCTTTCTTTCACATGGACATCGATACCGTGTAAAAGAAAATTATTTAAACCTTTTCTATAAAGCAGAAGAAATCCAGGCAAACGTCGCTGTATTCGGACATACACATGTGCCGACAGTCTTTGTGGAACAAGGCCGGCTTTTCGTAAACCCGGGCAGTGTAAGTCTTCCAAGAGGGTATCGGACACCAACGTATGTGGTGATCGATGATTTGGACACGGTTGGCTTGCAAAATACTTCTTCCGCGGAACATGCGTTGTCGATACGATTTTTACGGGTGAGCGATGGGACACTTTGTGACGATTTATCCGCCACTGTACATTGGGATACTCACAAACATCAATTTCGTTGGGATTGAAAGCTGTAGAAATGTTCTATTGACAACATCTGTTTGATTTCGATATACTATATTTTGTCTTGATTAACCGAACGGTGTTGCGGGTGTAGTTCAATGGCAGAACTCCAGCCTTCCAAGCTGATAGCGTGGGTTCGATTCCCATCACCCGCTCCAGATAGGATTTCATTTTCAAATATGTTCCAGTAGCTCAGCTGGATAGAGCAACAGCCTTCTAAGCTGTGGGTCGGGGGTTCGAATCCCTCCTGGGACGCCAGAGAGTACCTTGCCGTGACGCGGTTTATGCCGTGTTGTGGTGAGGTTTAATTTTGTTCATTTGATCCTAAGTAACAAATAAGTAACAAATTTTTTCAATTCCTCTGAGATAGTATAACTTCTAATCGTTCTACGGCTGTTTTTTTGTATGTTTTCTGTTACATGTGAATACGTGTTGGCTGTTAGGGTTATAGAAGAGTGACCCAATCTTTCACTAACTACTTTTAAAGGTACTTGACTTTCAAGTAATAATGTTGCATGAGTATGTCTGAAATAGGGAGCTCCCCATTTCAGACACTCGAAAAACCCGCAAGGTGGATCTGTTTCGCCAAATTCAGTACGCCGTCACCACTTCGTTTCACGAACGTAAGGTAACGCCGGTCTTTATTCTCGATGAAATGCAAATGGCCAAGGATGTATTCCTTAGCGATTTGAATCTGCTATTTAATTTCCAAATGGACTCTTCGAATCCATTCATGCTTCTGCTCTGCGGTCTTCCCTACCTGCGGGACCGGCTCACCCTGAACCACCACAATCGCCCGCTGGCACAGCGACTCCTGCTGTCCCACCAGGTAGAGCCGCTGACCAAGGACGAAGTGAAAGGGTACGTTGATCATCATATGAGCCTCGCGGGTGCCAAACACCCGATTTTCATGGATGACGCCATGGAGGCGCTCGCCGTATGAACCAAGGGGTATCCGCGACTGGTGAACAAACTGGCCGTCCGCGCGCTCTTGCACGGCTTTCAGCGGAAGGTAGAGCAGATTAATGCCGATCTGATCCGCATTGCGGCACAAGAGTACGGAATGTGATGACGATGACGAAAAAAGTCGAGAAGGTCGGGGATGACTTTCTGCCCTGCCGAATCGAAATGGATTCTGAATGGGTGGTGTACTTTCGCAATACCAGGTTCCGCCTGCATCCGAAAGTGAGTTGCTGGATTCGGGTGCGATAGATGGAGTATACCTTGAACTTGTCTCGTGGACAAGCCCCCCCTAAGCAGTCAGGAGAACCCTGGTTGCTTATTTTTGGAAAAAACCCACTGCCGAAATACCGTGATTATGTGAAAATCCGATACCGATTAAGCCGAAATAATATGAAAAACAGCCGAAAAATCATTTGATTTCTGCTGCTAAATTTTGCGAATCCTACGCCGAAATAATTTGCAAATTCACAATGCTTTCTACTTCAGAAAACATCTGCCCTAACTGTTTACCGATCGTGTGGAACCCAGACATGAACGTATAGTCTGGTTTTCGAATGCGCAATTGGTCAAAAAAGACATCACTTAAGGATGTAGTGTAGTTTTGTCTGGTATGGACCAATAAGTGCTTTTGGGAGAATTGATCCAATTTTTTAATAATTAGGCTTAGGCGAATAATCTCTGGACTTGTGCCAAGGATGGTCATTATTTTCAATTTTTCTCACCTGCTTTCCTTGAAGCATTCGTCAAGCTTCTCCATTCCAGCAGCATATCTCGAATGGATACTTCCAATTCAATTTTTGGAATCCAATCTATCATATTGCATAGCTTTTCATTGTTCCCCGTTATTGTAAGGGGTTCATTGTTGCTGTATAGTTTCGGATCAACCATAACTGCAAAAGGCGTTTGTGAGATTTTATGGAATTTATTGGCGATTTCGGAAATTTGATAAGAAGTTCCGCGGCAAATATTAAAAACTTCGCCTGGTGCAGGCAGGTGCATGTTCAAGAGTTTCCAATATGCTTCAACAGCGTCCCGAACATCCAAGAAGTCTCTGCTAACGGTTGTATTGCCGACCATAAGCAGTGGGGATTGCAGCCCATTTTCTATTTGCGCCACTTGTCTTGCGAACTGTGCGCATACTCCTTGGCTGCCTGGACCAATTAAGTTGAATGTTCTGGCAATCACAATTGGGAAGCCATAAGATTTTGCATACATTTCTGCAATCGAGGTTTGCAGGTATTTGCTCCAGCCATAAGGGCTAGCCGGTACAGTTAGAAACGTTTCAGAAATCTTGTCGGTAGTTTCCATTTTCCCGTATTCATGAGAAGAACTTACAACAACTATATTTTTCAAATGTGCCTTAGGTTTTTTTCGCAGCGCGTCTAATAAATGTAAAGTTCCAATAGCATTCGTTTTTACAGTCATTTGCGGATCATTCCAAGACTGGGATGCATTATTTTCACCTGCTGCATGGATGATCGATTCAAAAGAATTCATTTCAACCAATAGTTTCACAGAGGAACTATCCAATAGGTCGCATTTGACGTATTGCAGATTTTTATGTTTTATTTTACAGCTGTCACTTCTGCCTGTTCCAAGGACTTGAATATTTTTGTTTAAGAGATAGTTGCACATATGGGTTCCGACAAATCCATTGACTCCAGTGATCAATACTCGCGTTGTCAAGCTCTTCATCCCTTTGGCAGCAGAATTTCCGCCATCTCTTTAAACACATTGTTTGCTTGCTTATAATCTGCCGGTTTGCCAATGTCCAGCCAAAACGCATCATTTTGATAATGTCTGATATCGTGATTACGATCTAGCAGATTTTTGATGACATCCGTTGTATCCAGTACATTTTCTTCTGGTAAATAATCGTAAACTTTTGGGTTTATCATATAGATTCCCATATTCACATGCACAGTGTTGTTTGGCTTTTCAATAAATTTTGTCACTTTATCTCCATCAGTTTCAATCACACCAAGGTCAATTGGAATCCTTTTAATTTGACTGGCAATTGTGATCATACTGCTTTTTGAACAGTGAAAATCGTAAAATTGCCGGAAATTCAAAGTTGTTAATATATCACAGTTAATCAGAAGAAATGGTTGTTGAAACATATGTTTCATATGCTTCAAAGCGCCAAATGTACCCGAAGGTTGATCTTCAACGTAGTAGGCAATCGAAACATTCCATTTGGAACCATCGCCGAAATACGTTTGAATTAAGGGTGCCAAGTACCCGCAGGCCATAGTAATTGATTTAAATCCATAATGGGCGAGCTGCTTGATTATGATTTCTAGAATTGGCTGCCCTCCAATCGGGAGGAGACCCTTAGGCAATACCTGTGTGTAAGGAGCTAATCGAGTACCTTTACCTCCCGTCATGATTACGACATTCAAAGTAATTCCCTCCTGTTTAAATCACATACTGCTTTGTTTGATAAGTATTTTTATGCTTTGAAATCCAATGGATCGTTTTCTCAAGCCCTTCCTCTAACGAGATTTGCGGGGCCCAACCCAGCACTTGCTTTGCTTTTGAACTATTGGAAAACAGACGATCTACTTCACTGGTGTCTGGACGTAGTCTTTCTGGATCAATACGGATCGGCAAATCCCTGCCGATAATTTGCGTTACTTTTTTGGCCAGATCACCTATCGATACTTCGAATTCGGAACCCGCATTAAATACTTGGCCAATCGCATGGGTTGAACTTGCAGCCGCGAGAAAGGCGCGTGCAGTATCTTCTACAAACGTGAAATCACGGGTGGCAGATAGATTTCCTAAAATGATTTCCGATTGAAACAAAGCCTGACTGATGATCGTAGGAATCACGGCACGCAGCGATTGCCGCGGTCCATATGCATTAAAGGGACGAACGGTAACTACAGGTAGATGATAAGAACAGTGAAAACTTTCAATAATCTTGTCTGCAGCAATCTTGCTGGCAGAGTATGGGGATTGGGCCTGTAATATATGATTTTCATCCATTGGCACATAGCGTGCTGTACCATAGACTTCGCTAGTAGATGTGTGTACCAAAAGCGGGATTTCCCAATCCTTTACAGCTTGTGCAACATGCAATGTACCCTGAATATTTGTATGCATAACATCCAAGGGCTGTTGATAGGAATAGGGAATTGCAATGAGTGCCCCTAAATGAAACACGATTTCCGCATTCTGGCAGGCCTGATTTATGGTTTGGTATTCTTTTAAATCCCCTTGGATCACTTCTATTGCTTGCTGTTCTTCTATTGAAAGATGATCAATATAGCCTTTCGTATTGAATGAATTATAGTGAACAAGTACACGTACATGGGCTCCATTCCGTATCAACAATTGGACAAGATGACTGCCGATAAATCCCGCTCCTCCTGTTACTAGAACCTTCTTTCCAGCTATATTCAAACGTATCAACCCCTACCAATTCTGGATAGTGATAATTACAGCATACGCATTCACGTAAGGGATTGACATGTATAGAAACCTATGAATTATTTGTTTTTGAAAATAACTAGTGTAAAATGGCTGAATTATCCAATGACTATGAATCTATGATATACTGTGAAGCAAAAGATTCATAGAATGGGACGGATATATTTTGCATAAACAAACCGCAATTAAAATCGTACTGAGCGAACGGCAACGAAAAGTGCTGGAGAAGATGGCCAAAGGAACCCACACACCGCTGCATTTCATCGAGCGAGCCAAGATCATTTTACTTTCGGCACAAGAGGTCAACAATTGCGAACTGGCTCGACGTCTCAGCCTCAGTGTCGATACCGTAAAGCGGTGGAGGAAGCGCTGGTCAACTTTTGCGGTGGAACTGGAACAAGTCGAAACCCATCGCCCTCATGCGCTGAAAGCGAAAATTGAAGCGGCCTTAACCGACGAACAACGATCGGGAAGACCGTCTGCGTTTACAGCCGAGGAAGTCGCCCATATCCTGACCTTAGCCTGCCAGACACCCGAAAGCTTGGAACTGCCGTTTAGTCATTGGACACCCGGATTGCTTGCCCGCGAAGCGGTAAAACGTGGCATCGTTTCCTCGATTTCGACGCGTCAGGTCGGGCGTTTTTTAAAACGAAGCGGACTTGAAACCCCATCAAGTGAAAGGATGGCTCAATCCGAAGATCGATGATCCCGAGTTGTACCATCAACAAGTGAAACAGGTGTGTGACGCTTATCATGAGGCATCGGAACTCGCTGAACAAGGAGTACACGTTTTATGCACGGATGAAAAAACGGGTATTCAGGCGTTAGAACGCGCACAGGCCACGAAACCGATGAAACCGGGGCAAGTGGAGCGCGTCGAGCAGGAATACATCCGGCATGGCACGACCAGTCTTACCGCTTCACGCGATGTCGTCACGGGCCAGTTGATCGCTCCGATGATTCAGGCGACACGTAATGAAGCCGACTTTGTGGAGCATATCCGCCAAGTGGTCCGCCATGATCCAACAGCACCTTACCTGCTCGTGATGGATCAATTGAACACGCATAAGTCCGAGTCTCTGGTTCGTTTCGTAGCTGCGGAGTGCGGCATACCGGAAGAAGCACTTGGTGAAAAGGGCAAGTCCGGCGTTCTGAAAACGATGGAATCCCGCGCCGCGTTTCTTACCGATCCTAGCCATCGTATTCGCGTGATCTACACGCCTAAACATTCTTCTTGGCTCAACCAAATTGAATGTTGGTTTAGCATACTCTCACGCCGTCTTCTGAATAAACGCGCCAGCTTTGTGTCAGTCGAAGATTTAGAGCAGCGTATTGCCGCATTTATTGATTACTATAACGAACATTTGGCCAAACCCTTTCGTTGGACTTATGCTGGTAAGCTTCTGAAAATGTAATTATTATAACGCGTTACTTACGCCATTACGCACTAGACTTTCTCAATCTTATAAAGAGTTACCCTGTTTTTGGGCATACGTATCCCGTTGTTGGCATCGCCTTTTTAAAAATTATCTTGTAAGAGTGTGCTACGCAGCTATTTGCAGCGATAGCTGCTCTACTTGAAACTCTTGTAATTTTTTGATCGTTTCTACATGATTCGGAGGCAGAACGGTTGCTCGTACGTGTTGAATCATCCGTTCAATCAATCGAAACGCATCCCGCAGAATGAACCATTTTTCGACGCGTTTGGTTTCACGAACTGGTACCTTCTTGTGTTTCATAACGGATGTCAGCTGATTCGATTCCTGAGCAAACGCGAGTTCAACCTGTTTGCGAAAATTCAGCATATGCTCTTGCAACATGCTACCCTGCGGTACAGGGCCATAGAAGAAAGGATTTTCCGTGAAGGAATAGCCGAACTGCATCGCACAGAGACCTTGCAACGGGCAGGCGGAGCATTTGTTATCGTCTCCACGGAACCAAGCGGTGTAGGTATCTGTATCGAATCCATCAAACACAAGAGCGTGACCTTCCTGGCATTCCGGCTTACCTTCAGAGGAGCAGTGTTCAGGAATGACAGTATTCTTTTTGATTTCTGTTACAACTGCTACATCATGCTTCAGCAGCGCTTCTTGCTGATCGTCTGCATCAAAATAGCCTAAGTCGGCCACCAAATACTCGACCTTCAATCCTTCGACTTTCTTCATCATTTCGATAAGTGGAAGCATGACTTTGACATCCGCTGTATCATTGGGCAGAATGATAGAAAATAATACAATTGGCCCTTTCGGGCTTGGGCAGACGATCGAATGCTTGCGATAACCAATGAAAAACTTGTTCTGGTTGGCTTTTGTTCGTTGTACACCGCAGGTTGCATCCGGATCGGAATATGTCTTCTCGCACGTACATGTGCTCTGGTCGGGGCAGTCACAGCGTTTTTTCTTGTACCCGTTGACGTTGGCCCAAATCGGTCTTGAATCGATACCTGTCAGCATCGGCTGTAGGAAGTCTTTGAGTTTTAAGGCTTGCGCAATCAGGTCAAACAAGATGGCGTAAAACAATTCTGCACTGACTTTCGTACGAAAATGACTAAGAGAGCTGTGAACCGGCACTTTTTCGATAGTAGGTACACCGATAAAATTTCGCCATGCTTGATTTTTGGGGTCTTTTAACTGCCTCACAAGTTCACGGAATGAGAAGATCTCCGGACGTGTAAAGTACAAGTAGTGCATCCGGAAGCAGACTCTTGGATCAATTGGAGGCCGTCCGCCATCCTTATACAGTGGAGCTATCTTTTGTAAGACAATCATGTCGTCAACATGATCAATATAATCAATAAGTTCCGCGTCAAAGCCGAGTGTGTTATAGTAGTGGTAGGGTAGCAGTTCTAGCTGCAAATCCATGAAAATGCACCTCGCAAATTGGTAATTTTGGTTGAGTTGTTACTTCCATTTTACCATTTTTCGCATAGGTGCATTTTTGTTTTTTAACCAATTTTCAGGGCTTTTTGAACAGGCTCTTCTAGTGTTCTTCGCAAAAATTCTGTTTTCCAAATGATCGGAGCGGCTCCTGTTTTCATAAAAATACTTGCACCAATCCATATCTTCTTTACGTTCCGGACCTATAATAAGATAATCGGCAGAGGAAGATTCGAGCAACAAGAACAGCAGTCTTTTCTGATTCACGATTGACCACATGCACAAACTGCCTTCCCACACTACCCATTGAACGAATTTTTTTAAGCTGTGCCAATAATTCAACGGGCGTTTTCCAGTCATGCGGAACATGGGTCAAGTCCGTAATGATATACGTCAAGATTCTCACCCCAATATCTTTGAAATGGCAGCTTCAAACGCATCCACACTTCGTTCCCATGTCCACTTTGCCGCTTCTTTTTCGCCTTCTTTCATGAGCTGCTTGCGTAACACATCATCCTCTATTAAGCGAATGATATCTTCGAAGAGACGGTTTTCAAAACGGTACGACATCAGGCAGTTCTGCTCATGTCTGCAATAGTCGGAGTTTCCGCCAGCATACGTAGTGATCAATGCAGTACCGCAGCGCATGGCTTCTAAACCAGGCAATGATGCGGAATCATAGGTAGAAGCACTGATATAGAGATCCGCCTGGTTTAGATGGTAGCAAAGCTCTATATCATTTCCGGGAGTATAAAACAGGTAGCGGTTCTGCTTTTTTAATTTCAATAAGCTTGGCGAACTGGCAAGCTCATTTGGCGGGCAAAATAAAGTGATTTGGATGTTAGGGTATCTATCTTTCACAATATCTAAGTGATTCAGCAGATAAGCCTGCTCCCGATGCCAAGAAAATCCGCCTTCCGGTTTTCTTACAATCGCAACAATCCGTGCCGGTTTTCCGGAACTTCGAATGTTCAAATTCTTAAATGTCGGATTCACGCCAACAGGTACAATGTATCCTTGCATGCCATGATTGAGCCGGATTATGTCTCTCTGCCATTCGGAAAGTACAAGCACATGAGGTGTCAAGTGATACGTAGGGAAGGAATAATGGTTGTCAGGCAAAAACACCGGCTCATAACATAAGCTTAAGCGAATGTGTATACCTTTGCCGTTTAAACTGGCGGCGTGTGCTTCAGGAACGGTTGTGTAAAAATTCGAGACAATAACATCCGCTGCCGGATAATCACTCTCTGCTATTTGATAGTTTTGCTTTGTTCGTATAATGGGGGCTTTTACTTCATATTCAACAGCTCCCTGTGGCGGCATTAGAATCGTAACCTGATGTCCCCGGTCTAAAAGACCGTTTGTTATTTCTGCAAGCATTCGTTGTGCGCCGCCCAAACACAGTGTAAGAATGGGAAACGTGAATTTCATGAATTCATCTCCTTCCTTATAAGCATTTTTAGAGATAGTTTGTGACGGTTGATAACTTGCCTGATTTCCGCAGGAATCTTCTTTTCTTCTTTTTTCGTGGTCATATTTTCATGCACACGGTACATGACATATGGTTCAGGGAAATAAAGAAGATTGTAATGCTTTATGATCCGCAACCATAAATCATAGTCATGTGTATACTGTAATTGTTCATCGAACGGTCCAAGATGACGGAAAACATTACGTTTCATCATGACCGTGCAGCCATTGATCGTGCAGCCAATCAACATTCTTTGGCAGAGTTCCAATCTGGAACTGAAGCCGCTCCCGACTGACTGATGTGTGATTTCACCATGTTCATTGATGAGGTGATAGTTTGAATAACAGACGTCTGCATTGTGATGCAGCATAAATTTCAACTGTTTCTCTGTTTTCTCAGGAAGATAAAGATCATCCGCACTTAACCATGTCAGGTAGTCGCCTGTTGCAGCCCGATATCCCATATTTAATGTTCCCGCTGTACCAGTGTGGCCTTTTTCGATATAGCGAATGACATTATAGTAGGGTGAAATTTTTTCGTTGTATAGGGTGGAGTTATCGTTTACAACGACAACTTCTACATTGGGATAGGTTTGGCCTAACGCACTCTCAATTGCCTGGTCTACGTACTGACAGTTATAAGTAGGAATAATAATGGACACTTTCTCCACTATTGATTTCTCCTTTCTATATAAAGGTTCTCCAGCGTTTCCGTCATTTTTCGCTGAAAGCGAGCCAAAGTAAAGCGCCGTGCCTGCTTTAGACCGCCATGAGACAGTGTTTTTGCCAATTCTGGATTTGACAGCAGGGCAACGATTGCTGTGGCAAGGGATTTCGGATCTTTTGGCGGTACTATGATTGCATTCTCGCCTTCTACAGCATAGTCCATTATCCCACCCGAGTTTGTCGCTACAACCGGCGTGCCGCAAGCCATCGCTTCGAGTGGAGGAAGTGCGAATGCCTCAAACCAAGAAGTAGAAACAAATAAATCTGCGGAACGATATAAACCTGCCATTTCCTGATCGCTTCTTGGGAAGAAAGTCTTACAAGGTATGTCTGGCAATGTAAGTTCATTTGCCGGGCAGATCATGTGTACGACAAATTGGCCTGGGTACCAATGATTCACCATTTTCATACATTCCACAAATTCTTCATAGCCTTTAAACCGATAGCCGGCTTTTGGATCGCGCGCTATATAAAGAATTACTTTCGGACGACTCGCATCTAAGCGGTACTTAGTTGAAATCGGTATATAATAGAAGGTATTCGGATCCACCCCCAGGTTCACCACTGTACTTCGCAGTTGCGTATTTTGCTGAATTTGTTCGTCTAGCCACTTAGAAATAGAGATGATTGGGACTTGGTTTACGTAAGTAGACAGTGCGTCTTGAGGATTTGGTACCCATAAAGGTTCGAATCCTAAACTGAGTCGTACACATTGCTTTGGCCAAGCTGCAAATGCTGGAGAAAATGTTGTATAGAAGTTTGGAAGAATGATATCTCCATATGGTATATATTCCTTTGACAAAACAGGAACAACAGTAAGTCTGCCTTGAATGTCATACTTGATGGTGCCTGACTTGGGTATGACGACTTCGGTATCATGACCTTTGGAATACAGAGTATTTGCAATTTGCACCAATACCTTGCATCCGCCGCCGATGTGCAAATCTCCCACCGGAATAACGACTTTCATGACGATTCCCTCCTTGAAATTCACTAGTTAGTATATGGATTGATTTACCTAAGCGTGTCCGCGTATGCCTGCACAAAAAAACTTTTTACTGGATTCTATAGGTAGTCGAACAAACCATGAAAAGGAAGAAGGCATATTGTATAAAAATAGAATAATTTTTTAGGTGGGGAGTTCCATGGGGATTTTTACGAAAATTCAGAAGACTGATGACTTGCCGAGTTTTTTTATGAGCACCGTGCCAAAAAGCGGCACGAATTATTTAAAACAAATCCTGTTGGGAATGCCCAATGTTACCCATTCACCTCTAGAGCATGAATATTACGTGGATTATTTTTATCTTCCAGAGTTTAAAAATTTATTTTATAGATTAGGGCATATCCCTTCTAATGCATTCGGGGCAGGGCATGTGTATTATAGTCCGGAGTTTTCCCGCATGCTGAAACGGTTAAATATGAAGCATATTTTCTTATACAGGGATCTGCGTGATGTTGTAGTGTCTTTTACGTATTTCGTCATAGACAAATACCCGTATCATCCCATGTATGAATATTTGGTGCAATTGCCGACCCAAAAAGACCGCTATATTGCAATGATTAAAGGTGTTGATACGGAAAGTTTTCAGTATCCCGGCATCGCGGACTGGATTCGGCCCTTCTATAGATGGATCAATGATCCTGACACCTTTTCTATTTCATTTGAGGATATTGGGCTTTCCGAGGAATCCAGACGACAAGTTATACACAAAATTGCCGAATACCTTTGGAGAGATTTGAAACCTCCTCTATCTATCGATGAAATGGTAGAAAGAATGGAAGCAAATATCGATCCCAAACGATCCTTTACATTCCGCAGTGGCAAGATTGGCGACTGGAAGAACGAATTTGATGAAGATATAAAACAGGTGTTTAAAAAAACTGCAGGTCATATCTTAATTGAAACAGGTTATGAAAAAGACAACGACTGGTAGGTACAGGAAAAATAAGTGCCCGCACCTGCACCAAACATGATAGGGAGGAAGCTTCCGTGCAAAATGGTAATATCCGTTTCCCTTCGGGATCAAATTGAATCTGTGTCACTTGCCATGGTTCATGAGACCAAGCGAAGCATGAAATAAAGAAAGGGTTGGATCCTGCATGACGAAACCTCCTGAATATGAGCAACCTTCTTTTGTCAAGGAAACGTGGAATACCGGAGCGTCGTGTTTCACGCGAGGATATGCCGCGAAAGTCCTTGACAAGCACGCAGACGGGTTACTTGAAACACAAAGAAGGACGACCAAAGGAAGTCATTCTTCTTAACTCTATACAAGTAGAAATAAGGTCGCTTTTAGTATCTGCTAATCGGGATTGACAGCTTATAGCCATATCAAACGGCGAAGAGCCCGCTTTTTTATTGTGTTGGGTGTATGAGTAACAAATGAGTAACAAATTTTAATAAAATCTATTCAAATATCGCATTATAATAGAGCCTAAAAATACTTATGGAAAAACTCTTATCAAATGTACTAAAAATGATCCTAACAGCCTTCTAAGCTGTGGGTCGGGGGTTCGAATCCCTCCTGGGACGCCAGAGAGTACCTTGTTGCAATGCGGTTTCGGCCGATTTGCAGCAAGGTTTTATTTTTGTAAAAAAATAGCCGGTGAATTACCGGCATATTTAAGAATGCTATCGAATCATGAACTAGCTTTTATATAAAAATGTTGTTTTAAAAATCGCATTTGCAATGGTGATGACGACGGCGTTTAGGACGGCATTTAAAAACTTTTATGACACGGACTACATGGCATTCAAAACGTTTTTTGGGACAGTGATGACATTTGCATTTGTGTTTTTGGCATCCACACATACAGAATCCCTCCTTTGCAATGTTTGTTGTATTTTATGTAAAGGTTATTCTGCTTGAAATGGACAGACAAATAGGATAAATTTCATCAATTCTTGAATCGTGGGGTAGATGATGCTATATTTCCAGCATTTCTTTATGTAATTGATTGTACATTCTTGCTTCTGATTTGGCGATCATTACACCTGTTTTCAGCATTTCCTCAAGTTCTTCTTTGTCGGTAAACGTGTCAAGGATATTTTTGCAAAGTTGGTAATGGTGGGGCTCGTGGTCATCTGCATGGACGTTCCAAAACGTAATGTCGAAAGGCTTTGAGCTTGTATAGTTTGGATGCCGCAGACCTTGTCCGATTGCGCCCATGACTTCTCCGGCGAAGAATTCCGAACCAAATCCTACAGCAGACATCGCCTGTAAAGGAGTCGCCTGTCGGAAAAAGGTTATGAAAGTATCGATTGCATTTGTAACGGCTGTGGATACGGGCGGATTCACCGGCAAACCGAATTCGTTTAATGGAACCGCAGGATCTACACTAAACAAAAATGTTTTATATAATTCAGCATGAGAACGTCCGGCTATACCTCGTCCGGCTTCATCCCACAGGTTGTCTGCCAACGGAATCCACCATTCATCAACGGGAGACATAGCCGAGATGGCAGCGCCCAATATGCGCGGGAAGTTTTTGCTATAGTGAAAATATTGGATTGCAAAGTAACGGATTTGTTCATAATTGTACAACCCTTGACGCAAATGGGTGAAAAAAGGAGCATTGTGAAAATACTGGTTTACCAGTATTCGCATTTGTTTTTCTACATCCTGCAATGTTTCCGCATTCTGTATTTTTTCTGCATCATGTAAATAGAAGCCATTCATACCTATCACCTTATCTTCAAAGTTTTCTTACGTATTATACATCAAGTCCTTGGGGAATAGGGGAAAGTTGAGCTAACAGGTTGCATTCCACTTGAATATTCTTTTTATAAAGAGCATAGCCGACTGCTATGGCGAGGGGATGCGGACATGTATGGAAAATGTGTGTTGTGTCAGGAGCGGGAAGGCGTCATCCTGAGTAGGTCTGGTCAACCCTTTTGCTTAACTTGCATCAGTGAGCTTTCTCCAGATAAAGAACGTTTGGATACAAATTTGTTAATTTTTTGCGGCGATTGTGCCTGGCCTACGAAAATTGAAAAGGAACAGGAAATTCAGGTGATTTTCGGCAGCATGATACGATGTAAAAATTGTAATAAAATTGAGCGGATTTCAAAAGAATTAAAAGATTATTTGCGGGGAAAACAGTAACTTGGAAATATTCAACCCAATCGTGAAAAAAAATGAACGATTTTTGACATATATTGAAAAAGCAATCGTATATATTCAATATCCTCATGATCCTGAATCCTCATGATTCTGAAAACGAAACGTGGGAGGTGGTTTGCCATGAGCGCCACAAAAGCGTTCGTCAAAGGATTATTGTTATCCGTATGGATCTTTCCGGCGCTTCCCGTGCTATTTCTCATGTTTATTACCGGCGAGTATGTGGATATTTTCTAATTTCCTTTCAAATTCATATGTTTCGAATGCAAATGGAGTGTGCAATATACACCGAAGTCACAGGTGTATTTTTTTTTGTGTATTTTTAAAAACTCCAAACGGGAAACCTGCAATGAATGGGCCGTTAAGTTTCTGAACAACCTCTTAAATAATAAGGCAAATAAAATTGAAATTGAAATTGAAATTGAAATTGGAGGGAAGCGGCTTGACGAAACAAACGCCAGTTCAAAATTTTCCGCCCCAACATCAAAACCAACGGCCGGGGATCGAGTCGATCATGCAGCCCAGACCAGAATTTGATGATCCCAATTATCAGGGAAGTGGAAAATTACAAGGGAAAATCGCAGTCATTACTGGCGGTGACAGTGGCATTGGCAGGGCAGTTGCTGTCGCTTTTGCCAAAGAAGGCGCCGATCTTGCCATTCTTTATTTCAACGAGCAGGAAGATGCGGAAGAAACGAAGCGAGCCATTGAACAAAAAGGCCGCAGGTGCCTGTTGATTCCGGGGGACATTGGCGATGAGACATTCTGCCAAACAGCAGTGGGACAAGTCAAACAGACATTTCAAGGGATTGATATTTTGGTGAATAATGCGGCTGAGCAACATCCGCAGGAACAATTGACAAATATCACACAGTCTCAATTGGAACGTACATTTCGAACAAATGTCTTCTCTTTCTTCTATATGACAAAAGCTGTATTGCCGATGCTCTCGCCTGGCAGTTGCATTATTAATACTGCATCCATAACCGCTTATAAAGGCCATGAGCAATTGTTGGATTATTCGGCTACCAAAGGTGCTATTGTGACATTTACCCGCTCGTTATCCCTTTCCTTGCTGAAACAAGGGATTCGTGTCAACGGTGTAGCTCCCGGACCGATTTGGACACCTTTAATTCCTTCCACTTTTACGGAATTTCAGGTAGCCATGTTTGGTTCGGATACGCCGATGAAACGGGCGGGCCAACCTTTTGAATTGGCGCCGGCGTATGTATATTTGGCTTCTGATGATTCCCGTTATATGTCGGGCCAAATTTTGCATGTAAATGGTGGCATGATTGTCAATGGTTAAATCCTGAAACGAATACTGACACACATTTGCCGTATGAGGTTTGCACACACTATAGTTGCTCGATCTTTGAGTCAAAATCAGGTTTGGGATGAGGTGTGTGGCATGAAAAAAGGGCAAATAATCGGCCTTGCAGCAGCAACTTTTTTATTGCTGCCCATGTATGGATGTACACCGGCCGCCAAAAATGAAGCCGGGTATGTTGGAAATGTAAACAATCCGTCCATGACGGGAGATGTGCGCAGCAATAACCCCAATCGGAATACGTCTGCCATCGTATTTCGACCGGATTTGGCAGATCATCTGCGGACACAAATACCAGGTGTGCGGATGGCTTCCGTATTTGTACGGGGAAACAATGCATATGTGGCAATCAATAATGGCGTAATCACATATGCAAATCCGAATCGAATTGTACCGGGCGGTGGAGCAGGAGGTGCGGCTGGGAACTATCCGCCAAATGGAGTCACTGGCAATTATGCTGGCGGGCCAACTGTACCTGGCAATGTTCCAGGAGGGACAATTACGGGGAGGATTCCGTCACCCAATTATAACGGTGTCACTCCGGGCGGCTCGATTGGAGGATATACGGGTGGAGCTATAGGAGGAAATCCTGGCGGAACAACGATCGGAGGTGGGCCTTACGGTGCGCCGATCACAGGCGGCATGAACGGCGGTGGCGGCAACCCGGCGGCAAGACCTGTCATCACACCGGAATTGCGGCAGCGGGTCGTATCGGAAATCCGCCGTACAGATCCTGCCATCACGAATGTCTATGTATCCAATGATCCGGCGCTTTTATCGCATTTTAGAGGATACTCCACAGGTTCGCTGCGAAGCACTTCCGAAGATTTTAATGCGATCATACGTCAGTTTTTTCCGAATGTTCGATGATCTGATACGCAACTTCACCTTGCAGGGAATAAAATGCAGGGTGAAGTTTTTACATGTCTTTACACATTTTTAATGTTTTATTTACATAGAGTTTACATTGTTCGGCTACACTGTCTTCTATACTTTTAAAAGCAGGTATGATTTCTTTACGACATCTATGAGGAGAGTATTCATGAAACAGGAAACAGAAAGGGCGTTGCCTGAATTTTTAATTCTTGGCATGCTTCCCTGGAATTATTCACAATTAAGCGATTCCGTTCGTTCGATGGTGCAGACAATGCCCAATGATCAATACATATATATAAACCCGCAGGCAGATCAGCGCTCTCTGGCATGGACCTGGAGGGTTCGTCAAAAACAAGGATTTCCGGAAATTTGGGACCCTCCTTTTAATATCGTGCCAACCCGCTTCGGTGGTGCGAATTTCCGGGATTTCTTATCGTCTCAGTTATTGGCTGCACACATTTCAAAACGATTGGGAGCCGATTGGCGGGATCGCACGATCGTTTATGTCACGGCGTCAACACTGGAGCAGTCATATGAATATGCAACAAAATTGCAGCCGAAGCGTCTTGTGTTTGACATACTTGATGATAATCTAGGCTTTCCTGGGATTTCTGAAAAGAAGCAAAAAGCATTACAAAAAAAATTTCTGGAACTTGCCAGACAAGCGGAAGTAATTACAGCGGTTTCTGAATATTTGGTTCAACAAACAGAACAATTGACAGGGAAGAAAGTCGAGTATCTGCCAAATGGCGTAGATGTAAAACATTTTTCTCCTAAACAACAAATGATGGAGCCGGTGGATTTGCAGGCGATTCCTCGTCCTCGCTTGATGTTTGTCGGCGCCGTTACCAGTTGGATTGATACAGATTTGCTAAAGCAAGTGGCGGAGCGCAATTCCCATCAACAACTCGTCATGATCGGTCCTGTATTTGAAATGACATCGTCACTCGCTGCATTGCAACAACTGCCCAATGTTCATTTTCTTGGGCCGAAACCGTATGAACGTGTACCTGATTATCTGCATGGGGCGGATGTGCTGTTGTTGCCGCGTACGTACGACCCCCATTCCCTGGCGTGTGACCCGCTGAAACTCTATGAATATATGGTTACAGGAAAACCGGTCGTGTCAACCGCCCATCCCAGTGTTCGCAGATTTTCTGAAGTCGTCTGGATTGGTCAGGATACAGATCAATTTGTCACAGGAATCGAGCAAGCACTTGCCGGTACGGAAGAAAGAACCATCAGACAATTGCGGCTTGTCGGCGGAATGTCGTGGGAGTCAAGAATGCAGCGGTTAAAACAGCTTCTTACAGCATAACTCCCAATCCAATGCAAGGGGAGATTGGGAGTTATGCTGTAAGGGCAATGATGAGAGGAAACTGAGGGAAGGATTCTAAAGCGGTTTTACATGTGCCGCTTTTAAAAAAGATGCAAATTCTGCCGGCAATGGTGCCTGGAATTCCCTTCCGTCAGCCAATTGTACACGATAGGCGTGCAGCATTTGATGATGCAGGCCATGTACAATTTTGCCGCCGTATTTTACATCTCCCGCCAAAGGGTGCCCGATGCTCTGCATATGTGCGCGGATTTGATGTGTGCGGCCGCTGATCAATTCAATCTCCAACAGTGAGTACTTCGGATTGGAATCCAAAACCTTATAAACCGTATGTGCGGATTTGATGTCTTTGTTGGAATTGGATGAGCGGTTTGGCTTGGCGATTCGTGTACGATTGGATGCTTCCTCCCGAACCAGGTCAGCCGTAATTTCCCCATCGGAACGTACCTGTCCGTGCACGACAGTCAAATACCATTTCCCCAATTTCCTGTGTTTGATTTCTTCATTTAATTCGCGGATTGTTGCCGCATCTTTTCCTATAATTACAATTCCGCTCGTATTCCGATCCAGACGATTGACGGTGGATGGCGTAAATAACCGTTGATCCAGTTGTTCCTGTTCGTGCAGATATGCCAGCACCTGATTGATCAATGTGTGTTTGTGTTCTTGCTGATCCGGATGTGTCAGCATGCCAATCGGTTTATTCACAAGCAGCAAATGTTCGTCTTCGTAGATTATATCGATTTCAGTCGAAATTCCAGAGAATTTTTTTGTCTGCTTTTTCAATGAGTCAAACTCGTCTTGTGACATATAAAAGATGATCGTGTCGCCATCTTCCAGCAATGTGTCTGTTTTGCCTTTTCTGCCATTGACTTTCACTCGGCCTACGCGGATTAATTTATGTACACCGCTCAACGGCAAACCAGGCAGTGCCGTCCTGACAAAACGGTGCAATTTTTTGCCTGCCTCATGTTTCGTGATCGTATATGTAACCACTTGGGCTCACTTCCATTCGTATTTATTATGGGGAGTATCAGTTGCACCAGAGTATTCACTGTACAAGATTGTAATGAAAATGCGGAAGATTTGCAAAAGCAATACGCCATGTCGGATGTGTGAAGAGCAGTCAGATGAAAAGTCAATGTAAAAGGTTTGAAACGAATCCGGCAACATGCTATAATGAAATGGTTTTTATGGCCGTGAATACTATATTGATAACCCATGTGCCATATTTTGAGGGAGGAAACGTTCATAATGAGTGCAAAATGGGAAAAGATCGAGAAAAACATCGGGATTCTCGAAGTAGAAGTAGAGGCAGATGAAGTAAGCAAAGCACTGGATCGTGCGTTTAAAAAAGTAGTGAAAACTGTAACTGTTCCGGGGTTCCGTAAAGGAAAAGTACCTCGTAAAATATTTGAATCTCGTTTTGGTGTTGAATCATTGTATAATGATGCATTGGACATCATTCTGCCGACTGCGTATACACAAGCGGTGGTAGAAGCGGAAATTCAACCGGTCGATCGTCCGGAAGTGGATGTCGTTCAATTTGAAGCCGGAAAGCCACTTTTGTTTAAAGCAAAAGTAACGGTTAAGCCGGAAGTCGAACTCGGCGAGTATAAAAATTTGGAAATCGAAGAAAAAGACTTTGCTGTAACAGATGAAGACTTGCAGGAAGAAATGCAGCGCATCCGTGCAAGCCATGCGGAAATCGTGCCGGTGGAAGATGGCGTTGTTGCAAGTGGCGATACTGTAATCATCGATTTCAAGGGTTTTGTCGACGGTGAAGAATTCGAAGGCGGCGAAGCGGAAAATTATCAATTGGAAATCGGTTCAGGCACATTCATTCCCGGATTTGAAGATCAATTGATCGGAATGAAAAAAGACGAAGAAAAAGAGATCGGCGTTACGTTCCCGGAAGAGTACCATGTCAAGCATTTGGCTGGCCAACCGGCGAAATTCCAAGTGAAATTGCATGATATCAAGCGTAAAAATCTTCCTGAATTGGATGACGAATTTGCGAAAGATATCAGTGATTTCGAAACATTGGCAGAGTTGGAAGCAGATACCCGGAAACGTTTGGAAGAACAAGCGGAACATGGCAAAAAGCATTATATCGAAGACTCTGTGGTTGAACTTGCCGTCAAACATGCAAGCGTTGAAATTCCAAACGCCATGATTGAAGCGGAAATCGACCAGGAAGTCGTTCAATTCGAAAACCGCTTGAAGTCCCAAGGAATTCCATTGGAAATGTACCTGGAATTTACAGGTGCAACCAAAGAATCTTTGCGTAGCGAGTTTAAAGACAGTGCGGAAAACCGTGTACGCACATCGTTGGTGCTTGAGGCGATTGCAAAAGCGGAATCCCTCGAAGCAAGCGACGAAGAGATCCAAAAGCAACTGGAAGAAATTGCGAAGTCCGCAAATATGGAAGTTGAGCGCGTGCGCATGATATTGCAATCCAATGATCCGTCTTTATCTGCAATCAGACAAGATATTGTCATGCGCAAGACGATTGATTTCTTAGTGGAAAATAGAAAAGTTGGATAATATATGTTATATTAAGTTCACCATCTGGAAATAGTGAAAAGGGACAAGGCACTGATTATATAGTGCCTTGTTTTGGCAATATGGGATTTTCGACAAGATTCCCGATGGAACGACGGAATGTCACGTGTGGCTGCACCGTGGAGTGAAAGGAGTTGACTGAATCATGTTTGTTCCATATGTAATCGAACAGACGAATCGCGGCGAAAGGGCGTACGATATTTATTCCCGATTATTGAAAGACCGAATTATTCTGCTTGGCACCGAGATTGACGATGATGTAGCGAATGCGGTTGTCGCACAATTGTTATTCTTGGCTGCGGAAGACCCGGAAAAGGATATCAGCTTGTATATCAATAGTCCTGGTGGTTCGGTTACCGCTGGCATGGCAATTTATGATACAATGCAATTTATAAAGCCTGCTGTTTCTACAATATGTGTCGGTCTTGCAGCCAGTATGGGCTCCTTTCTTTTGATGGCTGGCGAGCAAGGTAAGCGTTACGCATTGCCGAATAGTGAAATCATGATTCATCAACCACTTGGCGGTATTAGCGGGCAAGCGGCAGATATTAAAATTCACGCAGAATGGATTATCAAAACTCGCGAAAAATTAAACCGGATCTATGCAGAACGGACAGGGCAACCTCTCGAGCGCATTGCAAAAGATGTAGACCGTGACAATTGGATGACTGCCGAAGAAGCACGGGCGTATGGATTGATCGATCGGGTGATCGATAGAGTAGACGGAAAGTAAGGAGGGTGCCTGATGTTTAAATTTACAGATGATAAAGGCCAACTCAAATGCTCATTTTGCGGCAAGACACAGGATCAAGTACGTAAATTGGTGGCAGGGCCTGGCGTATATATTTGTGATGAGTGTATCGAACTCTGCAATGAAATCGTGGAAGAAGAGTTGGGTGAAGAAGAAGAATTTGAATTAAAAGATATTCCGAAGCCTACGGAAATCCGCTCCATTCTCGATCAATACGTGATTGGACAGGATACGGCCAAAAAGTCTTTGGCAGTTGCCGTGTACAACCATTATAAACGGATCAATGGCAACCAAAAGACGGAAGATGTAGAATTGTCCAAAAGCAATATTTTGTTGATTGGTCCAACGGGAAGCGGCAAGACACTATTGGCGCAAACACTTGCCAGAATTTTGAATGTGCCTTTTGCAATTGCCGATGCGACTTCATTGACGGAAGCAGGTTATGTCGGTGAAGACGTGGAAAATATTTTGTTGAAGTTGATCCAGGCAGCCGATTACGATGTGGAAAAGGCGGAAAAGGGCATTATCTATATCGATGAAATCGATAAAATCGCCCGCAAATCGGAAAATCCGTCGATTACCCGCGATGTATCAGGCGAAGGCGTCCAGCAGGCATTGTTGAAGATTCTTGAAGGCACTGTTGCAAGTGTTCCTCCGCAAGGCGGACGGAAACACCCGCACCAGGAGTTTATACAAATTGATACGACGAATATTCTGTTCATTTGCGGCGGTGCGTTTGACGGCATCGATATGATTATCAAGCGCCGGCTGGGCAAAAAAGTGATTGGTTTCGGTACGGATGCAGAAGCGCAAAAAGACTTGAAACCAAGTGAACTGCTTACAAAAGTCCTGCCGGAAGATCTCCTGAAATATGGATTAATTCCTGAATTCATCGGTCGTTTGCCAGTTGTGACGACATTGGAAGCGTTGGACGAAATTGCGTTGAAGCGGATTTTACAAGAGCCGAAGAACGCACTTGTCAAACAATATCAAAAGCTTTTGGAAATGGACGATGTAACATTGGAATTTACCGATGATGCGCTGACAGAGATCGCCAAAGAAGCGATCAAGCGCAATACGGGCGCTCGCGGTCTGCGTGCCATTATTGAAGGCATCATGCTGGATGTCATGTATGAACTGCCATCTCGTGAGGATGTTCAAAAATGTGTGATCACGAGAGAGACAGTAGTCAGCAAAGAAGCGCCTGTTCTGTGGACAGCGGACGGCCGGAAAAAGAAAAAAGAAGAAACTGCATAATACTCGTTCACATCCTATCGATGGCGGGTTCGCACCTACATTCATCCAGAGAATGAATGTAGGTGTTTTATTTTATGTACAGTCGGACATACTAAAGACAGTGAATGCATAGGTGAGGAGGGTGCCGTGATGAGTTTAGGAGCAATAGTAAACTTGATTCAGGTATTCTTCGCTGTCGTGATCGGGCTGTATTTTTGGAATCTTTTAAAATCACAACAGAACAATCGCTCAGCGGTAGAACGGGAATCGAAAAAAGAGTTGGATAAATTACGAAAATTACGTACCATTTCGTTGACAGAACCGTTAGCGGAGAAAACACGTCCGGCAACATTTGAGGAAATTGTCGGTCAAACAGACGGACTGAAAGCGTTGCGTGCGGCCTTGTGCGGTTCCAACCCCCAGCACGTAATCGTATATGGACCGCCGGGGGTCGGCAAGACAGCTGTTGCACGTCTTGTTTTGGAGGAAGCAAAGAAAAATCCTGCTTCCCCTTTTCGCAGCGATGCGAAATTTCATGAAATCGATGCAACTACGGCGCGTTTTGATGAACGCGGAATCGCAGATCCTCTGATCGGAAGTGTGCATGATCCGATTTATCAAGGTGCCGGCGCCATGGGAGTGGCTGGCATACCACAGCCAAAACCGGGTGCTGTAACAAAGGCGCATGGCGGAATCCTGTTTATCGACGAGATTGGCGAATTGCATCCGATACAGATGAATAAACTTTTGAAAGTTTTGGAAGACCGGAGAGTCTTTCTCGATAGCGCCTATTACAATTCGGAAGACAATGCGATACCAACACATATTCACGATATTTTCCAAAACGGTTTGCCGGCAGATTTTCGACTGGTTGGTGCAACAACCCGGACACCGGAGGAGATCCCGCCGGCGATTCGTTCCCGTTGCGTAGAAATTTTTTTCCGGCCACTGACGATGGCTGAAATCGGAACGATTGTACGCAATGCCGCAAGCAAAATACATATGCCGATTACTGAGGATGCTGTTAACGTTGTGCAACGATATGCCACCAACGGACGGGAAGCGGTCAATACGGTGCAAATTGCAGCAGGCGTAGTCTTATCAGAAAACCGCTCGGAAATAACAGCCGGCGATATGGAATGGGTGGTTCACAATAGCCAGATTTCTCCTCGGCCGGAGAAAAAAGTTCCCGACTATCCGCAAGTGGGTGTCGTCAATGGATTGGCAGTTTCCGGTCCGAATGTTGGCATGTTGCTGGAAGTGGAAGTGACGGCGACGCAAGCGGCCAAACTCGGTGAAGGAAAAATCAGCATCACAGGCGTTGTGGAGGAGGAACAGCTCGGTGGCGGGCAACGAACGATGCGGCGGAAAAGCATGGCGAAAAACAGCATTGAAAATGTGTTGACTGTATTGAATCGAACGGCAGACATCAATCCAAGAGATTTTGATTTGCATGTCAATTTTCCGGGCGGCATACCAGTCGACGGCCCATCTGCCGGAATTACCATGGCGACTGCAATTTATTCCGCAATCCGGAACATCCCCGTCGATAATCGGGTTGCGATGACTGGGGAGATAAGTATCCGTGGTTTTGTAAGACCGATCGGCGGTGTCATCGCCAAAATTGAAGCGGCTCGATTGGCAGGAGCGACTCGCGTGATTATTCCCAGAGAAAATTGGCAGGCGATGTTTGCATCCATCAAGGATATTCAAATTATCCCGGTTGATCATATCGATGAAGTCATTTCCCAAGTATTTGTATATGAGGAACAACAGGAAGTAAGTACAGGATTATTGCCGACGGCGGAACGATTGACCGCATCACCTGTGATGAACGTCAAGCCGTTGTAAAAGGGAAAAATGAACGGTTTTGCGAGAACGCCTGTCATACTTTATCGCGGGCACCTGTGAAGGTGCCTTTCCTTTTGTACGTAAACCATGGATTCCAGAATGGAATCTTTCGCATATGATTAGACAAATCAAAGAAATATTTAGTACAATAAAGTTCATATTCGTATGGAAAAGGTTTGGTTATTTGTTTGATTTCGTTTTTCTTGGGGGTGGATCTATGACTGATACAAATCATGACGAACTCAGACGCACTTTGCCGCTCTTGCCTTTACGTGGGCTTTTGGTCTATCCGTCAATGGTCTTGCATTTGGATGTTGGCCGGGAAAAATCGGTCAAAGCGTTGGAACGCGCAATGGTAGATGAAGGAATGATTCTGTTATCTTCACAAATTGAAACAAATATAGATGAGCCAGGTACGGATGATATTTATCCAATCGGCACGATTGCAAAAATCAAGCAAATGCTGAAGCTGCCCAATGGAACAATACGGGTGCTTGTCGAGGGACTGCAACGGGCAAAGATCGTTCATTTTTTAGAAACAGCAGAATGTTATATCGTGGAAACAGACTTGTTGCAGGAAACAAACGTCCAGGATCCGGAAGTAGAAGCGTTGATGCGGACGGTTTTGCAACAGTTTGAGCAATATATCAAGCTGTCCAAAAAGATTACGCAAGAAATACTGGCATCCGTACAGGATTTGGAAGATCCGGGAAGGCTTGCGGATGCGATCGCTTCCCATTTATCATTAAAAATCAAAGATAAACAGGCGATTCTGGAGTCATCGGATATTAAAAAACGTTTGCAAATATTGCTGAAGTTTTTATCTGACGAACGCGAGATTTTGGAATTGGAACGTAAAATCAGTCAGCGTGTTCGCAAACAGATGGAAAAAACACAGAAAGAATATTACTTGCGGGAGCAGCTCAAAGCGATTCAAAAAGAGTTGGGTGATAAAGAAGGAAGGGCCGGCGAAGTCGAGGAATTGAGAACAAAGCTGGAACAAATGAATATGCCGGATGAAGTCAAACAAAAAGTTGCAAAAGAAATCGACCGGCTTGAAAAAATGCCGGCGACTTCTGCAGAAGGATCGGTGATCCGGACATATATCGATTGGCTGCTCGGATTGCCATGGGAGAAAGAAGATTCCATCGGGATCGACCTGGAACGTACCCAATTGATTTTGGATGAAGAACATTACGGGTTGGAAAAAGTAAAAGAACGGATCGTAGAGTATTTGGCGGTGCAAAAATTGGTCAATCAGCTGCGCGGACCGATTCTCTGTCTTGCCGGTCCTCCAGGCGTTGGGAAAACATCCTTGGGCAAATCCATCGCCAAATCCCTAAATCGCAAATTTGTCCGGATCTCTCTTGGCGGCGTTCGCGATGAGGCGGAGATTCGCGGACATCGGCGCACATATGTAGGAGCGCTGCCGGGGCGTATCATCCATGCGATGAAAACCGCCGGTGTGACAAATCCGGTCATTTTGTTGGATGAAATCGACAAGATGAGCCAGGATTTCCGCGGGGATCCGGCTTCTGCATTGTTGGAAGTATTGGATCCGGAACAAAACCATACGTTTAGCGATCATTACATTGAAGTCCCGTATGATTTGTCAAACGTCATGTTCATAACGACTGCCAATGTGGTTCAATATATACCCCGCCCGCTTTTGGACCGGATGGAATTGATCACAATCCCTGGATACACGGAGTTGGAGAAACAAAAAATCATCACCCGCCACTTGCTGCCCAAACAATTGGAAGCACATGGACTCGGGAAGGATAAGTTGACGGTCTCGGATGAAGCGATACTGCGGATGATTCGGGAATACACCCGCGAGGCCGGTGTGCGCAACCTGGAGCGGCAAGTGGCGACTGTATGCCGGAAAGCGGCAAAAATGATCGTGACAGGTGAAAAGAAAAAAGTAGCGGTCAACGCTAAAAATCTTGATGGGTTTCTCGGCCCTGCCCGCTTTCACTACGGCATGATCGAGCAAGAAGACCAGATTGGAATTGTTACCGGGCTGGCATGGACAGAAGTGGGCGGAGACACGCTGCAAGTGGAAGTGACTGTGACTGCGGGGAAAGGCAAACTGATTTTAACAGGTAAGCTTGGCGATGTCATGAAGGAATCTGCACAGGCAGCACTCAGTTATATCCGTTCCCGGGCGCATGAGTTAGGGATTAAACCGGATTTTACGGAAACGAAAGATATCCATATTCATTTTCCGGAAGGAGCCATTCCCAAGGACGGCCCGTCTGCGGGCATCACGATGGCGACAGCGTTGGCTTCTGCCTTATCCAGCCGGCCTGTACATCGGGATGTTGCCATGACAGGAGAAATTACGCTGCGTGGCCGGGTACTTGCCATTGGCGGCTTAAAGGAAAAATGTCTGGGTGCCCATCGCGCAGGTGTGAAAAAAATCATCATACCGAAAGAAAACGAGAAGGACTTGCCGGAAATCCCGGATTCCGTACGGCGGGCGCTGACTTTCGTACCGGTGGAACATATGGATCAAGTGTTGGAAGAAGCGTTGGTACCGGCAGATTCCTCTCTTTCTTTGGTACCGCCGGAAGAAGCAGACCACCATATCCAACATCCGACGCATCTGAATTGACAAATAGGTATTTTGTCAACTATTTTATCAACATAACTGAGATTGATTTTTCAACGACAGCTACGGGATTTGGGCTTCTCTGTCAAAAATTTTTGATGGAGAAGCTTTAAATCCCTGCATCTGTTTGAACAAACAGACGGTTGTTGCGCGGTTCTTCGTACCAGAATGAAATTATGAAAAGTGTGGAATTTACAATGATCATTAAATCGGTTGAATTTATCATAAGTGCGGTCAAGCCCGAGCAGTATCCAGATGTATCCATGCCGGAAATTGCGCTGGTTGGCCGCTCCAATGTCGGGAAATCCTCTTTGATCAATAAAATGTTAAATCGTCGCAATGTCGCCCGTGTCTCCAGCAAGCCGGGAAAAACGCAAACGATCAACTTTTTCCTTATCAATCAGCAATTCCATCTGGTGGATTTGCCCGGATACGGATATGCAAAAGTATCCAAATCGCAAAAAGAGCAATGGGGAAAAATGATTGAGCGCTATTTGAGCAAACGGGGACCGCTGCGCGCGGTGATTCAATTGGTCGATATCCGTCATGCTCCTTCCAAAGAGGATGTGCAGATGTACCAGTGGCTTTCCCATTTTCATGTGCCGACAGCTGTCATTGCCACAAAAGCGGACAAGATCTCGAAGGGACAATGGCAAAAGCACGTGAAAATCATCAAACAAACTTTGGGAATGGAAAAACATGCACAAGTGCAAGTGTTTTCTTCCGAAACAGGCGTTGGTAAAGATGAGGCATGGCAGATGTTTGAACAATTTCTGTTTGGTGCAGGGACAGTTGCAGACGTAGACGCACATGCTTCAGCGGTGGAGACGATAGAGGGATAAAACGGCAAATAGCGGCAAAATCGGTGAATAATGTAGGGAAACATGTACAATGACAGCCCGCGACTCATTACGTTTCTGAGTCTGCGGGTTGTTTTTGCAGCCAAATCGTGTATCCTTCCGATACGAACATGCCGAACAAAATGAACAGACAGCCGCTGAGCGTCTTCCAGGTAAATTGTTCATGAATCCAAATCCAGGAAGTCAAAGCTGCGAACACCGGTTCACAGGTGAATATCAAGGCCGTGTGGGAAGTTGTCGTGTATTGCTGAAAATACGTCTGGGCAAAAAACGCAAAAGCGGTAGCAAAAACGGCACAGATGACAAACGCAACCCAGACTTCTGTCTGGAATAGTACGGTAGGCCGCAGTGTATTGCGCCATGGTTCAAATGCGGCGGCAGCGATTCCGCTCAGAACAGCGACTGTCAGGATTTGCAGAATCGCCAAATTCATGGAGTTTCCCGTACCGGCATATTTTCCGGTCAGTGTAATTTGCATGGCAAATGCGATTGCACAGAAAAATACCAATACGTCCCCGATATTCATGGAGAAATCCGAGTGAAAACTTAGCATTCCCAATCCGATTGTGGCAAGGATGATCCCGGTCACCATGTAGCGATGAATCGGCTGCCGTAAAATCCAAAACGACAATATCGGCACCAAAACCACTGACAAGCCAGTGATAAATCCGGCTTTGGCCGGAGTTGTATAAAGCAATCCAAATGTTTGAAACGCATAACCTGCAAACAGCCAAATGCCGAGCATGATCCCGCTGCCGATTGTTTTGCGGTCGAAAGTGGATGGTTTGCCCCGGTTCATGGCTATTTGGATGATCCACAACAAGAGGCCTGCCATGAAAAAACGGATGGCCAGAAACGTGAATACGGGAACTTTATGTATGGCATCTTGCACCAATACAAAGGTTGCTCCCCAAAAAAGCGTGACAAGCAGCAACATGCTGTCGGCAAATATGCCGGAGTACCGCCACTTCATTCTATCAATCCCTCCCATGCATCTTATTTTCTTCGGGAGACGAAAGAGAGTCAAGAATTTTATTGATAATGTTTGCAATATTTATTCTTTGTACAAAATAATTTCAAAATATAGTCTTTTTGTATTATGTGATGAATTTGACAGCCATGCTATAATAGCGGTGTTATAGTTTTGGACGAATATTATTATTTAATTGAGTTAGGAGCTGAATGCCAGATGCATATCATGGTCATCGGCCTGAATTATCGTACAGCGCCTGTAGAATTGCGGGAAAAATTCAGTCTGTCAGAAACAGCACAGCGAGAAGCTTTGACATATTTGCATGGGACTCGTTCGATTTTGGAAAGTGTCATCGTCTCCACCTGCAATCGGACGGAGATTTACGCATTGGTAACATCATTGCATGCAGGAACGGAATTTTTCCAATGGTTCCTCGCACGGCTTGCGGGTGTGGATCGTGATTCCTTCACATCCCATTCCTATATATATACGGGTTCGGATGCCGTTCGCCATCTGTTTCGCGTCAGTGCCGGTCTTGATTCGATGGTTTTGGGGGAAACCCAGATACTCGGACAGGTTCGCAACAGCTATCAGCTGGCGCATGAACTTGGCTGTATTGGATCGATTTTTCATACACTGTTTCGCAAGGCTGTCGAAGTCGGCAAACGCGCACATACAGAGACGCAGATCGGCCAAAACGCCGTATCGGTCAGCTATGCTGCCGTCGAGTTGGCGAAGAAGATTTTTTCTGAATTGAGCGGCAAAACGATGTTGATTATCGGAGCGGGCAAAATGAGTGAATTGACGGCCAAACATTTAAATGCGAACGGAGCAACGAAAGTTCTTGTCGCCAATCGTACGTATGAGCGGGCGCAAGAGCTGGCCGACCGCTTTTTTGGCCAAGCTCTCGATTTGGGCCGTTTGGATATGGCGTTGCAAGAAGCGGATATCGTCATCAGTTCCACCGGCTCGCAAGGGTATGTCGTCGAACGGGGGCAAGTGTCTGCCATTATGAAAAAACGCCGGAACCGCCCGCTGTTTTTTATCGATATTGCCGTTCCGCGGGATCTGGATCCGGACTTGAACAAATTGGACAATGTCTATCTCTATGATATTGACGATTTGGAACATGTGATCGCGGCAAATCTTGAGGAGCGGGCAAGGGAAGCGGAGAAAATCGGCGTGATCATTGCAGAGGAACTGGTCGCTTTCCGGCAGTGGATGAATGAGCAGGAAGTGATTCCTTTGATTACTGCCATGCGCGGCAAGGGCATCGCCATTCAGGAGTCGGTTATGGATAGTTTGTTGAACAAATTGCCCGGTTTATCGGAGCGGGAGCAGAAAATCTTGCAAAAGCACACGATGAGCATTGTCAACCAATTGTTGCGGGATCCGATCGTACAGTTGAAACAAATGGCGACAGAAGCGGATGCGGCAAAGAATATGGATATGGCGTGCCGTCTGTTCGGGATTCAGCCGGATGGGGAAACCGCCAAAGCGTCGGAATCGGATGAACGGGCAGCGGCACAAACACAGGAAAAACTGCAATCGGCTAAAGATCGTTCGTCGTTCGAATTGGGGCGACTGTCATCTTTGTTCGGGGAAGCTTGCCCGGTGACGACGTTATCGCCGTAGGACGGAGGGAATAGAAGTGATCGATAGTCTTCGTCTTTATGATTGGATTACGTTTTTTTATGCAGTCAGTGTATTTTTGTACTTTATTGATTTCATACAGCCAAGCCGGCGGGCAAATCGGTATGCGTTTTGGACACTTGCTGTCGTTTGGGGACTGCAAACCATATTTTTTATTGAACGGATGCGGGCACTGAATTATGTGCCCGTCTTTACTACGTTTGAGGCGACGATTTTTTTTGCCTGGCTGCTCAATACATTTGCGTTGATTATCAACTATCTGTACAAAATGGAATTGTTCACGTTTCTTGTGAATATTATCGGGTTTGCATTTGTGGCATTCGACATCTTTGCACGCAAAGGCGCGACACAGCTTTCCGCGCCGATGCAAGGCGACTTGCTGGTGATCCATGTAAGTATGGCATTGATCAGTTATGCCGCATTTTCTTTGGCCTGCATCGTTTCGATTATGTATTTATTCCAGCACTATATGTTAAAGTTAAAGAAATGGACGCCTTTTTTCCGGCGCCTCCCTGCGCTGGAGCGGTTGGACAACTTGTCTTTTCAAATGGTGAAGCTGGGGTTTCCCACCTTATTGATCGCCATGATTTTGGGTGCTATCTGGTATCGGGTGGTCTTCGGACATTTTCTTTGGCTGGATGCAAAGCCTCTTGTTTCCTTGCTTTTGTTAATCGTATATGGGGTGTACTTGTATCTGCGGGTCGTTTTGGGCTGGGCCGGACGCAGGCTCGCTTGGTTAAACGTGTTGGGCTTTTGTATCGTCATTGTCAATTACGTATTGGTCGGGAAATTCATGTCGAATTTTCATAAATGGGGTTAATGCAGGATGCGAATGGGGTTACGTGCATGTATGGGGTATTTTTAAACGTATCTGGAGTACGATGCATGATTGTCGGCGGCGGACGTGTAGCGGAACGCAAAGCGTCCGCATTACTTGTTTCAGGGGCGAATCTTACCATTATCAGCCCTGTGCTCTCGAAGTCGCTGGAAGCTTGGAAAGCGGAAGGAAAATTCCATCATATCAATCGTCCCTATCAAAGGGGCGATGTCGCGTCTTACAGTCTTGTGTTTGCAGCAACGGATGACTTGGCAGTGAATACATCCGTTTATGAAGATTGCCATGCTCGCGGCATCTGGGTGAATGTTGCAGATCAGCCGGATTTGTGTTCGTTTTATGTGCCTGCAACGATTTGCCGCGGCGACCTGACACTGGCAATCTCGACAAATGGAGCCAATCCGTCGTTGGCCAAAGCGATTCGTTTATCTCTGGAAGAGGCGTTTGGCGAGGAGTTTGCGCTGTTTTTGACCATGATGCGGCAAGTGCGGAACGAAATAAAAAACAAGATTGCCGATCCGGACGAGCGTACAGAATTTTATCGAAATTTGCTACAATCGGATATATTGAAAGATTTGGCACATCAGGATCTGTCGTTTGCCTGGCAGACGTTTGCAACGAAGATAAAGGAGTGGGAAGCACATGAACGCACTGCGTGTCGGAACTCGTCAAAGCCAGTTGGCATTGACACAGACCAACTGGGTTTGTCAACAGATCCAACACATACACAATGACGTTACCATTGAGACTGTCAAAATCGTCACAAAAGGCGACCGGATTCTCGATGTGGCATTATCCAAAGTTGGCGGCAAAGGTTTGTTTATCAAAGAGATCGAACAGGCATTGCTGGATGGTACGGTAGACTTTGCCGTTCACAGCATGAAAGATATGCCTGCGGAAATGCCGGAAGGTCTGATGATTGGAGCGGTTCCGGTCCGTGAAGACGTGCGCGATGTAGTGATTGCGAAAGACGGGTGCAAGTTTCAGGATCTTCCGTTCGGTGCGGTTGTCGGAACAAGCAGTCTGCGCAGAAGCATTCAATTGAAGGCTGCCCGTCCGGATCTGAGAATTGTGCCTTTGCGCGGCAATATCGATACTCGTCTGCGCAAGCTGCGGGATGGGCAGGAAGGATTGGATGCCATCGTTCTGGCGGCGGCGGGGCTCGAACGAATGGGCTGGGCGGAACAAATTACAGAGCGGATTCCTGTCGATCTGTGTATCCCGGCTGCCGGACAAGGGGCATTGGCGATTCAATGCCGCAGTGATGACAGGGCGACGAGAGAGATTCTCTTGGCGTTAAACGATGCGCCTACAGAAAAAGCGGTACAGGCAGAACGGACATTTTTGGGCCGGCTAAACGGCGGCTGCCAAATCCCGATTGGCGCACATGCCAGCTTTGTGCCGGGGGAAGACGGACTGTTGGAAATGATTGCGATCGTCGGTGATACAACGGGTGCGCGAATTTTGCGTGCAAAGGCGACGGGAACCGACCCGGTGCAATTGGGGCACACGGTTGCGGATCAGTTGTTTGCACAAGGTGCCAAGGAGATTTTGGCATCTGTACGAGAGGAGTTGAATCGTTCTTGAATCGAATCGGAAAGGTATATTTGGTTGGTGCCGGACCAGGAGATCCGAATCTCATTACGGTCAAAGGGAAACAATGTATCGAACGGGCTGATGTAATTTTATACGATCGATTGGTCAGTCCGAGTTTGCTCAATCGGATTCCTGCCGGCGTCGAGAAAGTATTTGTGGGAAAATTGCCGGATCGTCATGTTCGTCCGCAAGAAGAGATCAACCAATTATTGGTGGATTATGCGTTGCAGGGAAAAATCGTCACACGTCTGAAAGGCGGCGACCCTTTTGTCTTTGGCAGAGGCGGAGAAGAAGCGGAAATGCTGGCGCGGCATGGCGTTCCCTTTGAAATCGTGCCGGGCATTACGTCGGCGATTGCCGTCCCGGCATACGCCGGCATCCCGGTCACACATCGCGATTATACAACATCGTTTACAGTCGTCACCGGACATGAACATCCCGATAAAGAACATTCGGGTATCCAATGGCAGCAGATTGCCGAGTCGGATAACACGGCCATTTTTTTGATGGGTGTAGGGCAGATCCGCCATATTACCGAGCAATTGCTTCATTTCGGACGCAGCGAGCAGACGCCGGTAGCGCTCATACGGTGGGGTACACGGGTAGAGCAGCGCACATTGACAGGTACATTGGGCATGATTGCGGATATGGTGGAACAGCAGCGCTTTAAAGGGCCTGCCATCATTGTCATCGGCGATGTGGTGCGTTTGCGGGAACAGCTTGCATGGTTTGAAAAAAAACCTTTGTTTGGCAAACGGATGGTTGTCACTCGTGCCCGCCAACAGGCAAGCCAACTGTCCGCATGGATTGAAGACATGGGCGGAGAGGCGTATGAATGCCCGGTGATTGCCATTTGTCCGCCGGCAGATGAAAAGCCCATGCGGGAAGCATTGCAAAACATCCGTACGTTTCAGTGGGTCGTGTTTACCAGTGCAAATGGTGTCGACAGCTTTTTTTCCATGATGCGCCGACAACAGGTCGATGTCCGTTCGTTAGCTGCGGTCAAAATTGCCGCCATCGGTGAGAAAACAGCCGAAGCGCTGCAGCAAAGAGGGATCGTGCCGGAGCTTGTACCGCAAGAATACGTGGCGGAAGCATTGGCGGATGCGTTGTTGAAAGTTGTACAGCCAACGGATCGCATTCTTTTGCCGCGAGCGGATCTGGCAAGGAAGACGCTGCCGACTCTGCTTCGACAGCATGGCTGTGAAGTGGTGGAAGTGGATGCGTATTCGACAAAAAAGGTTACAGATGGGATGGAAGAACTGCTTGAGCTGCTGCAAACAGGTGCTGTGCATCTGATCACATTTACAAGCTCCTCGACCGTTCGCAATTTTGTCATCGGTTTGCAGGAAACCCTCCAAAATACAGTGCGAGATGAACAATGCCATGGGGAGCTCCCGGAATTTTCAACCGAGGATGCTGCAGCGAAACGCGTGCAAGAATTGCTTGCACATGTGAAAATTGCCTGCATTGGGCCCATCACAGCGGATACGGCAAGATCTATGGGGCTGTCTGTGCAAATTCAGGCAGAAACGTATACAATTGAAGGATTAACGGAAGCGATTTTACATAATGAAGGAAGTAAGGGCGTGTAAGCGCAGCTGATCCGAACCTCCGGCAGGTTCAAGTTTCACTTTAACTTTCGAATAGAGGTGTGTTCCAATGTCAAATTCATTCGATCGTCATCGCCGCTTGCGCAAAACGGCTGCGATTCGCGATATGATCCGTGAAACCCATTTGCGTGTGGAAGATCTGATGTATCCTTTGTATGTGCAGCATGGTCAAAATGTGCGGGAAGAGATTCGTTCCATGCCTGGCGTTTATCACTTGTCGATTGACGAATATCGGCGGGAAATCCAGGAAATCAGTGAGCTGGGGATTCGATCCATCATTTTATTTGGGATTCCGGCACACAAAGATGATCAGAGCAGTGAAGCATATGCGGAAGCAGGGATCGTGCAGCAAGCGGTTCGCGCGGCGCGGGAAGAAAATCCGGATTTGGTGATCGCAACAGACGTTTGCTTGTGCCAGTACAACCCGGCCGGACACTGCGGGATTGTTCATGATGGCATCATCGAGAACGATTCCAGCCTTGAATTGATTGCCAAGACCGCACTGTCCCATGCGCAAGCGGGTGCGGATATCGTCGCACCCTCCGATATGATGGACGGACGAATTGCAAAAATTCGTGAGACTCTTGACGCCAAAGGATATCAGGATACGATTCTTTTGTCGTATGCTGTAAAATACGCTTCTGCATTTTATGGACCTTTCCGGGAAGCCGCCCATTCGGCGCCTGCTTTTGGCGATCGGAAAACATATCAAATGGATCCCGCCAATTATCGTGAAGCTCTGCGGGAAGCGGCTTCCGATCTGGCGGAAGGCGCTGATATGTTGATGGTCAAACCGGCGATGGCATACCTGGATGTAGTGCGTACACTGCGGGATCGGTATGATGTGCCCATTGCCGCATACAACGTCAGCGGGGAATATGCGATGATCAAAGCGGCGGCAGAGCGCGGCTGGATCGATGAACAGGCGATTGTGACAGAGACGCTCACTGGTATCAAGCGAGCGGGCGCAGACATTATTTTAACATATTCCGCCAAAGATGTTGCCAACTGGATGAAACAAGGAAAGTTCTAGAACGTTCGAATAAGGAGTGTGCACCGTGTATCCAAAGTCAGAACAGGCATTTGCAGAAGCCAGACAATTTATCCCAGGCGGCGTTAACAGTCCGGTTCGCGCGTTCCGTGCAGTCGGCGGCAATCCACTGTTTATCGAAAAAGCAGCAGGCAGCCGCTTATATGACGTGGATGGGAATTCCTATATAGACTATGTGCTTTCCTGGGGACCGATGATCCTCGGGCATGCAGATCCGGAAGTGATCGGGCAAGTCAAGGCATATGCGGAGCGGGGCACGAGTTTTGGCGCTCCGACAACGCTGGAGACGGAGATGGCAAAAAAAGTTTGTGAGCTGGTGCCGTCTGTCGAATCGGTGCGCATGGTGAACTCCGGTACAGAAGCGACGATGAGTGCGCTGCGATTGGCTCGCGGCTATACGAAACGCGCCAAAATCGTGAAATTTGAAGGCTGCTACCATGGCCATGCAGACAGTTTTTTGATCAAAGCGGGTTCTGGTGTCGCTACGTTCGGACTTCCGGATAGTCCGGGCGTGCCGGAGAGTGTGGCGACAAATACCATTACTGTACCATACAATGACATCGAGAGTTTGCAGTTGGTTTTTTCCCAATTCGGTGAAGAAATTGCCGCTGTGATCATCGAGCCGGTCGCCGGCAACATGGGCTGTGTACTGCCGAAGCCGGGATATCTGCAGGCGGTTCGGGAGATCACCAAACAATTTGGCGCTCTCTTGATTTTTGACGAAGTGATGACTGGCTTTCGTGTGGCATTGGGCGGTGCACAGGAGAAGTTTGGCATCGACCCGGATCTTACGACACTTGGAAAAGTGATTGGCGGCGGCATGCCGGTTGGCGCATACGGCGGTAAAAGGGAAATACTAGAAATGATTGCTCCAACAGGGCCTGTATACCAGGCAGGTACATTGTCCGGCAATCCGTTGGCGATGATTGCCGGATATACCACCCTTTGCCGTTTGGAGCAAGCCGGTACATATGAACGCCTGGAACAGATGGGAAAATTGCTGACAGACGGCTTCCGGGAAATTGGCGAAGAACGGGGGATTCCCATTTTTACGCATTCGATTGGCGGCATGTTTGGCGTGTTTTTTACCGAAGAATCGGTCACAGATTATACAAGTGCAAAGACTTGTGATTTTGATTTGTATGCGAAATATTTTCACGGCATGTTGGAAACAGGCGTGTATTTTGCTCCCTCCCAGTTGGAAGCCGGTTTCTTGTCATTGGCTCATTCCGATGCGGATATTCATATGACATTAGAAGCGGCGCGGACTGTGTTGAAACGGGTGTAATTGGCATAGATCCAAGACAATGCCGCATAGAATAAATAAAATGCGGCAAGGAACCCTGTTGATTTTGAGGTGTGTGATCATTCGGTCACGCACCTTTTGTCATATTCGGACGGATTTGGACATATGGATGGTATGGGCGTAGTACATGTGCGTGAGGAGGGATTGGCAGTGAGCGAAACAGATCGCAATGCAGCGGTCCGGATTCATATTGACCAACAAGTGTTTATCGATGCAATTGCCGGCGCAGAAGAAATTGAAGACGCTACTGTGGTTACGGAAGTGGTTGGATTTGATCGATCCAATGAATATTACGTGCTGGATGGTGCGTTGGTATTTACCGGTTACGTCCGACAAATGGATGAGGAGGATCGGGAAATTACGGCAGAAGATTTGATGGGAGACATTGCTTCCGCAGTTGCGGAAGATGATGTAACAGTCCAGCAGATTCATTGCCGGATGCCGTTTACATTAGAAGTCCCGGTAGCTGCCCAAAGAACCGAGTATATTAACGTAACAGCAAGGGTCGGTACATGGAACTTGCATGTGCTTGGTCCCAAATGGGTGCATGTCCGTGCAGAATTGATCGTCAATGGATTGACTGGGGCAGAGGGTTACCGGTTTCGCTGCGGTACACAGGAAGAAGGATTTGCAAATGTGGAGCAAGGAGCTTTGGAGCAACCGCCATCCGTTCCTTATCTATCGCCATATGCCACACCTTCCCAACCGCTGACTTGGGATCGTCCGTGGTCGCAATCGGCGTACCGAAATGATGCAGGTTCATCGACGATCGGAATTCCCCCCTCAGGTTTTACCGGAATTCCTTCAGGTTCCATAAGTGCTTTTGCAAATTCGGGAACCCCCCACGAGGAGTATCAGCCTGCTGCACAATCTGGTGTCGAAGCATTCCGGTATGCGGAAGATGTCCGAAGTCACTCGTTGCCATCCGATGCGTCGTCGTCAAAGTTGCAAATGCAAGCAGCGAACGATTCTGCCGTTGCCGACAGCCGTTCGGAACAGACACGAGCAGAACAGATACAACCGATAGAACAGATACAGGCAGAACAAGTGCAGGCACAAGTAGAACAGATACATGCAACAGAAGCACAAGAGTTGGAATATGCGAGAGGAGTCGAAAGCCAAACCGAGCGCCGGGAAGAATCCTTCATGCAAGCGTTGGAAACTGCAGCGAAAACGCAAGAACTGCAAACAGAGGCACAAGCGGAATCTGCAACAGTTTTCGAAATCGGGCATGTCCATGCCTCTGCAAGTGCAAGTGCAAGTGCGGCTGCACAGACGTATCATTTCGAAGAACTGGCGGAGTCAAGTACGGTTCAAAAAGATCCGCAGTTCCAACTGAAGATTCAATCAAAGAAAGAAAAAGAATCTTCTACATTTGATGCGATGTCAAAGCTGATGGATGCCGCTAAGCCTGCAAGCCAATCCATCTTTCGAGAAAGCAATTCGGAATCGAGACCGGGTGTCGCAGTTCCGGTTACTTCAGGAGTCGTGGAAACACCTGTCGTTGAGGAAGTATCTGTCATACCTGTTGTTGAACAAGTAGCGGCTGTATCGACTCCGGTTGCGCCGACCGTGTTGCAGCAATCTGTGAACTTGCAGGAGACGGAAGCTGTTGAACAAGCGGAATCGAAAACCGTTGTCGATTTAAGCGTTGCCGAACTGCCGCAAGCGTCTATTACAATCGCTGAAGATAAAAAATACCGCCCCGAGGAAGACCGCGTCTACTTATGGACGGAAATGTATCCGTACCTGGAAGAGACATTCCAGACGATGAAGTTCCGCATTGTTCAAGAAACCGATACGATCGACCGAATTGCGGAAAATTATCGTGTCCTTCCATCGGAAGTCATGCGAGTCAACCAGTTGACAACGGAACAAATCGATATCGGGCAACTTCTTTATATTCCGGAACGCAAACGCTAAGCACAGTCCCTTTGCTGTACTTTCCGCCGGTTTTGGAAAGGAGGGGTACAACATGCAGGCAGAAATCGATCAGTGGCCCAAAACTATTTTCCCTCAATATGGCATCCGGGTACTCGATCTCGTACCGGACGAAATACGGGCTGACAGATGGTATGCAGATACGGACAAAGGGAAAAAAATACTGGATGCGTACGAGGATGTGCAAATGCTTTGGCAGGATTTTGACGTTGCCGAATATTTGGCGCGTCACGGATACAGACGGATTCCCCGGATGATTCGAACGTTATACGGGGATCCATATGTTCACGTACATGACAAATGGTTCGTTTTGACCGATTGGATTGATGGCCGCAAGCTGCGGTTTTCGCCGGAAGATGTACTGCCGGCGATCCGCAATCTGGCGGCGGTACATCAGGCGTTGCGCGGCTTTGAATACTTTGAATACATGGAGGATGGGCTTTCCAAACCGCAGCTGCAATGGGCGGAAATTATGCGGGCATCCATATCGGATATGGAATCTGCCTTGCTAGAATGGAAAAAAATAGCACAAAAAGATTTGATACAAACACGCTTCCTGGAGCAATCGGAACTTTTGCAAAACCAAATTCGGCATGTGTCCAGCGCATTTGGCAGCGAGAACATGACAATCGATCCATTGGATCGCTGTGTTGGCGGAGCGCCCTTTGACCAACAATGGATGAGTCCAAGTGGAAAAGTATATTTTCGGCAAGTGCCAAAGCCGATCGAAGATACGCCTGTATTTGATTTGGCAAGGTGCTGTTTGTATGCAGTCGAGCAAGGTCACTCCGATGCGATTGCTGATTTGATACAGGAATACGAGAAAATTCGTGAACTATCAGAAATGGAATTGCGGCAAATCGCCACATACGCCTCCTTTCCACATGGGCTTTGGAAATTGTTTTATCTATATCGGCGCAGACGGGCAAGCATGGAACAGCTTCATGGTTTGTTTCGTCAGACATTGGATCAATACCGACAGCGGGACCAACAGTTTGCGCCGTACCGAAATCGCCTCCTGCAAGAAAGATAGGAATCGGAAAGGAGGGAACACATGACATCGAAATCCAGATGGGAGACAGAAGATTGGGCGGATATTGTGATCGCGTACGGTGCAGATCCGGATGTGATCAGCGAGTATGATTTTTCACCGCTTCGTGTAAAAATGGTGCGCAATGTGTTGCGGTTGCGCGGCGCAAATGGAGACCGAATGTTTAAGAAAGTGGCGTATTCCGATACGCGTCTGGCGTTTGTTCATGGTGTGGTGGAGCATGTGTATCACAATGGATATCCATATGTGCCGCGATTTATCCGGAACAAGTTTGGCGATGCCTATGTGTTGGATCATTCCGGTCAGTATTATATGACCGATTGGCTTCCCGGACGTGAATTGGAACTTCGCAAACCGCAGCAATTGGAACAGATGGCCGAGAATCTGGCCCGGTTTCATAAAGCGGCTGCAGGCTATCAGTCCAGTGAACCGCTGTTTGAAAGCAAGGATGATGTCAGTTCCCAATGGCGCAGGTATCTGGCCAAACTACAATCCTATCGGCAAGCAATCTTGCAAAAGCACACGCCGGATGAGTTTGACCGATTGTTTTTGGAAAACTGGGATTATATAACGGAAATGATTGAAGACGCATTATTTCAACTACACCATAGTCCATACCCGGAATTGATCGCAAATGCTCGTGCGGCGCAACAGATTTGTCATGGAAGCATCAGCAGACAGAATATATTGGCAGATGACGAACGGATGTATTTCGTCGATTTTGATCATTGCCATTATGGTCCGGTTATTCAGGATTTGGCAGCTCTGTTGCACCGTTATATGCCCAGATGCGAATGGGATGAAGATGTGGTGCTGGGAATTGTGGATCGTTATAAAGAAGTGAGGAAATTATCCAACGAAGAGCTGCAAGTATTAAATGTGTATTTGCAATTCCCTGTCCGTCCTGTTCAAGTGATTGAGTGGTATTATGAGAAACTGAAAAATTGGGATCTGGACACCTATGTGGATGAACTCCTGAAATCTCTCGACCGGGATGAAGATCGGGATGATTTTGTCGATGTAATGGCCGAATATTATGGCATTGAATTATATGACGGGGTATCGCTGCAGTCCGCAAACCCTGCTGTGCCTGCCGACGGAATCGCCAATCAGGAACCGCTGTTTACGACGGCAGCAGGTTTAGCGGCACAAAGCCTGGAAACGGATAGGGCGATAGAAAAACATGCCCATGCTGAGGTGCCAATTTCCTGGTCGGCAGAATCCTCCTCTGTCATCTTGGACAATGAGGAAGATCAAAGGGAGATGAATCGCCCGCTATTTCAATCTGCGCAAGAAAAAGTCCGATCCAAGCGGAAACATCGAATGGTCCGCGAAAAAAGCCCGCACGCAAAAGGAAAGCACAGCCGGGCAAAAGAACAAAGTACAGCCGAGCATTCATTCGGGAAAGAAAAAAAACAAGGCATTTGGGTGGATACGCAACATATCAGGCGCCCTGTGCAGTCGCATGACGACATTTCCGAGGATTGAAGATCGCATATCAAACAGGCGGACGGCCGACAAACATCGTGAAAAAAACGACAAATAAGAGCAATAAGATGATCAAGTCAAGGGCACTTGGATAAAAGATCGCCCGGATGAATAACAGAAAAATGGCAATGAACAATAAAATTTTAACAACACGAATCAGAGCATAAATGATTTGATTCACGAGAATCCCCTCCTTTGATTGAGAGTCACGTTGCTCCGTACTGATTTTTTATACATTGTATGAAAGGATGGGCGGTGACGTGAATCTGGAATTTGTATTTTGCAGTCTGCCTCAGGATACTCCTGAGGTTTTTATATTCTATAAGATCCGTTACCACACTTTCGATTTCTACAACTTCTGTTTGACAACACATTACGTATTCGTTCCTTCCTATTCATAATTCCGCTTGTGATTGAAGGGAACAGCTTGTATTATTATCATTGTGATGGTTTGCGAACGTTATGTGGCGGCACAGCCAGGCGTTGTTTAGCGTTCGACATCAAGATGCGACATACTGTGAGGGGGATGTGAGTGACTACAGAAAATCCGGCCAAACCGCCGATTCCATGGAAAGGAATTGTAAGCACAGGCGGCTTTTTGGGATTGATTGGACTTATTGTCATTTTTTTTAAACCGGGATATATACAAATCGTATCTTCGCTGGCAATGATGTTTTCCTTGTATTACATACAGCCGAAAATCAAGGAACACCGATATTTGGCGGGATTTCTTTCTTCAACGATTGCAGGAGTGATACCGTGGCTTGGGATCTTGCTTTTCCATCCTTCCGAATTGGTGTATGACCATACGGTGCCCGTCTGGCAAGAAGCACTTCGGACATTTGCCGGGACGTTTCTGCCGATGTGGGCCATGGTGAGCATTCTCTTGTCTTGGGTAAATAAATGGGTCACAGGGAAAGCGGAGCAGCGCCGGGAAAAAATGCTGGCAGAACGCAAAACACAAAAAAGCGACGCGCCAAAAAAAACGGGCGGGTATTACAGGCGGAAGAAAAAGAAGAAAAAGAAAAAATAGCAAGAAAAGGTTTGACATGCCTTGTTTTTGGAATATACTATATGCAATAAGTTGTCAAAGAGGCGCGTGCATGGCCTACTGACTCCGAATTTGTATCGTTAATCTCATGTACTGAAAACACGAGGAAGGGAAAGAGTATTCATAGATCTCCGGCAGAGAAAGATTCCCTTGGGCTGAAAGGAATCTTCGGAATGAACTGTGAAGAAAGTCATCCCTGAGTGGCATCTCTGAAGCATATATCCGGATGATGATGAAATCGGCTCGTTCGCTGGTTTGTGGTCGTATCGTCTGCATGGATGGGATCGTTGAGTAGGAGATGACGGCGGACAGTCGTTATTGCGATGAGTGATTTGGCATATGGGCTAAGACTGGCCGATGTGCAAATAAATAAGGTGGTACCACGGAAGCAGACTCTTTCGTCCTTGATATGGCGAAGGAGTTTTTTTGTTGGTGAAATCATTTGGCAATGCATGTGTTCCATACAAGAAAGGGGATTGCAAGGAAAAATGTCTGCGAAAGAATGGAAAGCGCAAGAGCAAGAAAAGGAGTCGACCGAACAGCAGGTGAACGCACAAGAAATGTCGACGGTGTATGATCCGAAGCTGGTCGAGCAGCGGTTGTATCAGTTTTGGCTGGATCAGGGATGTTTTACAGCAGGGAAAGAACCGGAAAAACAGCCATATGCCATTGTGATACCGCCCCCGAATGTTACGGGTCAGCTGCATATCGGGCACGCGTTAAACTTTACACTGCAGGATATTTTGATTCGCTGGAAACGGCTGTCTGGCTTTGACGCACTGTGGCTGCCGGGAACCGACCATGCAGGGATTGCCACACAGACCCGCGTGGAAGCCATTTTGCAAAAAGAAGAAGGCGTATCTCGCCATGACCTGGGCCGTGAGAAGTTTATCGAGCGGGTTTGGGACTGGAAGCATAAATACGGCAACATCATTACAAATCAAATGAAAAATATGGGCTGCAGCGTGGATTGGTCGAGAGAGCGATTTACGATGGATGAAGGACTATGCGCCGCCGTCCGGGAAGTCTTCGTGCGGTTGTATGAAAAAGGGCTCATCTATCGAGGAAATCGGATTATTAACTGGTGTACCCGTTGTCAGACCGCATTGTCCGATATTGAAGTGGAACATGAGGAAAAACAGGGAGCTCTCTATCATCTCCGGTATCCGCTCGTCGATGGCAGCGGCCATCTGATCGTTGCCACGACCCGTCCGGAGACGATGCTCGGAGATGTAGCAGTGGCGGTTCATCCGGACGATGCACGCTACCGGCATTTGCTCGGCAAACGGCTGCGGTTGCCGCTTGCAGGCCGGGAGATTCCGATTATCGCCGACGAGTATGTAGAGATGGATTTTGGCACGGGCTGTGTCAAAATGACGCCCGCACATGATCCCAATGATTTTGAAGTCGGTCAGCGGCATGATTTGGAGAATATCAACATATTGAATCAAGATGGCACATTAAACGAATTGGCAGGCAAGTATGCGGGCATGGATCGTTTTGCAGCGCGCAAACAAGTGGTTGCGGATCTGGAAGCGCAAGGCTTTGTGGAAAAAATTGAAGAACATACACATGCCGTCGGCCATTGCACACGCTGCTCCACGATTGTGGAACCATACTTGTCCGATCAATGGTTTGTAAAAATGGAGCCGCTGGCAAAACCGGCCATCCGCGTTGTGGAAGAAGGGCAGGTTCAGTTTATCCCGGAACGGTTCGCCAAAATCTATATGCACTGGATGGAAAACGTCCGTGACTGGTGCATCTCGCGGCAGTTGTGGTGGGGACACCGGATTCCGGCATGGTATTGCGAAGATTGCGGCGGTACGACAGTTGTGCGGAAAGATCCGGATACCTGTTCCCATTGCGGCAGCAGCCGCATTCATCAAGAAGAGGATGTTTTGGATACGTGGTTCTCATCTGCTTTGTGGCCGTTTTCAACAATGGGCTGGCCAAACGAGACGAATGACCTGAAACGATACTTCCCGACGAATGTGCTTGTCACCGGTTTTGACATTATTTATTTTTGGGTCGCCCGCATGATCTTTTCTGCCTTGGAGTTCACAGATGAAGCACCGTTTCATGATGTTGTCATACATGGGTTGGTGCGGGACGCACAAGGCCGCAAGATGTCGAAAAGCCTCGGCAACGGGATCGATCCTCTCGAAGTGATCGAACAATACGGTGCGGATGCGCTGCGGTTCATGCTGGCATCCGGCACAACATTAGGGAATGATTTGCGTTTCCACTTTGAGAGGGTCGAAAACGCCCGCAACTTTGCGAATAAAATATGGAACGCTTCCCGCTATGTCCTGATGAACATATCCGAATTGTCCGCCGCAGATATCGAGCTTGGCGACTTGAGTCAGTACGGAACGGCAGACCGGTGGATTTTGCATCGTTTGAATGAGACGGCAAAAGATATGCAAACATGTCTTTCCCGTTATGATTTCGGGGAAGCGACGCGGATCATTTATGAATTCATCTGGAATGAATTCTGCGACTGGTACATCGAGTTGTCAAAATTGTATTTATACGGACAGGATGAAGGGAAGAAACGCCAATCCAAAATTGTGCTCGTATATGTGCTGGACCGCGCGCTGCGTTTGCTGCACCCGTTTATGCCGTTTATTACGGAAGAAATCTGGCAACACTTGCCTCATACAGGCACAAGCATCTCGTTGGCAGAATGGCCGGTAGATCAGGAGCGCTTTGTCGATGCGTCGGCAGTGTCCGACATGGAGCTGTTGATGGAACTGATTCGCAGTGTCCGCAATGTGCGCGCAGAAATGAACGTTCCGCCAAGCAAACCGGTCACGCTTCTGATCAAGCCAACATCGGAAGAGTATGAGCAGAAGCTTGTGCGTGGGACCGATTACATTACGCGCTTTTGCAATCCGGACACATTGGAGATCGACCGCGGCCTGTCTGTACCGGAAAAAACAGTAACAGCCGTGTTGACAGGTGCGGAAGTGTATCTGCCGCTGGCCGGATTGATCGACCTGGACGCGGAGATCGCGCGCTTGGAAAAAGAGGTCAAAACGTTAAATGAAGAAGTGGATCGTTTGGATAAAAAATTGTCGAACACAGGCTTTGCGGCAAAAGCGCCTGCACATGTAGTGGAAGCGGAAAAAAACAAGCGGGACGATTATGCGGACAAACGCCAGAAAGTTTTGCAGCGAATCGCCGAATTAAAAGCTTAAACGCACAGACGGGTGAAGACAGAATAGGATGGTAAGGAATGGAATCAAATTTTGATGTCTTTCGCTGGATTGCTTCCTTTCCCCGCTTTGGCAGCGCCCCGCCTCTTGATGTCGTGCGGCAAGCGGCAGAAGAGCGCGCCGATCCGGAAGAACGGTTGAAAGAGGACGTGTTTCGCAAATTCGGCATGCGCCCAGGATTGGAACGGATGCAGGAAATGCTGCGCCAGTTGGGCAATCCGGAGCGGTCGCTGCGATTTGTGCATATTGCCGGGACGAATGGGAAAGGATCGACAGCCGCGTTTTTGGCTGGTATGTTTGAACGGGCAGGATTGCAAACGGGCTTGTATACGTCTCCGTATTTAACTGAATTTCATGATCGCATGGGCATCAACGGAACATCTGTGACAACGGATCAACTGACTGCCTACGCCTTTCGGTTAAAGCCCGTTGTCGAACAGATGCAAGCAGGAATTTGGGGGCTGCCAACCGAATTTGAAATCGTTACAGTGTTGGCCATTTTATATTTTCAGGATCAAAGGGCCGATGTAGTCATTTGGGAAACCGGACTGGGCGGTCGTCTCGATGCGACAAATGTGGTTCAACCGATTGTCACGATTATCACGAATATCGGATTGGAACATACGGAAATACTGGGAAGTACAGAGGAATTGATCGCCAAGGAAAAAGCAGGTATAGTTAAACCACAGATTCCCCTGTTTACGGCTGCAGTGGGCAAAGGGCGGGATGTCATCGTACAGATCGCCAAGGAACGCCATGCGCCTGTTTATGAATACGCCAAAGATTTTGCAATCGTCCGGGAATGGGCAGACGAACTCGGTCAGCGCGGGTATTTTCATACGTATACGAAACGCGGTTTGCTGGATGTGTACGGGATTTCACTGCAGATGCACGGATGGCATCAGACGGTGAATGCCAGCCTTGCCATTGCTGCATATCAATGGTGTATACGGAATGTGTTTACATCCGAAAGCATGTTGCATGCCAAGTCTGAACATCTGGGGGGTCATTGGCAAAAGTTTGTCAGGAACACCGTACGAGTAGGTGTGCGTATGATGAAATGGGCGGGGCGCTTTGAAGTGATTCAAAGGCATCCTCTCTGGATTTTGGATGGCGCCCACAACCCTCACGGTGCACAGGCACTCGGTCGCACATTGGGCGAATGGCAAAAGCGCAACAACCGGCGCATCCTGCTGATCGCAGGTGTTCTAAAAGATAAAGATGCAACGGCAATTCTTGCGCCTGTATTGCCGCTGGTTCATGCATGTATTGCGACACAGCCGGACACGCCGCGGGCGTTGTCTGCGGCACGATTGGCAGAGTCGATGGAAGGGATTTGGAAAGGGCCGATTGGCATCAGCCTTTCGGTGGATACGGCACTTGAGCAGGCAAAGGATTGGATACAAAGACAGGCAGATAGATCATCGGAAGAAATCATGGTGCTTTGCATGGGTTCTTTGTATACTATTGCAGAAGCGCGGAAGCATATTGTGAATTTTTTTCAACATTAAGGAAGGTGAGCGGCGTGAACCAGTCACAACATGTCCACTTTATCGGGATCGGCGGCTATGGAATGAGCGCGATCGCCAATGTCATGCTCGATCTCGGTTATAAAGTATCTGGTTCGGATGTGGCACAGAAGGATTTAACCGACCAACTAGTGATGCGAGGTGCCACCGTCTATATTGGACACGCGGCTCGGCACGTAGAGGGTGCGGATTTTGTGGTGTATTCCACTGCACTCTCCGGTGACAATGTAGAGCTGATGGCCGCACAAGCAAACAACATACCGGTTTTACACCGTGCACAGGCGTTGGCACAATTGATGAACGAGAAATCCGGGGTAGCTGTGGCAGGAGCACATGGGAAAACCACGACTACGTCGATGATTTCCTATGTCATGGAATATTGCGGTGTCGATCCGACATTTCTCGTAGGCGGCGTGGTTTCCGACCTGGGTGTCAATGCCAAAGCGGGAAAAGGCGAATACTTAGTCGCAGAAGCAGATGAGAGCGACGGGACGTTTTTGTATTATCGTCCCAAAATCGGTGTCGTGACAAATATCGAAGCAGATCATTTGGAAAACTACGACAGCAGTTTTGAGAAATTAAAACAGGCATATCGCCAATTTTTAAGTCATATTCGACCGGATGGATTGGCGGTCGTCTGCATTGATGATGAACACATTCGCGAATTTTTGCCGTCCCTGACGACCCGTATCGCCACATATGGCCTTACGGAAAGCGGGGACATGACGGCAACGGAGATTCAATTGATCGACCGCGGTTCCCGCTCCATCATCCGCTATAAAGGCGAGCGCCTGGGAGAGTTGGCGCTGTCGATCCCGGGGCTGCATAACATTTCAAATGCGCTTGCTTGTACGATCGTTTGCCTGGAAGCGGGACTTGAATTTGAACGAATTGCCGAAGCTCTTCGTCATTTCCATGGAGCCAAACGCCGCTTTCAAGTGTTAAGCGACAAGCAGGATGTTCTGGTGATCGACGATTACGCACATCATCCGACAGAAATACGGGCGACCATTGACGCTGCCAGGGCGACTGGCAAACGGATTGTCGCCGTCTTCCAGCCGCAGCGATATACCCGGACATTTTTGCTTTTTGACGCATTTTCCAAAGCGTTTGCGGCAGCAGATGAAGTCGTGATCACAAATATTTACTCACCGGCCGGCGAGCAGCAAATCGAAGGCGTCACGTCCGAGCGCCTGACCGAATTTATTCATAAAAACAGCAATACAAATGTACGCTTTTTACCGACCAAAGATGACGTGTACGACTATCTGGTAGATCGCGTACGCACAGGCGATCTTGTGCTTACAATGGGTGCGGGCGACATCTGGAAAGTGGCATACCGCCTGGCAAAAGAGTTTGAGTCTGGATGGACTCCGGCAGCGGTGGAAGCGTAGAATCCCATAAACCATAAAAACCGAATAGGAAAATGAAACGAGAACGATCTTGGATTCTTACGAAGTTTTTTTGTGGAATCCAGGATCGTTTTCAAATTTGACAAAAAATGTTTGTGTCAAAGCAGAGGAATTGAACAAGATTTGTCGAAAAAAATCATACCTTGACGATGTTGAGCGGTTAGGTAAGGTGGTGAAAGCACTTGGCAAGAAAACGTATTGGTGATTTGCTTGTCGAAGCTGGTTTATTGACACCGGAAAAGTTGCAGCAAGCACTGCAAGAGCAAAAACAAGGGAAAGAAAAGCTGGGCGATTTACTGATTTCGAAAGGATACATAACGGAGCAGCAACTGATTGAAGTGTTGGAGTTCCAATTGGGGATTCCGCATGTCCAGTTGTCCCGGTACAAGATCGAACCGTCAATTGCCAATATCATTCCGGAACGGCTGGCAAACATGTACCAAGTGATTCCAATTCGCAAAGAAAGCAACAAATTGATCGTAGCGATGAAGGACCCTCTGGATTATTATGCGATTGACGATTTGCGGATGAGTACCGGCTTTCTGATCGAACCGGTCATCGCCAGCAAAGACGATGTACAGCGGGCGATTAATCGCTACTATAGCATGCAAGAGTCGCTGCAGGAGATGATTCAGACTACACAGCAGACAGACACGCTGCAGGATACGGAAGCAGCGAATGATGATTCCCCGGTTGTCCGCACGGTGAATCAATTGATCATTCAGGCAGTACAAATGCGGGCGAGCGATATACACATCGATCCCCAATCGGACAGCGTGCGGATCCGGTATCGCATCGACGGCATATTGCGAACGGAGCAAGAGTTGCCGAAGCATCTGCAATCGGTGATTTCTGCCCGGATTAAAGTGTTGTCAAGCCTCAATCTATCAGAACGGCGGCTGCCGCAAGATGGCAGATTCCAAATGGAAGTAGATTTTCGGACGATCGATTTGCGTGTTTCCACACTGCCGACAGCACATGGAGAAAAAATCGTCTTGCGGATCCTGGATGTGAAACATGCGATCAATCAATTGGAGCAGCTGGGATTTCACGAAGGGAATTTGCAGAGTTTCCGCAAATTGTTGGCGAATTCCCACGGCATGCTGTTGATTACCGGGCCGACGGGCAGCGGGAAAACTTCCACTTTGTACGCCGGACTTACCCAGTTGAACCATGAAGATGTCAATATCATTACAGTGGAAGATCCGATTGAATATCAAATGGATGGAATCAATCAAGTGCAAGTGAACGTTCAGACTGGCATGACGTTTGCGAAAGGCTTGCGGGCGATTTTGCGGCAAGACCCGAACATTGTCATGGTAGGGGAAATCCGGGATTTGGAGACGGCTGAGATTGCGGTTCGGGCTGCATTGACCGGGCACCTGGTGTTAAGCACATTGCATACGAACGATGCGGTAAGCACCATTACCCGCCTGATCGATATGGGAATCGAGCCGTTTATGGTGGCCTCGTCATTAAGCGGCGTCGTCGCCCAACGCCTGGTCAGAAAAATTTGCCCGGAATGCGCCGCTCGCTATACACCCAAGCAAGAAGAGCTGGAGATTCTCAAGGCATATGGATTGGCGGCGGATGGGATGCGGATCGGCCGTGGATGCAGTACATGCAATCGGACGGGATTTCGCGGACGGATGGCGATTCACGAAGTATTTGCGATGGATGATGTGCTGCGCCGTCTCGTCATGCAGCGGCAGTCCGATGCGGTATATCGGGAACATGTGACACAGCATGGCATGCATACGATGTTTCACGATGGGTTAATCAAAGTATCCCAGGGATTGACCACAATGACAGAAATCTATCGCGTGACGACGATGGAGTAGGGGGAAACGGCGTGGCAGTTTACGATATTCACGAGCTTTTGCAGCAAGCATTTGTAAGAAAGGCGTCAGATCTGCATATGACCGTTGGCGCACCGCCCACGTTGCGAATCCATGGTTCGCTGAAAGCAGTTGGGGAAACGCCTTTGCAGCCATCCGATACGTTAGAAATATTGAAACAAATCGTATCAAACGAACAATTGCACAATTTCCATGAAGCGGGAGAGCTGGACTTTTCCTATGGGGTACCCAACGTATCCCGTTTTCGGATCAACGCATTTCGGCAGCGGAGTTGTGTCAGTCTCTCCGTCCGGGTTGTGCCGACACGCATTCCGACAATGGAAGAATTGAATCTGCCGGCTGTTTTAAAACAATTCGCCTATCGTCCGCAGGGGCTTTTGCTCGTAACAGGGCCTACGGGCAGCGGGAAATCGACAACGTTGGCGTCTTTGATCGATTTGATCAACCGCACGCAGCGCAAGCACATCATTACATTGGAAGATCCGATTGAGTATTTGCACAAACATCAGATGTGTCTGGTGGATCAGCGGGAAGTCGGTTTTGATACGAGATCTTTCGCATCCGGATTGCGTGCTGCGTTGCGCCAAGATCCGGATGTGGTGCTCGTGGGCGAGATGCGCGACTTGGAGACGATTCAAACTGCCATCACGGCAGCGGAAACAGGCCACCTGGTGTTTGCGACATTGCATACCAGCGACGCACCGCAGACGATTGACCGCATCATCGATGTATTTCCGGCGTATCAGCAACAGCAAATACGAATCCAATTGGCTTCCGTATTGGTCGGAATTGTGGCACAGCGATTGATTCCCATGGCGAATGGCGATGGACGGGTGGGAGCCTATGAAATTCTTGCAAACACAAATGCGATTGCAAACTTGATCCGCTCGGAAAAAGTTCACCAGATTCGCTCCATGATGCAGACAGGGCGCAGTCAAGGCATGCAGACAATGGACATGCATTTGCGGGAACTTGTGAGCCGCGGCATCATCAGTGAAGCGAGCGCGAAAGACAGCAGCCCGACGTATGCGGAAAGTCGGCTTTAAATCGCATTTTAAATGGCAACCAGTTGATTCAAATGTCCGAAAAACAAATGTTGTTTACAATTTCGACAAAATTTTTATGAAACTGTAACAAAATCCTACCCACAATGGAAACATGCAAGATTATAATAATAGTATGTAAAACTATAATAATAGAATCGTAGGCATCGGACGCATTTTCGAATGATTTTTGAAGTGAGAGTTCAAAAAGTGGTCAAGTAAGACACAAGGAGTGCGAAGTCGAAGCACGAAAAGCCGACGGAGTGTACGTGTTTGGTACATGAGTAAGGCTTTTGGGGATTCGGCAAAGCAATCCGCCGTGGAGTTTTGACTACTTTTTGAACATCTTCTTGCAAGGAACAAATGATTTTTAAAGGAATAAAAGAAAAGGGTGAGACGGCATCGCACACTATCGGTTTCTTGCGCTGGAGCAAGGCAAACGGATCCGGGGCAAGATTGAAGCGCAAGATGAAAAAGCAGCCATCCTTTTGTTAAGAGAGCAAGGCAAGCAAGTCATACTCGAAGTGCAGGAAGTAAAAGAAACGATCTGGAACAAAGACATCGAGCTTCGCAGCAACAAGGTGAAAGCAAAAGACTTTGTCGTATTTTGCCGTCAGTTCGCCACGTTGATTCGGGCTAGTGTTCCAATTGTAGATTCATTGGTCATTTTAAAGGAACAAACGGAAAGCAAAGCATTAAAGAAAGCATTGGAAGTTGTCACGGAAGAGGTAGCGGAAGGCCGACAATTGTCCCAGTGTTTAGCCGGTCAAGGCAAGACGTTTCCAACGATTTTTATCAATCTTGTACGAGCCGGGGAAATGAGCGGTACGCTGGATGACGTATTGGACCGATTGGCGATCTATATGGAAAAGCAGCAAAACACGACAGAGAAGATCAAAGGCGCATTGACATACCCGCTTGTGCTGATGGTCATGTCCATCGGTGTGGCAATCTTTCTGTTAGTCAAAGTGATCCCGACGTTTGTGAATATTTTTCACTCTCAACATCTGACTCTCCCATTGGCAACCCGAATTGTTTTGGCAGTGTCCGCTTTTTTCATCGACCGTTGGTACGTGCTGGTATTGCTGTTGATCGCTTGTATCTGCGGATTTCTATATGTGACCAGATCCCAGCGAGGGCATTTCCTGCTGGATTATGCAAAGTTGAAATTGCCGATCTTCGGGAAAATGTTTCAGAAAGCGGTGATTGCAAGGGCGATGCGAACGCTTGCTACGTTATTCAAAAGCGCCGTGCCAACGCTGCAGGCATTGCAAATCACCAGCCGGGTCGTAGAAAATGATGTGATTGGCGAGCTGTTGCTGGAAGCGCGGGAAAGTGTGCGGAACGGTGCGTCACTGGTACAGCCGTTTCGGAACCATTGGGCGATTCCGCCATTGGTCGCGCAGATGATATCCATTGGCGAGCAGACCGGTACCATCGATGAAATGTTTGCCAAAATTGCAGACTTCTATGAAGCGGATGTGGAAGCAATGGTGGAGAAGCTGAGGCCGTTGATCGAACCGTTGATGATTGTATTCATGACCGCGATTGTGGGGGTGATCGTACTGGCGGCCATACTGCCGATGTTCTCGTTGTATCAGAATATGGGGAGCATGCAGTAGGGTAAAAGAGATGGGTAGAGGGATGGAATGCTGCTGAAGTTTGGTGGAACTTGGTGTCTGTCAATGCAGGGTATGATGATCTAGCAATTTATTTGGGAGGATTTTAAGTATGAAAGAAACATTTATGGAAAAATTGAAAAGAAAAGCAAGAGAAATACTCAGTGGCGAGCAAGGCGTGACGCTCATTGAATTATTGGCGGTTGTTGTGATCCTGGCGATTATTGCGGCTGTGGCTGTGCCGGCAGTGATGGGGAACTTTAGCAGTGCGAAGGCAAATACGGATTTGCAAAACGAAAAAATTATCGTTGATGCGATTACTCGTTCGATTATTGACTACGATCAAACTAATGGAAATAATATTACAGACTTAGCAAATAGTGCGTCTGCAACTTCAGCATTAGGTTCCGGTGGTACAGTTGATATAACTACAACAGGGACAGCTGATTCTCAAATATATGTTTTTGGTACCGTCGGCGGTACTGCTAATAAAGCTGGTACAATTACTTTAAATGGAAATTATTTAAATCAAATTCCAGTCCCACAAGCACCAGCCGGAAAACAAACGACAACATTTTCGATTGGTGCAAACACTTATACAATTACAGAAAGTTCAACTGCTGGTCAATGGACTATTAAACAAAATTAATTGCAAGAATAAATATTTTTTATAAATTATAGGAGATTTTAGTGTATATCAATTTATTAGAATTAGATTATATTCAAAAAATTTATATTATCATCCTTTCCCTTTTCATAGGCTCATTTCTGAACGTTGTCGCATTGCGCATACCAAAAGGCGAGTCAATCGTTTCACCGCCTTCCCGCTGCACATCATGCGGGCATCGATTGGGATGGCTCGACTTGATTCCCGTACTCAGCTTCGTATTCTTGCGCGGTCGCTGCCGATATTGCGGCGATCGCGTATCGCCTTTCTATGCCGTATTTGAGCTGCTTGCGTTGATTGGCGCATGGATTTTGTACGATCATTTCGGTATGAATTGGGAATTTCCCGTCGGTTTTTTTTATATTTGTGTACTGCTCGTGATTACCATTACAGACCTGAAGTACATGCGGATTCCCGATAAAATTGTGTTCCCGAGTATGGGGGCCATGCTTCTGTTGCGTCTGTTGATCCATCCGCTTCCATACTGGCAATATATCCTCGGCTTTTTTGCCGGCGGACTGCTGCTGTTGCTGATTGCACTTGTCAGCCGCGGAGGAATGGGGGGCGGAGATGTAAAATTATTTGCCTTTATTGGATTGTCGATTGGACTCTACCAAATGCTGCTCGGCTTTTTCTTTGCATGTCTTTTAGGATCAATTTTCGGTTTGATTTTCATCCGACTCGGTATATACAAACGAAAGTCTCCCATTCCATTTGGACCCTATATCGCCATGGGCTGTTTTGTCGCATATCTGTGGGGGACGCAGTTGTGGGAAATGTATGCAGCTGTTTTCTAGGAAATGGACATTCTATGACTTCCAAATAAACGAACTGTCGAATTTGATAGAAATATGGTACATTGAAAAGAGATTTGTCTCATGTACGCATATTTCTATTCTTTTTTTTAGGCATTCTATTTTTTTGTTGCTTATCAGAAAGATTAGCGGAAAGGAGAATCTGCCGGTGATTTTTGGGAAAACAGCATGTATCGGCATCGAGATTACAGACAGTGACATTCATGCTGTGGAAGTTGTCCGCGCCAAAAACCGTGTACAGATTTTACGCGCATTGGAGATCCCGCTGGAAGCTGGCATTGTCGTAGATGGGGATGTACAGCAGCCGGAGGAATTGGGCTTTCTTTTGCGTGAACAATTCAAACTGGCGAACCTGAAAGCAAAGATCGTACGGGTGGTCGTACCCAGCCGCTATGTAGTCATCCGCCAAATATCGATGCCGAAAATTTCGAAACATGACATTCGGCAAGCCATTGCGTTTGAATTGGAACATTCCATTCATTTGCCGTTTGATGAAAGTGTGTTTGATTTTGTTAAATTGAACATTCCGTCAGAAGGTGCATCCGGCACAGATGTGTCGGATGAAGATTCTATCATGAATCGGAGTGAAGCTGATTTCCGGGATCCTTATATCGTTGTAGCGGCATCTAAAGAGATTGTTGAACGAATGGTACAAGCTGTCGAAACGGCGGATCGAAAAGTAAAAACAGTTGATGTACGTGCGCTCTCTTTGTATCGTTTATATACGTTTTCCAATCAAAACGCTTCCAATGAAACGATTCTTTTTGTGGATATTGCAGAAGCTGGAACAGATATTCATATTTTTCGCAATGGATTCTTATTATTCACACGAAATGTACCGTTGCCGTTGGATAATTATCGAAAACATGAGAGTCAAACCTTTTACCTTGAACCTGCAGCCAAATCCGAACAGATGCGTGCGGGCGATGCGGCACTGACCATTGATGCCTTATTGTTTGCACAGGACTTGGCATATGAAATCGAGCGCTCCATTAATTTTTACCAATATACGCTAAACAATCGGGATCAATATGTGAGCCGGCTGATACTGTCCGGCAACGTGTTTGAACCACAGGTGCTGACGGAATATTTCAAAAGCCGACTGGACCTGGAAGTAAACTTGATTTCCTCCCGCCAGATGGTTTGGCAGGAAGGCGAATATAATGACGAGACATTTCGCAAACATGCAGTCGCGATTGGACTTGCCATACGTGAGGATAAACGTACATGGAAATAAATTTACTGCCTAAAAAAGAACCGAAATTTCAGTTTGCCTGGTTTTTTTGGGGGCTGTCTGTCCTGTCAATCGTATTCGCAACCGGATTGTTTTGGCGCATGCATACACAGTTGGTTCAAGAACAATCGGATCTCCAACAGAAATACACGCAATTGACGCAACAACAATCATTGCTCTTGGCACAGCGAAATGTTGCAGATCCGAGATTCCAAAAGTTAAAACAGTTTCAGGATGAAATTGCAAAACTTAAAAAAGGCCAAACCGATTGGGAAGCACGTTTAAACGATTTGGCTTCGCACATGCCAAAAGCGGCTGTCATCCATTCGATTTCATACCAGGCTCCCGATATTTCGATAGATGGCCAAATCGATTCATTGAAAACGGCCGCCCAGTTTTCGGAAGCGCTCAAGAAATTAAACTGGGTGCTGGATGTGTCATTGACGACCGTATCGAATGCAGGCAAAGACAATGCACAGCAAGGGAACGCCGCGGCAGGGAATATTTCGCAAGCAAACGCGTATTCACAAACATTGCGGGATACATTTCATATGACAATCCAAACGAAAGATATTGCAACAAATGATCAGCTAAAAGGAGCACAGAAATGAAAGCTGTTTTCAACAATTTGAAACTGGCGATATTTGTATATCTGTTCGTGCTTCTGATTTGTACGCTTCTTTTTGTATACGTGCCAAAAAGGTTGCAATCACAGGTGGAGACGCTGCAACAATCGGTTCAATCGAAGCAGCTTCTGGTGAATGCATTGCGTTCCCAGCCGCAGAAAAAAGAGTTTGTCATGCCGAAAGATGCGCAAACATTGTTGCAACAATTGCCCTCGGACCCACAAGTAGATCGGTTGCTCGTTCAATTAAATGATTTGTTTAACCAGACCGGAGTACAATTTGAATCGATTTCTTTGCAAAATGGATCTGATTCGCAAAGCACAAATGAAGTACAGCGGTTGTTGAATGGCGCAACAGGACAGGGCAAACAATCACAGCCATCCAATCAGCAACAAAATAAACAGCAAACTGCCAATGGAACCGCTCAAAAAAACAGCAATGCGAACGATTCACAAAATGTTAAATCGGTTACGTTCAATCTTTCTTTAAACGGCGCATATTATCCGATGTTGGATTTTCTTTATCAATTGGTGCATACAGAACGATTGTTGCATGTGGATTCGATTCATATTTCCCATCAGCAGGGCGCGGCGGCTTCGAATTACCCGCAATTTTCGGTACCGTCAAGTTCCGTGCAACAAGCGCCTGCGCAAAGGAATTCGCAAACATCGAATCAGCCGCAAAAGCAACCAGCACAACCTGGAAATACAAATGGAAATTCTCCAAATGCCAATTCGGCTAAACTGCAATCCAGTCAAGGACAAGCAACGATCAATCCAATCCTGCAGTCACTTTTGGCGAATGCGATGCGTTCTCCAAATCAAATACAGTCATCTCAGAATGGAGCCGGTCTGCCGAATACACAACCGTTCCTGCCGGCTGCTGAACCAAACATAGATAATGTATCTGTCACGATGACGCTCACAGCGTTTTATATGCCGGATGCATCCTTCTTGGGGAGTCTGCCGGAGATTCCAATTTATCCGTCGCAACAGCGGAAAAATCCGTTTGTTCCTTAAACGATTGCCCTTGATGTCAAGGAAGGGAGGAGAAAGTGTATGAAAAAAAAGAAATACGATTCGTCTATTTTTCATACGCTTTTTCAATCGAATGGTTATGTGTTGCCGTACGTTCTTATGATTGTAGCGGTTCTGGGTCTTTTTGTGCCTGTTCTTATGAACATGAATTCTACACGTGCATTAACGAATCTGAAAGAAAAAAACGACAAGATTGCATTATACATGGCGGAGAGTTCGATTGAGTCCTATATACAGTATTTGAATCATTTGAATGCAAATATAAATGCAAATGCAAAATCCCTTACTCCGGGCGATTTTTTAAGTTTTCCCGGAATTCGAACATCTCCTCAAAAAATCGTTTTGCCTGATGGTGAAAATGTTTTCTATACATTTCAGGTTGCCAAGCCTGCTTCAACCGATCCTGCGCAAATCTATACGATTCATGTATCTGTTACGGCAGGTGGAGTTTCTCCGGATCCAACAAATCCCGCAAATCATTATGCCGCGACGGAAACGTTGAATTATACACTTGCCGGACCGTCATTAGTTAATGGAAATGGAAATGGAAATGGAAATGGAAATGGAAATGGAAATGGAAATGGAAATGGAAATGGAAATGGAAATGGAAATGGAAATGGAAGTGGAAGTGGAAGTGGAAGTGGAAGTGGAAGTGGAAGTGGAAATGGGGATTTGAATAACAACCCATTAATCAAGGTAGCAGGGAATGATTCTTCCTACTTCGCGACGACGACGCAACAAAGTTTTAACGCACTGATTCCGGCAGATCCCGTTTATACGATACATGCGAGTCAAAATACGTTTTCCGTAACCACATCAAACAGCAAGGATCATGATGAAACGGTTGCAATTCAAGTCGACTCCAATTCTTTTACTTTGGATCCATCATTCTTTACTACTTTGTTCCAATTGCAGGGAACCAATCTTTTCAATAGAAATCTTATATTATATATTACCAGCACAACGACGAGCCCTGATCGGTTTACCGTAAATATACCATCTGCATTATTGATCAATACCATGATACTCGTCGATGGATCGATTCATTTATCAGGCAATTCGGTCATTAGCGGCAATATCGTAGCTTCACAAAATATTCAAATTGACCCGAATAGCGTATTGATGGGATTTGGAACGATGGCTGGAATATCGCCAGTTTCCAATTCACAAGAAATAGCAGGTTTTCCCTATTTCAATCATTATAATTATCAAAACGGCTCTGGAAACGGTGGCGGGAACCCCATTCCCTGGACTCCGAATCCGATCCAACATTAAGGAAACAAGATGAAAAATATGGAAACAGAATGGCAACGAGACGAAAAACCAAAAAAGGACAGGATCCTGATGATTCGAAATGAAAAGGGTCTAACTCTCATTGAATTGCTTGTATCAATCGTAATACTTGGTGCCGTCTTGCTCCTTTACATCAATGTAAGCAGCAGCACGAGGATTGCGGAAATATTCAGCAGCAACCAAAATGCGGCAATCGATGTTGCAGAACAGGCCATCAACACGATTCGCAATGAAGCGCTGCTCAATCCGAATCAGTTGCCAACGTACGATGCAAAAAATCCAAAATTTACGGTTGCCGTCACATCACAACCATTGACAAATACACCGTCGACAGCGATTCAAATCACAAAACCTGCCGGCCTAAACAACCATGCTGTTTCATTGGAGACAATTGTTGATTTGAGTATTGATAACGTATCCTACAGTCCGTATATTGTGAACGTAACAGTTTCCTGGGGGCCGCAATGAAGAATGAACATGGAATTACATTAATCGAGCTGCTGGCAACAATTACAATTGCCGTATTTGTGATTGGCGCCATTGCTTTAACGTTTTCACAAGTAACTTTGGAATGGAATTCATCAGCGAATCAGTATCAGGATGATTCTGCAGCACGTTTGACTCTGGATACATATACAAAATACCTTTCAGGCGCAGTATCTGTCGTCTATATTCAAAGTGGTTCCGGTTGGACAGATCTTAGGCTGCAACTCCCCAAATTGAATCCGGACAATACCAATGTGACGAAAGTATTTCATTATGAAAATGGAACCGTTACACTTTATGATTTTAATGCAAAGGATTATAGGAATGCTGCACCTTCTTTGTCTGATTATTCCAATGGACTGCAACTTGCATCAAATGTGATTTCTATGCCCCAATATGGAATGATCAACCAAGGAACCATTCAGCCTTTACCGGTTGGCAGCACTGTTACTTCGGCATTGCTTTCAATCGATATAAATTTTAACTACAAGCAAGTAGGTGCAAATGGATCTGTTTCATTTGTTCCACACCGATTCAATACGAATGTAAAATTGTTGAGTTTTCACTGAAAATGTAAAATGGTTTAAATTATTTTTGTATCACTCTATGTCACTTCTTGTCATTTTCATGTCACCTTAGCACTTCTTCACGCATATCCTGTCATATACCACTTTATGCCATTGACCTTTTTTTAGTAGGAAAGTTATACTAATCGCATGTTTTTCATAACTTAGATGATAGATGGTCGTAGTGGTTTGCTTTTCCTCCATTCAATAAAAGGAAGAGGTGGTTGAGTGCGAAAGGTCACCCGAAAAACCATGTATCTATTGGCTGCTGCAGTTACACTTGTGACGGCAGGCGCTGGAGGAGCGGCTGCCAGTTATAAGAAAGTAACTGTAGACGTGGATGGCAAGAATCAGACGTTCTCCGGGTTTCAATTGGGAACGGTGGATCAATTTCTTGCTGCACACGGGGTCCGAGTGACACATGGCGATCTGGTTCAACCTGATGGACACACAAGACTGACTAACGGACTACACATCCATGTTCATCATTTACAGGAAGTATCGATTCAAGATGGGGTGAAACCCCAAACGCAAGTCAAAACGGTAGCGACGACGGTCGCCGCCCTGCTGCAACAGGCTGGCATTCATCTCAATGATGCAGATACGCTGAATGTTTCACTGAATGACAAACCGGTGAATGGGATGAAAATTGCAATTACTCGCCGTACAGAAAAAGTTGTGACAAACGATGAGGCGATACCTTTTCAGACCGAACGCCAGCCGGATTCAAACGCTTACAAAGGGCAGGAAAAAGTACTGACGCCCGGTGTGCAAGGGTTAGCACAGATCACAACGACGATCTATTATGAAAATGGCAAAGAAGTAGACCGCAAATCCAAGAAGAAAACGGTAAAGGCTCCTGTCAACCAGGTGGTTGCATATGGAACCCTTAACCAACCGGTTGTGGTAGCTTCTCGTGGCAGTGAGGATCTTTTGGCAGCGGGAAGTTATACGATGGTAGCAACCGCGTATTCAGGTGGAGGCAATACAGCAAGTGGCGTTCCGGCTCATGTCGGGACTGTAGCAGTCGATCCGAATGTCATTCCGCTCGGCACAAAGCTCTTTATTCCGGGCTACGGGCAAGCAGTAGCAGAAGATGTCGGGTCCGCCATTCAGGGAGACCGCATTGATCTTTATTTCAGTTCGGAGCAAGAAGCGAGAAATTTCGGACGCCGAACCGTGAATGTCTTCATATTGCACTGATTCATTTGATTTGGTATAGTTTTGTTTCCAAATGATTAACGATACATATGTGTTGTTATGATTTAGGCGGCAAATCACAAATGCCAACCATTGTTAGTGTAATATGAGACGACTATGTTATGGAAGACATACTGACTTTTCACACGGATTTACAAGCCTGCTCCCTTCAGGCGTGTTCGGAAAGATCATCATGAGGGAGCGGCGGTGAATGGCTGTGAAAAGTCTTTTCGCATTTGTCCATTTCTATTTATGTCATTTGTTTTTTCTAGTAAATGAACGCATAGAGTTGCAGACTCATTCATAGAATACTATCGATCCCGTTTCCGGAGCAATGTACGACTGCAGCAGACAGTTTGTAGTCGATTACGGAAAATGTGCAGTAAGAAAAGAGGTCGATTGGGATGAATGAATCAAATAACAATCAGTCAAAAAACAATCAAGTGAAAATTCGCATTGTCAGTCATGATCCAAAGGCAATGTCAGAACAAAGAAATGATCAAAAATTAACATTTCCACAATCCAAGGACAACTTAGATCCGATCGATCCCGTCAGAAAACCTATGCAAGATACTCGAACAGGGGATTTGCGACGTTCGGAACAAGAACTATCATCTGAACAAACACCCGAAAAACATCTTCCTCAAGAACAACCTTCCAGGCAATCCTTGCTTGAACAGGCACGGGAACGCATGTCTGTTTTACATACACCAATATCCGAAATATCCCGTTCATCCCATTTGGCAGAACAGCCGGCGCTATATCCTCCTGACTGGAAAGGCAGAGGTAATATACAGACTCGCAGATTGGGTCTCACGAAGCGAGGGCAAAAAGGAATTGCAGCAAGTGTTTTAGGCGTCTGTGTCGGCTTGCTGCTAGGATTTGCCGCGTATTATCTATTTATCGGGTCATCCGTTTTGGCGCCGCTGGGGAAAGTTGACAGCCGTGTGGCGTCAGGTGGGGCAATTGCGAACCGCAGTGGACAAGGACAAGCGTCAAATGCTGTCGCTGCCAGCGCTCAGTCCGTTTCCTCCAGATCTGTACTTGGACCAGGGGGAGCTGCAGGACCCGGTACGACTGTGTATTTGTATCAAATTGGAATATATCAAGATGGCAAAGCGGCAGATCAAGTAGTCAATAAAATGAAAGCAAAAGGAATTGCCGTTCTGAAGCGAGGCAATAACCCTTTCCAGTTGGTCATCGGTGGTGCGGCACAAAAAAGCGGCTCTGCTGATTTGAATGATTTCTTACAACAAAATGGGATTTCTTATTATATGAAGCCGTTTGTTGTTCCGAAAGTTCCTTCAACAGTGCCTCAAATATCCGATTCCCAAGCACAACAACTGCAACAGTCGCTGCTAAAAGAATGGAAGTTCATTGAGCAGATCAGTGGGGGTGGACAGGCAGCCGATGTTTCCGGCATCGAAAAGGAAGTACAGTCTTCCCTTGCATTTTTGCCGGCCGCCAACACGTTGGCAAAACAATCATTGCAAACTTCATTGCAAGATTTGCAACATGTAGCTGACAGCATCACACAAAAAAGCCAGTCAAATGGAGCAGGTACTGCGGCAGCAAGTTATTGGCTCGCGAAATTTTACACGGATTTTGCACAAGGGGTGGCTGATTTATAATTTTTATGATTTATAATTTTTACGTTTCTGAAGCTCATTAAAATTGAAATAAATTTAAAGAATTACAGGCAGGAGCAAGTAGATTTTTGTCGAAATCTATAATCTCGAAGAAATTTATTCCTATATTTTGACTTGCATATACTTGAGGTGTTTCATGAAACGCACTGGGCAAAGCTTTTCCAGGATTTTTTTTACGTTGCTCATTGGACTTCTGGTTGGAAGCCTCGTCGGTGATTTGCTGACACAGTTTCATATTCCTTATATGGGAACATTCGTAACGCGTGTTTGGCATCCGGCCGCTGATCTCGGAGTCATCCAATATACTCTCGCATTAACCATTCGCCTGAATGCAATGAGCCTCGCAGGGTTGGCTGCTGCATTTTGGTATGCAAAAAAACATTGAACAAATGCGTCGTTTGAAATGAACTTTTTCGTACGCGGTCGAGTCTTTAAAAATGAAGGATTCGGGTAAGCTAATAGCACGAAATAGATTCGTGGCTATTGGAGGGGTATTGTGATGACGATCGATAGCAAAAATGGGAGCCGTCGTATTATTTTGGCATCCGGTTCACCGCGCAGACGAGAATTATTGGAGCAGCTGGGACTTTCTTTTGACGTTATCACAAGTGATGTGGCTGAACAATTCGACCCGGAGATGCCGCCTGCAGAAGTTGTTCAATTTTTAGCGGACAAAAAAGGTGCTGCCGTGGCGAATTCTATAAAACACGGATTGGTAATCGCTGCTGATACGATTGTCGTCATTGATGAGCAAATCTTGGGCAAGCCTGATTCTGTTTCATCTGCCAAACAAATGCTGCGCCGTTTGGCGGGGCGAACGCATACCGTATATTCGGGTATTGCCGTGATTGACGCAGAAACAATGAATAAGAAAATTTCGTATCGTTCTACGGTTGTTCATATGCGTGAATTGTCAGATGAAGAGATTGATGTGTATGTGGAATCCGGCGAACCGATGGATAAAGCGGGAGCATATGCCATTCAAGGCATCGGTTCTACATTGGTGACAAGTGTTGAAGGATGTTATTTTACCGTGGTGGGTTTGCCGATGTCTTTACTGGCGGAACTGTTGTGGGAATTTGGCGTGAATGTCTTGGCCGTTCATAAGCCGGTGTGAAATACAAAGGGAATCCCAGCATCACCCGGTTTCATAGATGACTTAAGAGTATGTTCAAATGATTCACATTCCGAATATGATAACGTTCTGAACATCCTCGAAAACCCCATATTGAGGAGTGATTGCTTAGTGACCGCCATCCGTGACCGATCCCAGTTATTTGTACGAGATTTTCCGTTAGAAGAACGACCGCGGGAACGTCTCCTAAAATACGGTGTGGAACAATTGTCAAATGTGGAATTGTTCGCACTGATTTTACGCACAGGTGCTTCAGGTGTTTCGGTCATTGATATGTCAGAGCAATTATTGGCCAAATTCGGGGGCCTGCGCCAGATTCTCGATGCGGATTTGAATGAATTGATGAGTCTGCCTGGCGTCGGATTTACCAAAGCAGCCCAAATTCAAGCGGCGATTGAATTGGGAAGACGAACGGCAAGGACATCCCGTCAGGATTTAGTCGTCATCCGGTCTCCCCAAGATGTGTCAAATCTCCTCATGGATCGCCTTCGTTTTCTTACCAAAGAACACTTCATCACACTACATTTAGACACGAAAAACCAAATCATCGGGGAAGATACCGTCTCGATCGGATCTTTGAATGCTTCAATCGTTCACCCGCGAGAAATATTCAAACCCGTCTTAAAACGAAGTGCTGCTTCCATTATCTGCGTGCATAACCATCCGAGCGGGGATCCCACGCCAAGCCGTGAAGACATCGATGTAACTGCAAGGCTGGTAGAGGCCGGAAGGATCTTGGGCATTGACGTGTTGGATCATATTATTCTCGGTGACCAGCGCTTCATCAGTTTGAAAGAAAAAGGGTTAATGTGAAGACGGATGGAGCCGTTTTTTGGCATAAAGTCGGCCATACTTGGAAAACTATTCAAGATTCCGATCGTCTTATCCATTCGTCTTATCCATATGGAATTCGATCTTGGCAAACATCTATACAAGCGGAACACATCGTTGTAAAATGATATTTTGTTATGTATAAAATGAATTTGGCATCATCCGCTTTATCTAACGATTTTATTTAACGATACAGGCGGGAGTTTTAAAAATATGTTTAGTACTGTTTAAAAAGGAAGACGCCCGATCTTTCGTGTATGCCTGACTTTTTTAAACAACTGCTGATAGAAAGATCAACCATATGAATCGATACATATGGACAAGCTTTGAAGGGAGTTTGTTGTTGGATGTTTAATTCACGTGATATGGGGATTGATTTGGGTACAGCCAATACGCTTGTATATGCAAAAGGACGCGGGATAGTTCTCCGGGAACCGTCCGTTGTGGCGATTCGAACAGATACCGGCGCGATCGAAGCGGTTGGCGAACAGGCAAAACTCATGATTGGCCGTACACCAGGAAATATTGTTGCCGTTCGCCCGATGAAAGATGGCGTCATTGCTGACTTTGATACGACAGCAACGATGCTGCGCTATTTTATCCGGGAAGCGATCAAGACAAAATCTTTATTTTCCAGGCGCCCGCGAGTCATGGTATGTGTGCCAAGCGGAATTACCGCAGTGGAAAAACGTGCGGTAGAGGATGCCACATTGCAAGCAGGGGCCAGAGAAGCGCATACCATTGAAGAGCCGATGGCTGCAGCGATCGGCGCCGGATTACCGGTTGGCGAACCAACGGGAAGCATGGTGGTCGATATCGGTGGCGGAACGACCGAAGTAGCAATCATTTCTCTGGGCGGGATCGTGACAAGCCGTTCCATTCGGGTGGCTGGCGACGAGATGGATGTTTCCATCATGCAGTATGTGAAGCGGGCATACAATATGATGATCGGTGAACGGACGTCGGAAGAATTGAAAATGACCATCGGGTCTGCCATTGCACCGGACGAAGAGGAATTTACAGAAATCCGCGGACGCGATTTGGTGTCGGGATTGCCAAGGACCCTTAAAATCAACAGCCGGGAAATATGTGATGCATTGAGTGATACAGTCAACAGCATCGTCGAAGCCGTCAAGATAACATTGGAAAAATCTCCGCCGGAATTGGCAGCGGATATTATGGATCGTGGTATTGTGTTGACTGGAGGAGGAGCATTGCTGCGGAATCTTGACCGCTTGCTATCCGAAGAGACAGGCATGCCTGTCGTAGTAGCCGAGAATCCGCTGGATTGTGTGGCGATTGGTACTGGCAAAGCCCTTGACAATATAGAACTTTTACGGAGAAGCGCCGGCAGTCCGATCAGAAAAAAACGCGCACGTTAATGGCCCGATAACTTGAACAAGCGTTTGGAACGAGAAGGGTGTGGCAAATAGGGTGGGCCGATTATTTAATAATAAACGATTATTCGGGATTTTGGCAGCCTTGTTAGTCTTGATGATCGTTGCCGGGATTACCATCAGAAAGAGAGAACAAATCACATGGCCGGAAAAAATGGTCATCGATTTGACTTCATGGGTGCAAGGCCTTGTTTATAAACCGGTGTATCAGGTGTCGACATTTTTTCAGGATATTACACAGCTGAAATCCCTGTACGAAGAAAATGCCAAACTGAAGCTGAGTTTGAATAATTACGCCAATCTGCAAGCGCAATTGCTGGATTTGCAAAGCGAAAATGCCCGATTGCGCAAAGACTTGCAATTTGGCAAGAAAAATCAGGGATATCAGTTTTTGGCGGCTGCCGTAACGAGTCGCAATCCCGGTTTTTGGAACTCGGTTGTAACGATTGACAAAGGCGCACGGGATGGAATTCAAGTGGATATGCCTGTCGTTACATCGGATGCAGGACTTGTCGGACGGGTGGAAAAAGTGGCGGCTGACAATGCGACGGTCATGCTTGTTACCGATACAGACAAAGTAGGTATATCTGCACTTGTCTTGAATCAAAAACGCCCGTTTGGAATTGTAACCGGATCTTCCGATTATCCGGGGAAATTGGAAATGAGTTTTATATCGAAGCTGGATGGTGTTAAGAAGGGCGATATGGTTGAGACGTCTGGTTTGAGCGATATTTTTCCAAAGGGCATCGTCATCGGCAAAATTATCAGCATCAAAGACGATCCCACCGGTTTGACGCAAACGGCTGTCATTCAACCGACTGCCGATCTGAATCATTTGGAAGATGTCCTGGTTGTCAAGAAGGCTGCCGCAAATGCGCCTTTGCAGCCCGTGAAGTAGGTGGAAACAGATGGCATCCGTTCTTGCGTTTTTGGCACTGTTTTTCCTGTTGGTCATACAAACGACAGTCTTTCAGATTCCTCCTCTGACAACGATTCATCCAGATATGGTCGTCGTGCTTTTGATGTATATTTCCATGATACTGGGAGCGCGCCAGGCAGTCTTTTACGGACTGGCCATCGGCTTGGTGGAAGATATCATCTATGGCAGGTTTATCGGTCTCTATGCCTTTTCCTTCGCACTTATCGGGTATTTTGCCGGTTTGGTTTTCAACTTGTTTTTTCATAAAAGCCTGTTATTGATTTTGGTAACAGTGCTCGCTTCTACTTGCGTGTTTGAATTGATCACGGTCAGTATCAGCGGTCTATATGAGATTTCTGATTTCGCATTGGTTACCGTTGTTGACTATACGATTCGTACAATGATATTTAATGGGATTTTTACACTGCTTATTTATGCACCGGCGGTCAAATGGCTGGAAAAAGCGGCCAATCGTCGGAGGCGCGGTCGATTGTCTGACCCTGATCTGAACGGATAATGAATGATTCGAAAACACTGCCTGGATCCATTCTTGCGAGAAGATCCAGGCAGTGTTTTTTCCATGTGTATCGACAAAAATCGCGGTAATCTTTGGGATGTTTTTGCAATTGGAAGGAAAAATTGCAAGTTATGACGAATAGTGAATGTTGTTGTATGAAAATTTTTTTTAACTCAGAAAGCCAAGCTTTCATTTGCGAAGTGGGGGCAAGCAATGGAAAGTATGACAGCTTGGGAAAACGCACGATCTCTCCCATCCAAATCGCCTGTTACGATTAAGGGTGTAAGGGATGGTCTGTTGTTCCTTTTGCAAGAGAATGTTGCTTTTGAGGATATTTTACAAGATTTGGAAAATAAATTGAAAGGTTCTCACCAAAAGCTCTTGGTCGGCCCGATTGTCCATGTTTGGATCGTCATCGGAAAACGGGTGCTGACAGAGGAGCAAGAACAGCAGATTCGCAATTGTTTTTCCTCCCACGGCAATTTGATCATTCAAAAATTTGTTACGGAAGAAGAAACGAAGGAATCGGCGCATTCTACGCCGTTAGTTTATAAAGGAACCGTTCGCTCCGGGCAGATTCTACAGCACGAAGGTGATATTATCATCATTGGGGATGTGAACTACGGAGGAGAGGTCGCTGCTACCGGAGATATCTTCGTTATGGGTACATTGCGAGGAACTGCGCATGCAGGCATAAAGGGAAACCGAAAAGCGATTATTGCTGCCGTATATTTTCGGCCGACTCAATTGCGGATTTGTGAAGTCATCAGTCGATCGCCGGATACGAACCAACAAACGATCTATGGTTCCACGGAAATGGAATTTGCCTATTTACGGGATGGACAAATGGCAGTCGATCGCATGACATACTTGAATCTGATTCGCAACAAAGAATCAAAGTAATGAAGGCTTACTGGAGGAGAGGCTCGTGGGTGAAGCAATTGTTGTAACGTCTGGAAAAGGTGGTGTGGGGAAAACCACATCATCTGCGAATATCGGCACTGCCCTGGCGCTTATGGGGAAAAAAGTGTGCATGATCGATACGGATATCGGACTGCGCAATCTCGATGTGGTAATGGGACTTGAGAATCGTATCATATTTGACATTGTCGATGTTGTCAATGGCCAATGCCGATTGGAACAGGCTCTGATCAAGGATAAGAGATTCGATCATTTATTTTTACTGCCCGCCTCACAAACGAAAGACAAATCTGCGCTGACACCCGATAAGATGAAGCGCATTGTAGACGAATTAAAAGGCAAATTCGATTATTGCATGATCGATTGCCCTGCCGGCATTGAACTTGGGTTTAAAATTGCCGTCGTCGGCGCTGACCAGGCGATTGTTGTGACGACGCCTGAACATGCGGCTGTACGTGATGCGGATCGTGTCATCGGTCTTTTGGAGAAAGACCGGTTTAAACAGCCAAAGCTCGTGGTAAACCGTGTAAAGCCACATATGGTGCGACAAGGGGACATGCTGGATATTGATGAAATCGTCAATATATTATCTATCGATTTATTGGGTGTTGTGCCGGACGACGAGCATGTGATCAAAGCAGCCAATCATGGCGAGCCGACAGTCGTGAATCCGAACTCGCAAGCTTCCATGGCCTACCGGAATATCGCCCGGCGCATTCTTGGAGATGCTGTGCCATTAATGGTATTGGAAGATAGCAAAGGCATTTTTTCTAAAATGAAAAAATGGATGGGAATCGGAAAATAGGAAGCTTCATTCATAAACTCGTCCAACCTTTCATATTGTTGAAAAGAGAGAGTTGGACGGGGGGATTTGTATGAAGTGGCAATTGCCTTGGAAACGTCAAACAATGAATCATCATGCATTCGATGAGGAATTTTCAGAACACTCACCTTCCTCTTCAGGCACGACAACATCGCCTTTTGTCGAGCCGTTTCGGCCACTGTATGACATACCGGATGCCAATCAAGAAAATGACTATTCGGTACGTCCGCTATATACGCCATCATCAACCATGCCGCGAAACTCATTGAATCAGCGTATTTCTACCGCATCGAACCCGTATCCGTTGCGCAATCACCGTTCCTCCCGTTCCGGGTTTGAACGGTTTCCGACTCGCAGCCGCTACGGAAACCATCCGAGGCGAATGGAAGAAGAGGAAAGCCAATCGTTGCTTACGTATCAATGGATTGGTGCGATCGTTTTGGTTGGGGCGCTATTTCTCGCCTTTCATAGTTCATCTCCATTCGCCCAACGGATTCAGACAGCCGTCTCCACAACGATGCAAAATGACTATAATCTTTCCGGTGTGACAGCTTGGGTACAATCCCATCTGCAAAAACAGCCGTCCACGGCACCGGCAACAGCCGCGCTCAACGGAAGCCAGTTGCCGCAACCAGCCAATCAGAATCTTGCGAGTGCAAATGGAAATCAGCAGGCAGGTGCATCTGTTCAAACAAAACAAACGGCGACGAACGATTCGTCCTTGCAGGGCAAAGCAGGCGGTGCAACGTCGAGCGGTTTGCTGCCACCACCATTGGATCATGGAAAAATATCCAGTGACTTTAAGCAGGATACGCAGCAGGAAATGATCTTGACAGGAGCTTCCGGAGGTGCGGTGTATGCAGTTGCTGCAGGTGTGGTCGCTGCGGTTGATCACAATGCGCAACAAGGGACGTATGTGTTGCTTGACAATGGTTCGATCGGCAAAACGTTGTATGCCCATCTTGGCACAGTCAGCATAAAATTGAATGATAAAGTGACGCAAGGACAAACAATCGGAACCCTTGACAAAAACGGACAAACAGCCGATATGTACTTTGGCTACATCAAAAACGGCAAGTATGAGAATCCACACACAATTATCCAATTCCCGTAAAGCAATGTAGCGAGCCGATTTTTTTGCAGCGGTGTTTCTTTGCGAATTTGGAGATGCGTACAGGAGTGAGGCTGGTGAGATGGATTCCGCGCGGGATGAAAGTACGTATTCATCCGCTTTTTTTATTACTCGGCGCTATTAGCATTGCAGCGGGAATGGGTACAGAAATACTGATTGTTTTTACAATTGTCATCATTCATGAATTAGGTCATATCTGTGCGGCAACTGCGTTTGGATATCGGGTAAAGGAAATGGTCTTATTGCCATTTGGCGGTGTCGCAAAACTGGAAAGCGGGACATATGGATGGTCGCCCCGCCACGAAACATGGATCGCATTGGCAGGCCCCTTAAATAATTTATTGTTGATTCTCGTTGGGATCGGTTTTCATGTCACGGGAATCTGGGATTCTTCTTTGACAGAGTTTTTTAACCGAACCAACTTGACGATTGCATGTTTCAATTTGCTGCCGGCGCTGCCCCTGGATGGGGGACGGATTTTGCGAGCGGCGTATGCGCAGACAATCGGGTTTTACCGATCCACAAAGGTGGGAATTCGAATGGCGTTTGTCTTGTCATTTGTATGCATGATATTCGGAATTGCCGCACTGGCTGTGGGATATGTACATGTGGGCATTCTGGTGTTAAGCGTATTTTTATTCGCGTCTGCTTGGCAATTGAAGCGGCAACTGCACTATGACATGATTCGCTTTCTCGACGCCAGACGGCGAGTCCCTAAAGATCGTCCGCAAGAAGTTCGAACGTTGGCGGTTTCCGATTGCGTAAAATTACAAGATGTGGTTGCCGATTTTGCGCCGAATGCCTATCATGTGGTGTATGTTCTTGACAACGAACAAGATGTGAAAGGAATCATGGGGGAACGGGAAGTATTGGATTCTTTGTTTGATCGGGACAATTGGGGCAAACCGATCGGGCAGTTTTTGCCATAATTCGCTTTCGGAATGGATTTGCATGATTTAATTTGAATGAAAACAAGAAATGTGAGAGAATAGATGGTAATGTTTTAGTGTGGATGGTAAGGAAGGAAGGAACGTATGTTTAGACAAATTGTCGCAACCAGCGATCTGCGCGAAACACGTGTGGCTGTTTTAGAAGACGGCAAAACGGTTGAGATTTATGTAGAACGGCCAAGCGCTCAACGAATCGCCGGAAACCTGTATAAAGGACGTGTTGCCAACGTATTACCGGGGATGCAAGCGGCATTTGTCAACATTGGTCTGGAAAAAAACGCCTTTTTATATATTGATGATTGTGATCAAACGGAGTGGCTTCGGAGGCATCCCCATGACAAACCGACGATTTCCGATCTGCTCACTGTCAATCAGGAAATTGTTGTTCAAGTAAGCAAGGAGCCTGTGAATAACAAAGGTGCACGGGTGACGCAAAAATTGACGCTTCCGGGACGTTATGTGGTATTGATGCCAGGAAATCGCGAGGCGGCTGTTTCCCGCCGCATTGATGATCCTGTGGAACGTGAACGGCTGCAGATGATTGTAGAACCCCTTGTCGATGCGCAGAATGGATTGATTGCGAGAACGGCGGCAATAGGCGTGGCGGAACGAATGATTCGTGAAGATTTCAAGTTTTTATCAGGACTTTGGCAACGAATCGAACGGCAAATACGGACGGTAAAAACACCCGCATTGGTGCATCGGGATGTAGATCTGATCAGTCGAACGGTAAGGGATTTGTTTACGATCGATGTTGACCAATTTATCACAGACTCCTCGGATGTATATCAGACGGTTCTTGAGATTTTAAATTTTGTTGACCCATTCCTGGCAGGAAGAGCGGTGTTGGAGCCGCACCCGACATCACTATTTGGAAAATATCGGATCGATCAGGATCTTGATAAAGCACTGAGGCGGCGTGTTTGGCTTCGCAACGGCGGCTATCTCGTCATTGATCAGACAGAAGCGCTCACGGTTATCGATGTAAATACCGGGAAATATACTGGCACGGATGTTCTGGAAACGACAGTTCGCACAAATTTGGAAGCGGCTCGTGAAATTGCCCGACAAATTCGTTTGCGGGATATCGGTGGGATGATTGTCGTTGACTTTATCGATATGTCCCGCGAACGGCATCGCCAAGAAGTACTCGCGGAATTGGAACATTTGATCAAGCGGGATCGGACGAAAACGCAAATATTCGGTACGACATCACTCGGTCTTGTCGAGATGACACGGAAAAAAGTCCGTCAGAGTCTGGATGAAGTGTTGCAGAAAACATGTCCCTATTGTGAGGGGAAAGGAAAAGTTCGCTCGGAAGAGGCGATGGCAGCCAAAATTGAGCGGGCGATTCGGGAGCAGCATAGTTCGGCTGTGGAAAGTCAAATGCCGGCTGCGGCGATGTTTGTCGAGGCACATCCGCTGGTTGCGGCAGCTTTGATCGGTCCTGGCGGCAATTATTTGGACAAGTTGGAACAAGATCTGAGGATTCCCGTCTATATCAAAGGCAAAGAGCGCCTGCACCTGCGGGATTTTAAAATTGTTCCCACGTCATCTGTAGAGCAGGCGGAATCTCTTGCTTTTCCTGTGGCGATCGGACAAGTAGTAGAAGTATTTGTAGAAGAGCCCCATGTGAACAATCCTTTGAATGGCATTGCGCGCATTGAAGGGTACGTGATTGATGTCGAAGATGGAAGCATGTATGTGGGCCAACGTGTGCCTGTCGAGATCGGCCAAGTATATCGGACATATGCGAAAGGACGTCCATGTATCTCGATCACAAACGGCAATCGTTGACAGACAAATCCTCGATGTGATATTGTATTACGAGTAAGCGTGCCTACGTAAGTATTCACGCTGTAACCGCATGTTGACAGGTTTTAAATCTTGCTTTTGAAATCTCAAACAAGAGATGTCTCGATTGTAGGTGCCTGTTTCAGCGAGTCTGAGTTGAGGAGGTGTACGTATGTACGCAATTTTACAAACTGGCGGTAAACAGTACCGCGTTCAGGAAGGCGATGTTCTTTACATCGAAAAGCTCACTGCGGAAGAAGGAGCCGATGTAAGCTTCGAGCAAGTCATGCTCGTTGAAAAAGATGGACAAGTTACAGTGGGCAGTCCATTCGTGACTGGTGCTGCTGTGACAGGCAAAGTTGTAAAGCACGGCAAAGGCAAGAAAATTATTGTCTTCAAATACAAGGCGAAGAAAAACTACCGTCGCAAACAAGGCCATCGTCAACCTTTTACACAAGTACAAATCACCGGCATTCAAGCATAACATATGATTCGAATTACAATTTCCCGCAACCAAACCGGACAGATTGTCGGTGCAAAAGTCATTGGGCACGCAGGTTACGCAGATGCTGGCGAGGATATCGTCTGTGCTGCTGTGTCGATTCTGATTCAAAACGCTGTCAACAGCATTGAGGCGTTGTGTGGAGTTTCTCTTCATACGGTATCGGAAGATGGAAGAGTTGAATTTCAATCGGCTGATTGCGCAGATCGGAAAGATATTCAGTTGCTCTTGGAATCCATGACGTTTGGGATGCGCGGGATTAGCGAAGAATATCCTAATTTTGTACGAGTACGGGAACAAAAGATCTAGAGGAGGTGGAATCATGTTGAAACTCAATCTCCAACAATTCGCATCGAAAAAAGGGGTAGGTAGTACCCGCAACGGTCGTGATAGTATTGCGAAGCGCCTGGGAGTTAAGCGCCAAGACGGTCAGGTTGTGACTGCCGGCAGCATTTTGGTTCGCCAGCGCGGCACCAAAATTTATCCAGGTGTTAACGTAGGAATCGGTGGAGACGATACGTTGTTTGCTAAAGTCGAAGGCAAAGTTGCTTTTGAGCGCTATGGCCGTGATCGCAAACGTGTAAGTGTGTATCCTGTAGATCAAGCAGTTGAAGCGTAAAGGATTCGAATTGCTCCAATCGGCGTAATTCTTATAACACGTATAAAGGTCTGGGTTTCCAGGCCTTTTTTATATCCTGATTGAAAAGTTTCCGGTGTTTGAACGTTAGGTGAAGGAGTTTTGCAAAAATGGAGGAAATGTACCAACAAATCCATATGTTGCGCAAAGTCGTAACCCTTGCTTGCATCGTTTCCGTGATTGCAATGGCAGTCAATGTTTATGTGGATGTCGAAGATCGTCATTTGCTGTATCCGCTTCATATATCGATAAACGTTTTGTTGCTTGTAATTGTATCGATCTTGGTATACGCACGGATGTTTCTTCAAAAGCGTTTTCCAGTGTTTGGGCAGTTGACAGAATTTCCAAATCGAAGGGATATTTCCACAGATGTTTTTGATATTGTCATACAACTTTTGCGTCAATATCGCCATGACGTGATGAATGATTTGCAGTTGATTCGCGGTTTTTATCAACTGAATCGCACAGAACAAATGATGAATTCCTTTCAACAGGTGATTGATCGGGCACAAAAACAAGCGATTTTGTCAAGCTATCCCGATACGAATATCGCATTTGCATTGTTGGAGGCGGACATCCTATATCCTTTACTCGATCTTGAAATTGTATCAATTGCTTCTTCGGAATCTTCCGAACATTCGAATGTTTACACAATGGAAGGGGTCGCCCATTTTCGTCATGCTTTGCAGGTGTTGGGCACGTATGCACAGCAGCACGACTTGTCCTTGCTTATCGATGTGGAATTTCTACAGAACCAGGTAATTCGAATGCTGGTTTATGGGAAACATGAAGATAGGAATTGGAAGGAATCGTTGCAGTCCAAATGTTTGCATGAAAATAAATCTTGGCAGATTCATCTGAATGAAGAGTCATTATTACTGGAAATTGCTTAAAGGGAGCGGAAACAGGTGTTTGTTGATACAGCGAGAGTGTATGTAAAAGGCGGCGATGGGGGCAATGGAATGGTTGCGTATCGCCGTGAAAAATATGTGCCGGAGGGTGGTCCGGCTGGCGGCGACGGTGGACATGGCGGCGATGTGATTTTTGCAGTCGATGAAGGGCTGCGTACACTATTGGATTTTAAGTATCAGCGCCATTATAAAGCATCGCCGGGAGAAAATGGCCGGAACAAGAACCAGCACGGACGTTCTGCTGAATCTTATATCGTAAAAGTGCCGCCGGGAACGGTTGTGACAGATGCGGATACAGGTGAGTTTTTGGGAGACTTGACGGCAAATGGCCAACAACTGATCGTGGCAAAGGGTGGACGCGGCGGTCGCGGCAACACGCGGTTTGCCACAGCCAAAAACAAAGCTCCGGACATGGCGGAAAAAGGCGAACCTGGAGAAGAGCGATGGGTACAATTGGAATTAAAAGTAATTGCCGATGTAGGACTCGTCGGTTTTCCAAGTGTCGGGAAATCTACGCTGCTTTCTGTAGTGTCTGCGGCGCGTCCGAAAATTGGGGCGTACCATTTCACTACACTTTCCCCAAACTTGGGTGTTGTCGATGTGGGAGATGGCAGAAGCTTTGTATTGGCAGACTTGCCCGGATTGATTGAAGGTGCACATGAAGGCCAGGGGCTTGGCATGCAATTTTTGCGGCATGTCGAACGGACACGAGTGATTCTGCATGTCGTGGACATGGCCGGATCGGAAGGCCGGGACCCCTATGAAGATTGGTTAAAAATCAATGAAGAATTACAGTACTACAATGCAAAACTTGAACAACGTCCGCAAGTGATCGTAGCCAATAAAATGGACATTTCGGAAGCGGAGGAACGTTTGCAAGAGTTTCGGCAGAAGGTGGGGGACGGGTTTCCCATCTATCCTGTTTCCGGTATGACTCGGCAAGGTATACAGGAATTGTTGTACAAAGTTGCTGACATTCTGGACTCCATCCCGGCAATGGAGCCGGATGCCCTGGAATCTGTGGAAGAAATAACGGAACGTAAAGTATACAAGGTTGAGGAAGAAGCGATTCCGTTTACTATTCATCAGGAAAACGGTGCATTTATTGTAGAAAGTGCACGATTGGAAAAATTGGTGCGCATGACCAATTTTGAGCAATACGACGCCGTCAAACGATTCCAACGGATTATGAAAGGGATCGGCGTTGATCAGGCGCTGCGAGAAAAAGGCGCACAGGATGGGGATATGGTCATCGTCGGAGATCTGGAGTTTGAGTATAGTGAATAATAAATCTGCCATAGATTCCAAAATTTCTGCACAGGGGAATTCGGTTGCACATGAACGATTGCTCGTGCCTGAATTTTTGCGCCAAATCATGTTTGCACAGGCCGCTGCGTCTCCCAATCGGGAGATCTGCGGTCTTTTGTTTGGGCACAAGGGTTCGGATTATATTGGACAAGAATACATTGGAATTCCGAATATCGCTACGGTACCCAATCGGTTTGTCATGGATCCGGAAGCTTTGATTTCGGCGCTATTTGCGAAAAAAGGGAGCGAACACGCCGCACATCTGATCGGCATTGTTCACAGTCATCCGGATGTTCAGGGAAAATCCGTGCCATCATTGATAGATGTGCTTGGACATTGGTCTAAAGATACATTGAGCATTATCTTGTATCGTATAGCGGATACCTGGGAGATGGCCGCATATCGAATCGATGCAACACAGTTGACAACCCAAAGAATATCCGTTGCCATTGTATCGACAGGTCCCTGCGGATAAAGCCATATAAGAATTCAATCGTAAATATAGCAGGGGATATTTTCACAATATGATGTTATTTAATAAATAACTTTTATTTAAAAACAAAAAGGAAATTGGCGGACGATGTAGAATTTATATTTCAAGATCATGGGAAAAGAGGAAAATGCCGTGTTTGATTTTACATATCCTCTAATGACTCCATAGGGAGGTGTTGTATGTTCCGTTTGCCAAGCTCTGAAGGGATGGTGGGAATGGATGAATTGTTGCAGTTTGCAGTCGAAAAACGGGCAAGTGACATTCATGTGGAGCCATACAAACATGCGTATCGTGTTCGGCTGCGAGTGGATGGGGCGTTGTTTACATTGCCTGAATCGATTCCGGCAGCAGATGCACAGCGACTCATCATTCGGCTGAAAAATTTGGCAGGTATGGATATATCGGAAAAGCGGCGCCCTCAAGATGGAAGTTTTCCGTGGATCATCGACAATGGAGGAGATATGCAGGAAAAACAGCCGCACAGAGTCGATGTTCGCATTTCCTCCATGCCTACGATTGACGGTGAGAAGCTGGTGCTGCGTCTTCTGTACGCGACAAATGGCAGACTGTCATTGGAAGAATTGGGAATGGACCGTTCGACAGTACAGGTGTTCCGAAACTTATTGGAATTTCCATACGGGATGATCCTCGTCACAGGACCTACGGGGTCCGGTAAATCTACCACTTTATATACCGCACTGCAATTGCTCAACGATCCGCGTATCAATATTGTGGCATTGGAAGATCCGATCGAATATTCGATTCAAGGAATCACGCAAGTCGAAATAAATTCCCGTTCAGGCATTACGTTTGCGACCGGTTTGCGCTCATTGTTGCGACAAGATCCGAATATTATCATGATTGGAGAAATCCGGGACGCCGAAACGGCGGAAATCGCCATTCGGGCTGCGTTAACCGGACATCGGGTTTTTAGTACGCTGCATACATCTGACAGTATACAGGCGATTGTACGTTTGATTGATATGGGCATCGAACCATATTTGGTGGCTTCTGCTTTACGAGGAGTGATTGCACAACGGCTTGTGCGAAAACGTTGCCCCCATGGCTGCATGCATGATATCCCCGCAAATATACAGCCAACTTCTGATCATCCGGCTACAGATGCGCCACATCACCAGACGGGTTCGTATGATCCAAAATTCATAAGCGTAGATGGAAGTATGGAATCACTGACTTGCAAGACGTGTAATGGGACGGGCTATGCCGGGCGAACAGGCGCCTTTGAAATTCTTCCGCTGCATGCATCGCTGAAACGGCTGATCTCACAAAACGGCAGTGAAGATGAATTGCGACTCCTTGCAAGAAAACAAGGGATGGAGATGTTGGATAATATACTTTTGCGCTACGTAAAGGAGGGAATTACCGATTCGCATGAAATGGCTCGCTGGTTTAGCGGGACAGGGCAGACTTCTGATATTTCGATGGCAACAGCTGACACAACGCCGAATTCCGTTATCTGACATTGTTCGTTGGACACGCATGTTTCATGGATTGCTTGCTGCCGGATTGCCAATCTCCGACTGCTTGCAAACATTGTACCGATCCGAGTCGCTTCTGCATCCACAACTGACCGCCATCACAGGTCAACTGCTGCAGGCCATTCACCAGGGTGAACGAGTTTCTGCTTCCCTGCATTCCACACGTCTCCCGGCGCTTTTTGTACATATGGTGCAAATTGGGGAAGAAACAGGAGAACTTGCCCTTTGTTTACAGATGATGAAGCGCCATTATCAGCAGCAGCTCGAGTGGCAGCGGCAAATCCGCAAACTGCTGACATATCCTCTCACGATTCTTCTGGCAACCTGTATTTTGCTTTCGTTTCTCGCATGGTTTGTTTTGCCGCAATTTCAAAGTATGTATCAGATGATGGGGATCCATGTAAGTGAATCTTTGCAACTGGCCCTCGTCGGCATCCGATATGGGTTGCCAGCAATCGGTGTTTGTGGCATTGGCATGCTGCTTTTGTGTTGGTTCAGAGTGTACCAATTATGGCAGCAACCTCAGCGATTAGCCGCAGCATTCCTGTCCGCCTGTAAATACCCGTTTATCAGAATGTATTTAAAACTGTGGTTTAGTGTGGCTTTTGCCGAATCCCTGGGGATTTTGCTACAAGCGGGAGTATCTCTTTCACAAAGTCTGCAAATTATGGAGATGTCAAAGCAGCAACCTTTATTGCAATACTTTGCGGAAAGATTCCATCAGTCCATTCTGCAGGGGGATTCTCCGACAATAGCCGCGCAATCCTTTCCTTTTACGAATGACTTGTTGGCAATGATTCAATTAGCAGAACAAACGGGTGACTTGGCGGGCAACTTTACGCACGCTGCACATGTTTTGCGGGAAGAATGGAGGGACGCCATTGGATTTTTCATTGAACGGCTGCAACCTGTTTTCATGATCGTCATCGGCGGTTTCGTAGGAGGGACAGTGTTATTGGTTTTATTGCCGATGTTCCAATTGATGTCAGCCATGTAGCTGTTTGGATCGATAGAAATGGATGATGTGGATAGAATCGTACACGGTGTTTTCTAAGATGGAATATGAAAGCATGACAGGATCGACGGAAAAGAATTGTGTGGATAGTATCCGAATTTTTCGACACGTTCAGGAAGGATGATTGCAGATGCATGGAAAGCGGGAGCGGCAGATATCACCATTTCAGAGGAGACAGAGGGGCCAGGAGAGACAACGGTTCATTTCTTATCCTGCAAATGATCGCGGATTCACTTTGCTGGAACTCATGGTGAGCGTTTTTATCATTTCTGTCCTGATGGCAATTGCCATACCGAATTTGCGTGGTTCCGGCGAAAAAGCGCAAAAAGCGGCCTGCGAATCAGACCAACGATTGATTCGCACTGCTCTGGACAGCTATTGGGTAGAAAATCACAGCTATCCGACTGGAACAACGGATGAAATAGTAAACACTCTTGTCAGCGACAAGTATTTACAGGCAAAGCCAAAAGAACCATCCGGCGGGCAGTTTTCAGTGATCATCAGCAACGATACGGCACAAGTATCATGCAGTGTACATGGGGAATTGGGGGATACGGATGGGGTATCGCCGACCACTCCTTAAAGAGCGGAAGCCTGGAAAATGGAGGTGCAAGACGTTGCAGATATTGAAACAACATGAGGGGATGCTGCTGATCGAGCTGCTTCTCGCATTGATGGTTGTTTCCATTGTTTCAAGTATGACGATTGCTGGTCTGAAACGGTATCTGGAAATCTATATGCTCAATCAATATGCGATGCAGGTCAAAGCAGATATCACCTATTGCCAAGAGGAAGCCATTCGGACACATTCGGTTTGCCTTCTCCAATGGCAACGGTTGCGCCCGGCGTATCAAATTTTGGCGAATGGCATTGTTTATAGACGCAATCCCCCTTCTTTCATCACTTACAAATATAACTACTTCAACTTTCCATCCAGTGAGATTACCTATAACTATTACGGAAGAACGTCAACCAGCGGACAAATCATTTTGACAGATTCCTATGGAGATATTCGTAATCTTGTTCTTTATATGCAATCAGGTCAAGTAAGCATACTTCCTTATATTTTGCAACATGGCAGCTAGACATGGAAACTAAACATAGAAACTAAACATAGAAACTGAACATGGCAATTAGTTGTGACGAATGATTTGCTTTTAGTGCGTGTTCAAAAAGTGGTTAAGTAAGACACAAGGAGTGCGAAGCCGAAGCACGAAAAGGCGACGGAGTGTACGTGTCTGGTACATGAGTAAGCCTTTTTGGGATTCGGCAAAGCAATCCGCCGGGGAGTTTTGACTACTTTTTGAACATCCTCTTTTATTAAAAATCGAACAAAAGGAGAGTATGCAGATCGAAAGAGGAGATACAGGAAACACGCTCCATAAACGGATCAATGGATGGGAAATCGGCCGCATCGGCGAAAAAGGAATGTTTACACTGGATGCGCTGGTTGCTGTCGCCATATGTTCGGTTGCTTCCCTTAGTGCTGTATTTGCACTGCATTCGACACTGTTGTTGCAGTCTGCAAGCATACACAGAGAGATTGCTTGGGAAATTGCAGATAACGTTCTCGAAAGTGCGGTACAATCCCAAATAAATGTACCGGAACAAATAGAACGATCACAAAATGGGATCACCTATATCGTCACACGTGTTCCCATGGTGGCTGCTGATTTCCCTTCGCTGATCGAATATCGTGTGGATGTGAAGTGGATCGAAGTTGACGGACGCCAAAGAAACATTCATTGGGAGGCATTGAAAGCTATTGCGAAAAAGAACGGATGAACGGGGGATTTTTTTATGGGATCTCTTGGTGAGTGTCAGTATTTCTATCCTATTGTTCAGTCTTATTTTGATGTTTTTAAGTTTTGTATGGCATCAGTATGATCGAAGTACGAGGCAACTGGATGGAATGGAGCAAGCAACAGTCTTTTTTCAACAATTAAGGGAAGATGTAAACCAAAGCACAAGAATCGTCACTGTCGGCAGTTATCTGCAACTGGATCTTGCCAAAGGGGGAACCGTAGAGCTTTGGTTCAACAAAAACCCAAAAGCGATGCACGTGGTTCGCTTGATCAATGGCCGTGGGGGTGAAGTTGCCTGTACAAATGTGAGAAGCGTGAATTTCCAGCGGATCGAACCAAATGCCCTTCGTATTCAAATCAATCTTGGAGACGACAAAAAACCGGTCCATTACGATCTGACATTTTATTCAAAAGTCATCTAGGAGTCCGAAATGCTGTCCGTGTCGTGACAAAAAGAGTTCGAATCCGAATGGCAATCCGATATGCAAAGGGACTGCAAACGAATGAACAGGGTTTTATCTCGCTCTTTACATTGGCAATTATGGTAGTATGTTTGACATTGGCAGGATTTTTGATTACAGATGCCGAGATTCAAAATCGCCAAGTGACCCGCACGGAACAAATGCTGAAGGCGAATGTTTTGGCGCAAGACGCATTGGAATTGGGGAAACAGAAACTGGATAGCGACAGGAGTTGGCGTGGAACAAGCGACTGGATTGCCAGGGAAAATGGCAACTGCCAATATACCATACAATCGGATCCACAGCCGCCCCTTTGGAACTCTTTGCAGGCAAAAAATCCAACCGGAGTCATGATCAAAGGAATGGGGAAAACTGCGGATGGATCCTTGCGCATCATTCTGATCTGGTATGATTCAACGACGCGGAACACATACGCCTATATGCACGCATAAAAATCTATGGTATCGTGAAAAAGACTTGCCGGGAAGTTTTTCCCGAAGTGCGTGTTCAAAACGTGGGGTTTTGACTGCTTTTTGAACATCTTCTCAAAAATAAGAGAAAATGTGTTCGTTGACGTACAAGTGTAAACATACTACACTACTTTTATGACCACGCGCATGTGGTCTTTTGTTCATACAAAGGAGAGAAACCAACCATGTGTGGTATATGCGGTCTGATGACCAAAAACAATCAAGCGGTTGACGAAACGACAATCATCCGCATGTGCGACCAAATCATCCATAGAGGACCTGATGATCATGGCGTGTATTTGGATCACGGGGTCGGACTTGGATTCCGCCGTTTATCCATTATCGATTTGGAAGGCGGGCATCAGCCACTATCCAATGAAGACGGTACTGTTTGGATTATTTTCAATGGTGAAATCTATAACTATCAGTCCCTGCGCCGTCAATTGATCGATTTGGGACATACATTTAAAACAGAAGCAGATACAGAGGTCATTGTTCACCTTTATGAAGAAAAAGGACCGGATTGTGTCAGAGAACTGCGCGGCATGTTTGCATTTGCGATTTGGGACAGCCGCAATCAGCAACTGTTCGCAGCTCGGGATTACTTTGGGATCAAGCCTTTTTATTATGTGGAAACTGGCGACCATTTTGCGTTTGGTTCGGAAATCAAAAGTTTATTGCAAGTTCCGGGTGTCAAACGGGAAGTGGATGCCCAATCTTTTTGGAATTATTTAACGTTTCAATACGTACCGGAGCCGGATACGATGTTCCGGCAAATTAAGAAATTACCCCCCGCCCATCGAATGGTTCTGAAAAACGGAACATTAAAAATTGAGCGGTATTGGGAGGCATCCTTTCATCCGGAACCGGACAAGCCATTGTCCTTTTTTGTTGAAGGGACACGGGAACTGTTAAAGGAATCTGTCAAGATACATATGAACAGCGACGTACCACGCGGCGCTTTTTTGTCCAGCGGCGTAGATTCCAGCACGGTTGTTGCATTACTACGGAAAATGGAGCAAGTAAAAACTTTCACAGTCGGTTTTGAAGGTGCCGGCGGAATGAACGAAATCGAATATGCACGGGAGACTGCGCGGATTCTGGGGACAGAGCACCGGGATGTCGTCATATCGGCGGAAACGTATCGGGAGCAGTTGCCAAGGCTCGCATTTTATCAAGATGAGCCGGTTGCCGACCCATCTGCGATAGCGTTATACTTTGTAGCCGAATTGGCGAGCAAGTACATTACCGTTGTGTTATCAGGAGAAGGGGCCGATGAAATTTTCGGCGGATATACCATATATAGGGAACCTTTATCCTTGAAAATGTTTGATTATATGCCGCCGTCGATGCGGCGGACATTGGGTTCCATGGCAGCCTATATGCCGGAAGGTGTCAAAGGCAGAAGTTTTCTGATGCGCGGATCCAAACCTGTGCAGGAGCGATTTGTCGGAAATGCGTTCATATTCACGGATGAGGAAAAACGCAGATTCGTAAAAATCAATGCGGATGCGCCCGGTTTTGTGAAACCTTTTGACATTACGGGAAACTATTATCAGCGTGCTGCTTCGTATGATGATGTGACAAAAATGCAATACGTGGATATTCATACTTGGCTTGCCGGCGATATCTTGATGAAAGCAGACAAGATGACAATGGCCAATTCTCTCGAATTGCGCGTGCCGTTCTTGGATAAGGAGATTTTTGAATTTGCCGCAAAAATTCCGATGCAGTATCGTTTGATGAACAATACGACAAAGTTTGTCTTGCGGGAAGCAGTCAAAGATATTTTGCCCAAGGAAGTATCGACCCGAAAAAAACTGGGGTTCCCTGTACCGATGCGAAAATGGTTGCGGAATGAATTTTATGACTGGGCATATCAGTTGATTGAATCGAGCCCGATCGATTCATTGATCGACAAATCATACGTGCTGCAATTGCTGGAAGATCATCGCAAGGAAGTACGCGACAATTCCCGGAAGGTATGGACGATTTTAATGTTTATATTGTGGCATCAGATATATATTGAACATTCTGTGCACATCAACCCGGCTCCCAGTCCGAATATTCAGGTTCGCCGCAACTATCAGCAGGAATCGGTAACGGTGTAGATTGCGGTCGAAATCCTCGGGAAAACATCCAATTTTGTAAGCAGTGTTCGACTGCATCCAATTTGTAAGTAGTGTTCGACTTACAGTTGGATGTTTTTTCATTTATATTTTTTGTTGTATCTTTTCATTTGTATTTCAAGGGTTTGGGTTATGGCGTGTTTGACTATGAGATTTTTGGTTATTGCCAGGCGTAGAATTTCCATGTATACTGTCTACTATACGCGGATAGCAATCCTTTTATGGAGAACATACGAATGTTGATCTCGAATAAACTTTTGTAGATCTGGATAAGTGAGTGCTTGCAAATGCCCCTGACCAAAGCATTTCTATGCAAATACAATGTATCATCGTACATTGCATAATACTTGGTGAACGGTTGGAAATTGCTTTGAAGCTTCACGAATCGGACAGAAGGGGGATCTATGAAAAAGAAGCGCCAATTCTATCTGGTTGCAGAAGAAATTTTGCCGGAAGCGATGTGGAAAACTGTAAAAGTAAAAGAAATGATGGCTCGCGGTGAAGTGCAAACGGTGAATGAAGCAGTACAACAAGTCGAATTAAGCCGCAGCGCTTTTTATAAATACCGCGAATTGGTATTTGTACAGCATGATA